>JAWOBP010000186.1:0-117433 GCA_046484285.1 Polyangia bacterium
TTCCGCTGCGCGCGGGAGCCGGTCGAGGAGCCGGACGCCGGCCCGGAGCCGGACGCCGGCCCGGACGGGGGAGGCTGAGTGCGCCGAACGGGGTCGCGGACGGGTCCGAGGAGGCGGCGCTACGAGCCGAGCGAGGCGAGATGACGCAGCGGGGGAGCGGGGTTTCGGTGTTGGCGTGCTGTCTGGCGGCGCTGGTGGCGGCGGCGTGCAACGCGGGCGGGGCCGTCGAGGTGGCGCCCGACGGCGGCGCGGACGGCGACGCGGACACGGACGCCGACACCGACAGTGACACGGACACGGACAGCGACGCCGACAGCGACGCCGACGCGGATGCCGATTCCGATGCCGATAGCGACACCGATACCGACGCAGACGCGGACACCGACGCGGACGCCGACGTGGACACCTCGACCTGCCCGGATGAGGACTACCAGGTGGTGGACATCGCGACAGGTCGGTCCCACACCTGCGTCGTGCTGGAGGGCGGCGGGGTGAAGTGCTGGGGCTCAAACCAGTTCGGCAAGCTGGGCTACCCGCTGGAGGAATACTACGAAGGTCTGTGCAGCGGCCCCACGCCCGACACCTGCCCGCTGGTCGATGTCGGTGGTCTCGTCGTGCAGGTGACCGCCGCGGCCTACAGCACCTGTGCGCTGCTGGATAGCGGCGGGGTGAAATGCTGGGGATACGACTCGGCCGCGGGAATGGCCATCTGCGGTGGAATTCTTGGCTACGACACCGTGCCCAACAGTGGGACAATCGATGATCCTTCCACGGTGGGCGTTTGCGACATCGGTCAGACCGTGGCCTCCATCTCGTCGAACGCCGAGCACACCTCCGCGGTGACGCAAGACGATGAGGTGATTACGTGGGGTTGCTGCTGCAAGCCCGTGTGCATGCCCGAGGTCGAATCGCCGGGCGTCATGGAATTCGGCGAGCCGGCGATCCAGACCGCCACCGGATACATCCACCACTGCGCGCTGCTGGAAAACGGCGAGGTCTACTGCTGGGGCTACAACGACGTGGGTCAGCTCGGGTACGGCCACACCGACTTCGTGGCCGCCAGCCAGGTGCCCGACCAGGTCGGGCCGGTGGAGCTGGGCGGGCCGGCGGTGCAGGTCGCGGCCGGGGGCGACCACACCTGCGCGATCCTCGAAGGCGGCGACGTGGTCTGCTGGGGCTGGAACGGATGGGGCCAGCTCGGCTACGGCAACACGGAGAACGTGGGCGACGACGAGCTGCCGGTCGATGTGGGCACGGTCGATCTCGGAGGTCAGGCGGCCAGCATCTCGGCCGGCATGCAGCACACGTGCGCTGTTTTGGACGACGGGGCACTGAGGTGCTGGGGATGCGGGGGGGACGGCAGCCTCGGCACAGCCGACGAAGAAAACGTGGGTGACGACGAGCCGCCGGCCGATGTCTCTCCGATCAGCGTTGGTGGCCCCGTGACACAGGTCGCCGCCGGAATGGCCCATACTTGTGTGATTCTCGAGGCCGGCACCATCAGGTGCTGGGGGAGAAACGACAGTCAACTCGGCTACGGCGACATCCTTGAGGACGAAGAGTACATCGGCGACGACGAGCCGCCTTCCAGCCTCTGCGAGGTGCCGGTGATGTGAGCGCACCGACCGCCCGTATTTGGCTGCAGGGGTAAAGAAACCGTCCATCCCCCTGTTTTTGGCCGAAAAGACCGGCACACCCGCTTCGAGGCGGGGTATCGCGATCAGACGCCGCCCACCCGACCGCCGGCCCGCATCGGTTTCCTCACAGCGCGGAGTGCTCACGAACGCGCCGGGATTGCTGGCCGGATTCATTCGGGATAGAGTGTGCGCGATGGCGAGCCGAGAGATCGCGAGCGCCGCGCGGGGCGTCTCGCAGAGCGGAGGAGCTGCATGAGCAGGCTGGGCATTCTCGGTCCGATGCTGGCGGCCGCGGCGATCGCGGCGTGGACGACCGGGACCGTTGCGCGCGCGCAGCCGCGGGAGAACCCGATCGAGCGCGCGCGGCACCACATGGAGATGGGTCAGGAGGCGTTCGCCGCCGGCGACTACGAGCTGGCCGCCGAGCGCTTCGTCGACGCCTACAATGCCTCGCCGTTTCCCGCGTTTCTCTACAACGCGGCGCTGGCCCGCGAGAAGCAGGGGGAAAACGCCGAGGCGGTGGATCTCTTCCGGCGCTACCTCGAGGAAGAGCCACAGGCCTCGGACGCGGCCCAGGTGCAGCTCAAGATACGCTCGCTGTTGGCCGAGGCGCCCACCGAGGCCGTGGCGGGCGAGAGCGCGCCGGGCGTGCCCGAGGTGGAGATCACCGAGGTGGAGATGAAGTCCCTGATCTCGGTGCGCACCAATCCGGCCGACGCCAGGATTCGGATTCTGGACGAGGAGGGCAGCGAGGTCGCCAGCTTGGAGGGGCCTTCGGCGCAGACCGTGGTGCGCGGCACCTACACGCTGGAGGCGAGCCATCCGGACTTCCGCACGGTGCAGACCCGGGTCGACGTCACGCCGGGCCAGGTCTACATCGTTGTGGTCGAAATGAGCCAGGGCGCGTTTCTGGGCTTTCTCGGCATCAAGACCGACGTTCCAGGCGCCAGTGTTTACATCGATGACAGGGACGAGGGGAGCGTGGGGACCACGCCCTGGGGCAACGTGCTGCCCGCCGGCGAGCACCGGATCTGGGTGGAGAAGCCCGGCTACGAGCCGGTCGAGGAGGTGGTCGAGATCCGGCTCGGAGACAAGCAGCAGCTCGACCTGGAGCTGGAGCGCCTCGACTACGGCGCTTTGCTGGTCAAGACCAACGTGCCCGGCGCCCGGGTCTATCTCGACGAGCAGCTGCTGGGGCCGGCGCCGACCGAGGAGCAGGCGCCGCCGGGCCGCCACCGGCTGCGCGTCTCGGCCGACGGGATGAAGGACTACCAGACCGAGGTGCGGATCGGGAAAGGGCAGACCACCAAGGTGCTGGTGCGGCTCAACCCCCAGCCGAGCCGCACCTCCGCCTGGGTCTCGCTCGGCTTCTCGCTGGCCCTGTTCATCGGCGGCGGAGTGACCGGAGGGTTCGCGCTCGACATCAACAACCAGCTCGACCACGAGCGCAACACCGGCCGGCTGGCCGACGACGATCCGCGGATTCTCAAGGGCTTCCTGCTGGGGCTGGGGGCGGACATCGCCTTCGGGCTGGGGACTATCGTGGGCGCGCTGAGCATCTACTACTTCGTGCGGGATCCGCTCCCGCCCTCCGAGGGCAAGCTCTTCGATCCGGTGGACTTCGAAAACAACCCCGGCGAGGCGGCCGCGGGCCCCGCGGAGCCGGGCGACGAGGAGCCGGAATCGACGCCGCCGGACGAGACGGCGTCCCGAGCGCCGCGGCTGCTCGTGGCGCCGCTGATCACCAACGAGTCGGCCGGGCTGGGCCTGGCGGTGGTCTTCTAGGAGGTCTGGATGAGAGCCATCAGCGGCGGGCCGCGCACTTTGCTCTTCGCGATTGTGGCGATCGCGGCGGGCGCGTGCTCGGCCTACGACTTCTTCGGCTACGAGGACAACGCTCCCTTGCACGTGGTCGAGCGTCCCGACGACTACCCCTCGGCTCGCTTCGGCGCCGAGATCGCGCCGACCAGCACCCGCGGCGAGGACCGGATGGACCTGATGGCGGTCTCGGCCGGCGAGGGCACGCCGACGGTCTTCTACCGGCTCGCCTCCGGCGGAAACCTGTCGGACGTGAACGATCCGTGGGACGAGCACGAGGCCAACGAGCTGCAGGCCGAGAAGGACGGCAGCGGCGCCTCGCTGGTGGGGCTGCCGCTCTGGGGACCGGACCTGGTCTCGGGCTGCGTGGGGATCGGCGAGGCGGGCCAGACCCGCTGGGTGCGGATCTACTGCCTCGAGACCCAGGCGACCGCGGACAAGCTGCGCTCGGCCGAGATACCGGTCTCGAGCGAGGAGATGGTCGAGCGCTTCGGTCACCAGCTCGCCGCGATCCGGCCGGCCGCCGGATCTCCGGCCTGGCTGCTGGCCGCGGCCTCCGAGTACTTCGCGGTCGTCTACTCGAGCGCGACCCAGCGCTCCGAGAAGCTGGTGCCGGTCTTCGACGGCGTGGAGAACCCCGGAAAGCTGGTCGAGCTGGCCGCGGGACGCCTCGCCGACGGGCGGATCTTCGTCGCCGCGACCACGGCCGACGAGAGCGTCGAGCCCGCGCTGGGGCGGGTGCACCTCTTCGTCCAGCAGGCGCCGGGCAGCACCGGCTTCGAGCAGCGCGCCTGCCTCAACCGCACGGGAGAGCCGGGCTTCGGCGGCGTGATGGCCAGCGGGGACCTGGACGGCGACGGCGCCGACGAGCTGCTGGTCTCCTCCGGCCTCGTCGACGGACGCAGCCAGGCGGTCGACGTCTGGACCGTCTCCCAGCTGATCAACGCCGCCCCGATCTGTCACAGCGACGCGCCGCCTCCGCTGGCGACGCTGGAGCCCGGAGACGGGCCGCTCGACATCGAGTGCGACGAGGGCTGCGACTTCGGCCTGGCCCTCGCGGTCGGCGAGATCGCCACCGACGACGACGGCCCGGAGGTGATCGTGGGAGCGCCCGGCGCGCGCGTCGACGGCAAGGGGCAGGCCGGCGCCGTCTATCTCTACCGCGGCGCCGGTCTGCTGGAGCCCGGCGCGGAGGTGGAGGTCGCCGGTCGCGTGGCCCACTCCTCGCCCACCTCCCACCTGCGCTTCGGGGGCGGGCTGGCGGTCGCGCCGATGGCCGGACGCAACGAGCTGCTGGTCGGCGAGACCGGCAAGGGCCGGATCGTGATCACCTACTGCACCGGGGTGGGAGAGGACATCGAGCAGGGGGCGGACGTGACCAAGGACGCGAGCGGAACGGTCAGGTCGACCCGCTGCCGGCCGTGAGCCGAGATAGCACCACGGGGAGCTTCGAATGAAGGACGAGCCGCTTCAGATCCTGGTGGCGGACGACGAGCCGAACATGCGCAAGGTGCTGCGCGCGATGCTGCGGCACGACGGCTACCACGTGCAGCTGGCCGGGGACGGCGAGCAGGCGCTGGAGGTTCTGGAGAACGACCACATCGACATCGTGATAACCGATCTGCGCATGCCGGGCATCGATGGGATGAATCTGCTGCGGCGCGTGATCGACCACGACGGCGATCTGCCGGTGATCATGATCACGGCCCACGGAACCGTCGACACGGCGGTGGAGGCGATCAAGGTCGGCGCCTTCGACTACATCACCAAGCCGTTCGAGCGCCGCGCGCTGCGCGAGATCGTGGCCAAGGCGGCGCGCACCCGCATACTGTCCGATCGCGAGGCCTCTCCGCACGGGGAAGGGAGGGGGCGCTTCGACATGATCGGGCGCAGCGCCGCGATGAAGGAGGTGTTCGACATCATCGATCGCGTCGCGTCGACTCCGTCCACCGTGCTGATCACCGGCGAGAGCGGCACGGGCAAGGAGCTGGTCGCCCGCGCGCTTCACGAGAACTCCGACCGCAGGGAGGCGCCCTACATCCGGGTCAACTGCGCGGCGATTCCGCCGACCCTGATCGAGAGCGAGCTGTTCGGCTACGAGAAGGGCGCCTTCACCGGCGCGGAGACGGCCAAGCCGGGACGTTTCGAGCTGGCCGACGGCGGCACGCTGTTTCTCGACGAGATCGGCGAGATATCTCCCGAGATGCAGGTCAAGCTGCTAAGGGCGATCCAGGAGGGCGAGCTGGAGCGGGTCGGCGGTTTCTCGCCCACCGAGGTCGACGTGCGGCTGGTCACCGCCACCAACCAGGAACTGCGCGAGCGGATCGCGGCCGGCACTTTTCGCGAAGATCTCTTCTACCGGCTGAACGTGGTGCAGATTCACCTTCCTCCGCTACGGGAGAGGCCCGAGGATCTGCCGCTGCTGGTCGATCGCTTCCTGGAGCGCTACCGGGAGCGTCTGGGCAAGCAGGTCGAGCGCTTCGGGGGCGAGGCGATGGACGCCCTGCGCGCCTTCGGCTGGCCGGGAAACATCCGCGAGCTGGAGAACGTGGTCGAGCGCTGCGTCCTGTTCTGCGACGAGCCGGAGGTGGGAGTCGAGCACCTCCCGCCCGATCTGCGCGGCGCGGTCGACGAGCCGATCACCGGAGAGATGCCCTTCGCGGAGAACCTTCCGGCAAGAGGCGGTCTCAAGGACCAGGTCAAGGCGGCGACCGCCAACCTGGAGCGGCAGCTGATCGTGCGCGCCCTGGAGCAGACGGGCGGGAACGTGACGCGCGCCGCGCGCCTGCTGAAGATCAGCCGCAAGTCGCTGCAGAACAAGATGAAGGAGTTCGGGCTCAGGGGCGATCCGACTCCCGGCGGAGAGCAGAAACCGTGAGCGGCAGCGGCCGTCGCGCGCTTTTCGCCTACATCGGAGACGAGCAGCGATCGTGGGGAAGGCAGGCCTTCGCCTCGGCACGCCACTACTACGTGATGCCCGGCGTGCTGCGGCTGGCCGCGGCCCTGCGCTCCGGCTCCGAGAGCGCGGGCCTGGAGTCCGTCGAGGTGCTCTTCTTCAACCGCGGCGCGCAGAGCGCCGGCGAGATGGAGCTTTGCCTCGCGGAGGCGGATCCGGATCTGCTGGGGCTGTCCTGCTTCAGCTGGAACATCGACGGCTCGCTGGAGCTGGCCAGGGGCGCGGTCGAGCGGTCGGGCGGTCGGACCCGGGTCGTGCTGGGCGGGCCGGAGGTGGCGTTCGCCCGGGCCGCGGAGGCGCGGCGTTTCCTGGAGGAGCATCGCTTCGTCTCGGGCCTGGCGCTGGGCGAGGGCGAGCCGGTGATCGCCGAGCTGGCGCGCGTCGCGCTCGGCGGCTCGGCTCCGGACGGCGGAGTCGCGGGCGCGGTGGTCAGGTGCGGCGATCGGGTCGTCGTCGGTCCCCCTGCCCCGCCCGCGGACCTGTCGCGGCTGCCCGAGATCGACGCGTCCTCGCTCGACGTGCCGCGCTCGCCGGGGACCGGCCTGGCCGTGGTCTGCGAGACCTGCCGCGGCTGTCCCTATTCCTGCGACTACTGCAGCTTCTCGGGCGGTTCGCGCGGCATCCGGCGCTTTTTGCTGGAGCGCGTGCGGCGCGAGCTGGTCGACCTGCTCCGCGCCGAGGTTGACGCGATCCACTTCGCCGACTCGGTCTTCGACCTGGCCAACGATCGCGCCGCGGCGATCCTCGAGACCTGCATCGAGCACAACCGCCGCACCTCGCTGTTCTGCTACGCGGCGTTCCAGGGGCTCGACGATCGCCTCGCCGAGCTGCTCGAGCGCTCGCGGATCCAGGTCGGGGTGGGACTGCAGTCGGTCGACGAGAGCGTGCTGCGCCGGGTCAACCGCCGCTTCGGAGTCGACAGCTTCCGCCGCTCGGTCGAGCTGCTGGGCCGCCGGCGGCGCGAGGTCAACTACACGGTGGACGTCATGTTCGGCCTGCCGGGGGACGACATCGAGGGCTTCGCCCGCACCGTTGACGAGGCCGTCGAGCTGGGCGCCAGGCACCTGATGCCGTTTCCGCTGACGCTGATTCCCCGCACCGCGCTGGCGGCCGACCCCGACGGCTACGGGATCGTGCGATACGACGACGAGGAGATCCTCCGCGCGGTGCGTCCCCTGAGCGGGATCGTCTACGCCGACATCGGGCTTTTCCGCCAGCTCCGGCTCGACGATCTGAGGCGCTTCGACGACGTGGCCACGGCCGTCTTCTACGCCGTGCAGCGTAGTCCCGAGTCGTTCGCCGCCGTGGCGCGCTACGCGACCCGGACCGCCGAGAGGGGCCACGGGCTGGGGCCGTTCGCCGTGCTGGAGAGGATCGGCAGCGAGATCCGCGAGCGGATCGGAGATCGCAGCGTGGACATCGACGACCCGCCGGCGCTGGGCAGGGCGGTGCTGGACACCCTGATCGCAATCCTGGCGCGGGCCGGAGCCGGCGAGACGGTCCGGGCCGCCTGCGAGCAGCTGTTCCGGCTCGAGTCGGCGGCGGCGCTGCTGCTCGAGCGGCCCGACCGCCGGCGCCACCACCGGCTGGCGCTGGGGCGCGAAGAGCGTCGCGTCGAGGCGGATCGGACCGTCTCCGGCGAGCGCAGCGCGCTGACGGTCGCCTTCACGGCGCGCTCGCGGCCGATCACCAGCGAGTTCGAATGGCGGGACCTGCTGCGCCTCGGCGAGCTGGGCGAGCGGATCGAGCGGCGGCCGGTCGGGCTCCTGATCTCGGCGCCGTACGACGACTGGCGGATCGGCTGCGCGCGAATCGACGAGGCCGGGCGGGCGCTGTGCGAGGCGATCCCCTCGGATCGCGAGGTGCGGCTCTCGTCGCTGCAACGACGGCTGAGCCGGCGCTTCGGCGAGAGCTGGCTGCGCTCGCTGCGCGATCTTGCCGAGAGCAAAGCGATCGGAATCTACGAAGAAGAGGAGAGGTGAGGGGGGCGTCCTTTTCGGGGCGAAACCGTCCGCCCCCTCGATGTCTCGCAGGCCCGGATCAGATCTCGGCGATGTCCTTTTCCTTGGCCTCGACGATCTCGTCCACTTCGGCCACGGCCTGGTCGGTCATCTCCTGGATCTTCTTGGTCGCGCGGGCCACGTCGTCCTTGGGCGCGTCTCCGCCGCTCTCCAGCTCCTTGAGCATGTCGTTGGAGTCGCGGCGGGCGTTGCGGATCGAGATCTTGCACTCCTCGCCGTGCTTGCGGACCACCTTGCCCAGCTCCTTGCGCCGCTCCTCGGTCAACTGCGGCACGGGAATGCGGATGATCTCGCCGTCGCTGGCCGGGTTGAGCCCCAGGTCGGCCGACTGGATCGCCTTCTCCACCGCGCCGACCGAGCTGCGGTCGTAGGGCTTGACCAACAGCATTCGCGGCTCGGGAGTGGCGATCGTGGCCAGCTGGTTGAGCGGCGTCATCGACCCGTAGTAGTCGACGCGCACCGAGTCGAGCATCGCGGCGTTGGCGCGCCCGGTGCGGATCCGGCCCAGGGTCTTGCGCAGCGCGTCGTGGGCGCTGTCAACCGATTCTTTCATCGATTGGTAGACTTCGTCGATCATCGGGTGTTCCTCCTTCTTGAGAGAAAGCACGTTCTGCCAGCCAGGGACGCGGCAATATTACCCGGCACCGGGAGTGTTGTCGACTGGGGAGGCGAACGTCGAAAGGGAGAAAGAGGTCAGGCGTCCGCCCGCGTCTTGAAGTCCTTGCCGACCCAGCGCTTGGCCAGCAGCAACAGCACGGTCGAGCACATCGCGATCGCGCCGAATACCAGCCACATCGTCTCGGTGTCGCGCTGGCCCTCGGCCGGGCAGTAGAGCTCCATCATCCAGCCCGAGTAGGCCAGCGGGACCAGCACCTTGGTCAGGAACCAGGGCAGCTGGGCCACGCCCATGTACTCGCCGGTACGACCCTCGGGAGCGATCTCGGCGGCGTACTGCAAGAAGCGCGGCTGCCACATCGCCTCGCCGATCGTCATGATGATGATGTAGCCCAGCAGCGTCCAGAAGTAGGGGCCGATCGCCAGCAGGAAGGCCGGGGCGGCCATGATCAGCGTGCCCCAGATCATCATGTTGTAGACCTTGCGCTTCTGGGTCAGCGCCGCGACCAGCGGGGCGGCGATGAAGATCAGGATCGGGTTGGCGTTGGCGAAGATCTCGAAATAATCGCCGATCCAGCCCTCGAAGGCGCGGTTGATGTACTGGGGCAGCACCAGCCAGTTGTAGGTGAACAGCGTCTGGACCGGGATCAGCGCGAAGATGAAGAAGAAGAACTTGGCGTTGGACAGCGGGTGGTTGGCCAGCCAGCGGCGGGTGGGCGGAACGAACGACAGCGCGACCCACAGCCCGGCTCCGGCCAGGCAGATGTAGTGGTTGTGCGGCGAGCCGACCCCGAACCAGATCGTGGCCAGGATTCCGGCGGCCAGCAGCCAGAGCTGGAACGGCACGTGCCTGTCGGCTCTCCGCGCGGCGTCCTCGGCCTGCTTTTCGCTTCCCTGATCGTCTTTTTTCTCGGCCTCGTCCCGCGTCTCCCGGGCCGCCCGCTCGGTGGCGGCGGCGATCGTGCGCGAGGTCAGGATCAGCAGGGTCAGCACCAGCGCCAGCGCGGTGAAGCCGGTGTAGACCCAGAAGGTGCCGGGGATCCCCAGCCCCAGGAAGTCCTCGTCGCGCAGCAGAAAGGCGAACGAGGGGAACCATCCTCCCAGGTTCATCACCGCGTAGAGCATCGCGAAGCCCATCCCCGCGGTCCTGGGCGTGGTGAACTTGCGCACCGCGGCGTAGGCCGCCGGCTGGTACATGCCGTAGCCGATCACCACCAGCAGGATCCCGCCCATGGTGACCAGGTGCAGCGGCGACCACAGCCCGGCCGGCTCCAGGCCCAGCAGGTTGGGCGAGCCCGAGATCAGGACCCGTCCGCCCAGCATCAGGATGAAAGAGCCGACCAGCGCGAAGCGCACGCCCTTCTTGTCGACAACGAAGCCGAGGAAGAACATCGAGATCGTGATCCCCGCGGTCAGCGCGCCGACCATCCGGTGCGACCAGACGTCGGCGTTCTCCACTCCCTGGAAAACGAAGTCGGAGAAGTGGATCGCCAGGTAGCCCAGCATCCCGAAGTAGACCATCCCCTCCAGCAGGTAGGAGAGGTTGACGCCCCACAGGGCGCGCGGGGCGCGCACCAGGTCAATGAACGGCTGGACCAGCTCGCGCGCCGGGCTAGGCTTGTGCTGCGCCGGTGCGCCCTGATCTCCGGAGCTTTCGGGAGAGTCTCCTCCACCTCCCGCGGGCTGGCCGGTCTCGATCTCGGAATCGGAATCGCGCGTCTCGTTGCTCATCTGTCTCGTGCTCCTCGAAGGTCGGGGGCTCGTCGAAGCACAATTGATCCCCACGAAAAGGGCCCGGCGTCAAGCTGTCCGAACCCCTTCATCCCCTACGCCTGCTCGCAGACCGTCAGTTGCGGGGCGAGCGGTCGGAGATCTGGAGCGCCCACTTCCACGCCGGTACGACCTCGATGCGGGCGCTGCCCTCCTGGACGGTGTCCTCCTCCTCGAGCGTGACGAGCGTCGCGGTGCGCAGCCCGAGCTCGGCCATCGCCTCGCTGAGCGCCCGCCGCTCGCGGGTCGCGGTCTCGCGGTCGGAGAGGGACGCGGCGACCCCGACGAGCGCCGGATCGCCGCCGTCGAAGCTCGCGATGAAGTCCACCTCGAAGCCGCCCCGCGTCTGATAGTACGAGATCGCGCTCGAAGACCGCCGCAGGTGGTCGAAGACGAAGGTCTCGAGCTGGCGTCCGAGATCCGCCGACGGGCTCGAGCGGTAGGCCGTCGCCAGGCCCGGATCCACGGGGTAGACCTTGCGCGGATTCACGCGGCGGACGCGCTCGGAACGGGAGTGGATCGCGATAGCCGAAACGAGGTACGCGTCGACGAGCTGATCGAGATGCTCGTAGATCGCGTTCTTGGTGCACGTGACCCCCTGCGACCTCAGGTCGTTGTAGAACTTGTTCACGCTGAAACGCGAAGCCGGCTCGGCCAGGAGCTTGTGCGTCAGGATCCGCAGCGGCAGGACGTTGCGCACGAGGTGGCGCTCGACCACGTCTTTGTACACGACCAGGTCCACGTATTCTTGCAAGATACGCGTGCGCAGGTGGCCGGCGACTCCCTGGACCTCGGGGAAGCCGCCGACCGCGAGGTACCCGCGCAGCGCGTTGGTGAGTCGGGCGCGCGCGCGGGAGCCCGCTGGTCGTCTTCCGGGCGGCTCGACGCCGCCGTGGGCCAGCGCCTCGGCGAAGTCGAAGGGGAATATCTCGGTCGCCAGCGAGCGCCCCCGCAGCGAGGTGGCGATCTCGCGGCTCAACAGCTTGGCCGAGGATCCCGTGATCGCTATCTGGGCGTTTTCGGTGTCGAGGAGGCGCCTGGCGAAAGCCTCCCAGCCGTCGATATTCTGAATCTCGTCGAAGAAGAAGTGACAGCGGCGGTCCTTGAGCTCGGGGTAGAGCCGGTAGTAGACCTCGGTCACCCGGCCGAGCTCCTCGAGGCGCATCCGCCTCAGGCGGTCGTCGTCGAAGTTGACGTAGAGGAGAGATTCCTTGGGAACCCCCTCTTCGAGCAGCTCCCGCATCCGCTGGAAAAGGAAAGTGGTCCTTCCGCTGCGGCGCATGCCGATGATCGAGTCGATCTTCCCGTAAAGCGCCGGCAGGACGGTCGAGCGCGGCGTCAGCGCCGGGAGCTCTCGCTCGTGAAAGTCGCCGATCAGTTTCTCGATGAGAGCGTCCATATCAAGCTTTTATCACTTTTTTAAAGATAAACAAGCGCTTTTTTCGGGTTAAAAGAAAGAAAGTTGTACCCGCGAGCCCTGGGGGAGCGACCTGTCTCCCTACTCGAAGTGCTTCGCTGTCAGACCAGCTCGTAGCCGCGCGTGGAGAAGCGCCAACAGGGCCGACGTGTCCACGCAGACAGCGCTCAAGAGCACCATTAGTCAGACCTGTTGTCAGGCATCGTGACGGTCGAGATGCTCCGTTGCTCCGTGAATGGGGATTCCCTGGTACGAGCCGAGAGCCTTCAGGTGGTGGTCGCCCGAGACGATTACATCGGCTCGACCCTTCACGGCACAGGCGAGCACCACGTCGTCGTCCGGATCCTCCGCGATGACAGCCGGTACCAGGCCGGGTTCGGCACGATCGGCGATCTGGAGCAACTCAGAGGTGATCATCCGAGCCTCTCGCTCAAAGAAGCCGAACCTGGGGCGGGCGAGGACCGCTTCGATCTCGGCGACGAGAGCGGAGCAGGTCACGAGCAGATCCTGGCCCCTGATGCACCGTCCGAGGACCGCGCGCGGTTTGCCGCCGAACACCACCGCGGAGACGATGACGTTCGTGTCGAGCACGACCCTCACGAACGTTGCCGCTTTTCGGCGCGGTGAGCCGCAATCTCGCTTTCGACCTCCTCCTCCGTGAGGTTCCCTGCCTCGCGTCGCGCGTCACCGAGCCCGAAGACGGCGTCCCAGCGGAGCCGCCGGTCGAGGTATGCGCGCAGAGCCTCACGGACCAGCTCGCTGCGGCTGCGCGATTCCCTCTTGGCGACGCGATCGGCCTGCTCGAGGAGCTCCCTCGGGAACGAGATGTTGACGGTGCTGGCGCCCATGATGCCTCCTGCGCTACACGACATAGTATATACAAGCTTTGTATGTGCGTCAAGGAAAACCGCCTCCGTCGGGCTCGGTGGGCTCGGTGGGCTCGGGTGTCCCCATGTCGAGCTGCCGAGGCTCCTTTCGCGACCGGTCCTCCTCCTCGGCAGACCATGGTCCGACCGTCCAACCCTCCGACCCGTCCGACCCGTCCGACCCGTCCAACCTGTCCAAACTCTTCTATCCCCTACTGCGTCGCCTGGTGCGGTACAGCCGCTCTGTGAAGCCGCCGCCCCGAACCAGCCTGAGCTCCAGGCCGCGGATCTGCCGGCCGAGAAGGTAGCTGGCCTGGTTGGCCAGGCAGAGCAGGACGTTGGCCGCCGGCTCGGGAGGAAGAGTGGACAGGTCCGACCTGTCCGACCTGTCCGACGCCCTGTACCACCCCCGGACCGCGAGGGCCTGTTCGGACTCGGGCGCCCACTGCCGCAGGCCCCGCTGCCGCAGAAAGTCCTCGTAGTCCAGGATAAGCTCCTCGATGCTGGCGCGGGCCACGCCGGTGAGCTTGATCTCCATCTTCTGCGAGGTGGCCGACGCCATGCTGCCCTCGGCGATGTTCTGTACCCCCGAGCGGGCGGCCTGGACCATCTGGTCGCGGGTTCGCGAGAACCTGTCGACGAAGCGGTCGCAGAAAACGACGGTGCCGTCGTATACCAGCCGGGCGCAGCGAAAGCTGAGCAGCTTGCGGTAACCCCCGTGGGGCAGGACGAGCTTCGGAGAATCGGTCGACATGAAAAACCTCCTTTGGAGGTAGATATCGACCGTTCGGGCCGAAGAGTTGCAAAAAAGATCGTCTTCGCGGTGCTGGTGCTGCTGGCCAGCTCGCCGGGAAAGCGGCGGAGCGTCGATGAGATAGAGGAGTGGCTGGCGGGCATCGGCGCCTCGCTGCCGGCGGAGCTGTCCAACGAGTGGGTTCTGCGCGACAGGTTGCTGCAGCCGTTTCGGCGATCGCTCGACGGCGGGGCGGAGACGACCAGCGGCGAGATCGAGAGGCTGGTGGCGATCGATTCCAAAGGCGGTCTCGAGCTGTCCCTCGACCCGGCGAGAGTCGCGATCGTGGGCTTCGAGCGTCCCGCTCCGGCCTGCTGACATCCCGGACCCCATCCGGCGAAATCCTTTCGCCAGAGGAGGCCCGGCAACCACGGCTGGACGAGACCTCCGGCGCTGTACCGCGGGGACGAGCCCCGCGGCCACGAGGCCCGCCTTCGCCCGGGCGCAGGCGGGCAGCCCCTGCGGGCAAGGCCCCCCGGCCCCCTTTCCCGCCAGCGGAAAAGGGGGAGTCTGTGTGCCGGGAATCCGAGGGAGGGGAATGGGCCCGCGGGGGAGGGCCGGGGGAGGGCCGAAGAGACGGGCGGACGGAAGGCTCCTTTCGCAGTGGCGCCGGCTTCCGACCTCAGGCGGCGGAGACGTCCTTTGCCTCCTTGGACCAGACGCGCACCTGGTTGCGGCCGCTCTGCTTGGCCACGTACAAGGCGGCGTCGGAGCGCTCGATCAGGGTCTGCTTGTCGCGCGCCATCTCCGGGAAGGTGGCGACGCCCATCGACATCGTGACGCGCAGCTCTCCGTTTTCGGTGTGGAAGACCTGCGACTCGAAGTCGGCGCGAATCCGCTCGGCTAGCTTGAGCGCTCCCTCGGTGCCGGTCCCGCCGCAGACCACGGCGAACTCCTCTCCGCCGTACCTCGCGGGCAGGTCGGTGTCGCGCACCACGTTGCGCCGCAGCACGTCGGCCAGGCCGCGCAGCACCACGTCGCCCACCGGGTGGCCGTGGGTGTCGTTGACGCTCTTGAACTTGTCCACGTCGCCGAGCACGATCGAGACCCGGTTGCCGAAGCGGTTGGCCGCCGCCAGCTGGCGGTCCAGCTCCTCCTGGAAGACGCGGTGGTTGGGCAGCCCGGTCAGGCCGTCGGTGGTCGCCATCTCCTCGAGGCGCTGCACCATGCGGGCGTTTTGCAAGGCGATCCCGAGCTGGTTGGTCATCACCTGCATGGTGGTGCGGATCGCCTCTCCGTAGGCCGACGGCTCGGCCGTGGCCAGCGCCAGCACGCCGACCGGACGATCGCCGGATATCAGCGGCAGCACCAGCGCCGAGCGCATCTTGGAAAAGACGCGCTGGGTCTTGCGGGAGAAGACCACCTGCCGGGTGGGATCGAGCTGGCCGCGATACGGCAGGAAGTGGCGGTTCTTCAGCGCGCAGGCCGCCAGGCTGGAGCCCGCCGTCGGCCGCACGCCGACGAGCGCCTCGGCGCCCTCGCCCGCGGCCTTGCGCACTCTCAGCTTGCCGTTTTCCTCCAGCGCCACGGCCGCGACGTCGAACGAGGCGATCTGGGCGGCCGCGTCGAGCGCGGCGTCGACCACGTCGTCCTCGTTCAGGGCCCGGGACAGCGAGCTGGAGGCTCCCAGCAGCTTGGACTGCTCGGACTTGGCGCGCTGAAGCTGGGAGAAGAGACGCTCGTTGGCGATGATCTGCAAGATGCCGTCCACCGCGGCTCCGAGCGTCTCCACGTCGCTCTTGTCGAACTTGCAGTCGCCCAGCCGGTCGGCGCACAAGACGCCGCGCAGGCTGCCCGACTCCAGGACCGGCACTCCCAAAAAATCGGTCGCGGTCGAGCCGCCGTCGTAGTAGGCCAGCCCTGAGAAACCGGGCTTGAGCCTGTCCAGCACCACCGGCGAGCGGCGCTGCAAGACGGCGCCCGGCGCTCCCGCGCGGGCATCGAGGCGCCTGGGCGCGATGTTGTCCGCGTCGGTGACGCACTCCAGGATGCGCAGCTCCGTGCCGCCGGCGTCGAGCCACAGCAAAAGGCAGGTGTGCAGCCTCATCGTGCTCTTCAACAGGTCGATGTGCTGGTACATCGCGCGGCGCACCTCGCCCACGGTGCAGCGCGAGAGCCGGGCCTCCTCTTCGGCGCGGCTCGAGGCGGCCGACTGGCCGCTGGCCGGAGCGGTGAGACGGAAGTCGCGGGCGTCCGCGGCGATGTCGCTCTCGGCGCGCGCGATTTGGGCGGTGGCGCGGCGGCGCATTCTCGACAGCTCGGTGCGGGTGAAGACCAGGTTGATCACGGCGAAGGCGACCACGAACAGGGCGTGGATCGACGACTGCACGATCGCGCCCTCGGTCGGATCGATCGCGACCATCGCCGTCTCGATTCCGATCGTGACCGCCACCAGCGTGAAGCCGACCCACTGGCGCGTGTAGACCACCAGGAAGGCCACCAGCACGAACACGACCGGGTAGACGGTGGAGGAAAGCCCGCCGAGAATCTGAACGCCGGCGTGCACGGCCGCGACCAGCAGCAGACCCAGCTCGAGCTCCCCCTTGCCCGCCTGTGTCTCGCACTCGGGCGGCGAGCCGAAGCGGCGCCAGGCGCGCAGGCCGAACACCAGCGCCCAGAGGCCGAGCAGGATCAGCGCCGCCGGCAGGCGCCGCGGGTGATCCGCCGCCTCGGAGAAGACCCCGCCCACCACTGCGGCGGCGAAGGCGCCGGCGAACAGGAACGTTCGCGACATGCGCCAGCCGCGCCTGATGCCGTAGATGGTGTGCTCCAGGGTCGTCACTCGGGCGCTCCGAGCATCAAGGTATCGCTCGCGCCCCGGCGCGGTCAAAAATTCGGCCGTGTTGGGACAGATGAGCTCTATGTGGCGTCGGCGACACAAGACGCTCATGGGTTTTTGTCTGGTTGAATTTTTTTGACACCAACGACCGTCTTTTTGGCTATACTACGGGTCGGGGCAGTGGGTGAGGAGGTCTCGTGGACAGCCCGAGCAAGAGGATCGAGCTGGTTCGCAGTGATTCGGAAGCCGCCGGGGAGCACGAAGGCGGCGGCCGCGAGACGGCTAGTTACAGCTTCCGCATTCTCCAGTCGGCGGCTCGCTACGTGAAAGAGAGCTTCGGCGCCGACGAGCTGGAACGCATCGCCCGGGAGGCCGGAATCTCCGCGGATCAGCTTGATGGGGGAGATTACTGGGGCACTGTCGAGCAGCTGAACGAGTTCAACAAGAAACTACGCGCGCTGGTGGATTCTGACGAGGAGTACCGGCGGGCCCATACATACAAGCTCAAGGAATCGTACGGACCGCTGCGGTTTTTCTTGCGAGCGCAGGCGCCGGCTCGGGTCTACGAGATGGCGGCGCGTCATTTCGGCGCAATATCGACAGTCAGCAGCGGAGAGGTGGATTTGGATTCGGGGCGGAACCGCATCGTGTTGAGGTATCGATCGACCGAGCCGGAGAGCCGCCTGATGTGCATCAGCCGCCAGGCCCAGAGCGCGGCGCTGCCGACCCTGTGGGGATTGCCCCCGGCGCACCTGGAGGAGCGCTGTTGCATCTGCAACGGCGATGATCGCTGCGAGTACGTGTTGAAAATCTACGAAGCCCGCCGCTGGCTGCCGCAGCTGGCCGGGGCCGCGCTGGGCGCGCTCGGCGCCCTGGCAGCCGTGGCGGCCGGCGCGCAGGCGGTGCCGGTCGGCGTGCTGTGGGCGGCGCTGCCCTCGATCGGCCTGCTCGTCGGTCACCTCTACGAGTTGCGCCGCACCAACAAGGTCAATTTCGAGATGGGCGAGGAGATCGGCGACGAGCTGCGGCGGCTGCTGCGCGAGCACGTCGGCGCCCGGCGCGAGATCTACGAGCTGCACCAGCGCCAGCGCGAGTGGAGCCTGGAGCTGGAGAAGCAGGTCGCCGAGCGCACCGGCGCGATGCGGGAGGTGCTCTCCCGCCTGCGCAATCTCAAGGTCGAGCGCCAGTCCACGCTGCGCGGCTTCTCCCACGACCTGCGCAACCCCTTGCAGACGCTGACCGCGACCAACCAGCTGCTGACCGAGGAGGCCGCCGGCGCGGGCGAGGAGACCCGCGCGCTTCTGGAGGAGCAGCGGATCGGGATCGAGTCGCTGACCGTGATGCTCGACGACCTGGTCCAGTTCGCCTCGGCCGAGGGCGGGCTGCGCCTCAAGCCCAAGACGATCGAGATCCCTCCGCTGGTGGACTCGCTGCGCCGCCGGCTGCGCGCGCTGGTGCAGGGGCGGGACATCCGGGTCAGCGTGATGTCGAACCGCGAGGCGCCGGATCGAATCGAGATGGATCAGATGGTGCTCGATCGGGTGGTCGACAACCTGCTGACCAACGCGGCCAAGTACACGTCGCGCGGCAGCATCGTGGTGGAGCTGGACGGCAAGCCCGGCTTTCTGACCCTCAAGGTCTCGGACACCGGGCGCGGGATCGACAAAAATCAGATCGAGCAGGTCTTCCACCCGGGCGGATCGCCGCCCGAGCTGCGCGCCTCGCGCAGCCTGGGCGTCGGCCTCTCGGTGGTGGTGCGCCTGCTGGCCCAGATCGGCGGCAGGCTGGAGGTGATGTCCCTGCCCGACAAGGGCACCACCTTCTGGGCCCATTTTCCGGTCGAGGTGGAGGCCGCCGTCGTGCAGACCGGCGCCGAACAGCCCCGCGGAGAGGCGGCCGCCGATGACCCGGTGGCCGAGGTGGTCACGATCCGCCGCGCGGAGGGCGAATGAGGCAGGCCCACTCATTGCCGCCGCCTCCCGTCGAGGGGACGCCGGAGCGCAGAGCGGTCGACGTCTTTCTCCGCTACCTGGAGGCCGAGGGCGCCTCGGTGGTGTTCGGGATTCCGGGCGGCCTGCTGCATCCCCTGTTCGAGGCGATCGAATCTTGCGAGTCGATCGAGATGGTCGTGACCAAGCACGAGGAGGGAGCGGCCTTCATGGCCGACGGCTTCGCGCGCGGCGGTGGCCGGCTGGCGGTCTGCGCCGGCACCTCCGGTCCGGGGTCGACCAATCTGCTGACCGGTGTCTCGTGCGCCTTCGCCGACGGCGTGCCGCTGCTGGTGGTCACCGGCCAGGCGGCCAGCGGCGCGATCGGCAAGGGCGCCGCCCAGGAGACCGGGCGCGAGGACATGGACATCGTGGCGATGTTCCGCCCGATCACCAAGTACTCGGCGATGGTCACCTCTCCGGAGCAGCTCGCCGCGCACCTGCGGCGCGCGCTGCGGCGGGCGCTCAACGGCAGGCCCGGCCCGGTGCACCTCAACGTGCCGGTCGATTTCTGGGAAAAGCCGGTGCT
Source organism: Polyangia bacterium (assembly GCA_046484285.1). Classification (GTDB taxonomy): domain Bacteria; phylum Myxococcota_A; class Polyangia; order JAAYKL01; family JAAYKL01; genus CAZHCG01. The sequence goes on from JAWOBP010000186.1 coordinate 19,190, forward strand.
GGAGGACTGGTTCGCCCCCGAGAGCTACCGCCCGATCTCGCAGGCGTTCGATCGGCGCGCGGTCCAGCGCGCCACCGAGGTGCTGCTCGGCGCGCGGCGCCCCTTGATCCTGGCCGGGGCCGGGGTCGGCGTGGCCGGGGCGCGCGATCACCTGCTGGCGCTGGCCGAGCTGCTGCCGGCGCGGGTCGTCACCTCTCCGCGGGGCAAGGGCCTCTTTCCGGAGAACCACCCGCTCTCGCTGGGAGTGCTGGGCTTCGCCGGACACCGCGAGGCCCGGGAGACGGCGCTCGGCCCCGATATCGACGTGCTGTTCACGATCGGGGCCTCGCTCAACGAGACCACGACCCTCAACTGGCACCCCGACCTGCGGCCCTGCGAGGCCTTGATCCAGCTCGACATCGACGCCGACCGGGTGGGGCGCAACTACCCGGTCGACGTCCCGTTGGTGGGCGACGCCCAGGCGATCCTGCTCGAGCTGATCTACCACGCCCATCGCTCGATCCGGGAGGGCAACAACCCGCGCTCGAGCTGGGGCTCGGCGCCCGAGCCGCTGCGCGGCCACGAGCGCTACCTGAGCTCCGAGCTGCGGGTCTCCGAGGAGCTGCCGCTCAAGCCGCAGCGCTGGCGCGCCGACCTGGAGCGGGCGCTGCCTCCCGACACCGTGATCTTCTCGGACATCGGCGGCCACATGCTGTTCAACATCCAGCACCTCTGCGTGCAGGACGAGCAGCGCTTCGTGCTCAACCTCGGCTTCGGGTCGATGGGGCACGGCACCGCGGCGCCGATCGGAGCGGCGCTGGCCGAGCCGCAGCGGCCGGTGGTGGCGATCGTGGGCGACGCCTGCTTCACGATGAACGGGATGGAGCTGCTCACCGCGCGCGAGTACGGGGTGCCGGTGGTCTGGATCGTGGAGAACAACAACATGCACGGGATCACCTGGCACGGCAGCCAGAAGGTCGGCCGCAAGCAACCCCTGGAGGCGATCCGGTACCGCGAGCCGCTGGAGGTGGCGGCGATCGCCAGGGCGATGGGGCTCGAGGCCTGGGTGGTGGATCGCCCCGGCCAGATCGAGGAGGTGCTGGCCCGCGCCCTGGAGCGGCGAGGGCCGGCGGTGATCGAGGTACGCGTGGACGGCTCGGTGGCGCCGCCGATCGGGGATCGGGCGCGCTCGGTGGCGGGCTTCGTCAGGAGGTGAGCGGATGAGCCGAAAAGAGGACCCGCTCGAGGACTGCCGCGGGCCGATGGACGAGCCGATCTGGCCCGAGCGGCTGGCGGCCAGGGTGATCTCGCCGGGACGCCCGCCGCGGATTCGCGGCTACGATGTGGAGGGGGACCTGGCGAGGCACTACTCCTTCGCCGAGGTGGTGCTCGCTGCGCTGTGCGGCGAGGCGCCGGATCGCGCCGCGGGCCGGGCTTTCGAGATCGCGCTGGTCTGGCTGAGCCCGCTTTCCGCGGCGCACGCGCCGGTGCACGCCGCCGGGCTGGCGAGACTCTGCGGGGCGGACACCACGGGCATCGCGGGAGTGGCGGCGATCGGGCTGGCCGAGCTGGCGCGAGAGGTCGCCGCACAGCACGCCGAGCTGCTGAGCTGGCTGGACGAGGCGCGGGGAGCGCCGCCGGACGGCTTCGCGCCGGCCGACGGCGAGGATCGGCGCCGCTCGGCGCTGTTTCGCGGACAGATCGGGGAGGCCGGCCTGGAGCTGCCGGACGGAGATCTGGGCCCGACGGCGCTGGCGCTGTGCGTCCTGCACCGCTGCGGGCTGCGCAGCCGCGAGCTGATCGAGGCGGCGCTGGTCGTCTCCCGGCTGCCGTGCGCCGCGGCCGAGGCGCTGGAGGTCCCGCCGCTGCGCTTCGACCAGTACCCGATCAACCTGCCGCGGTTTCGCTACGTGGAGGACGAATGACGCGGCGCGGACCGGAGCCGATCCCCACGCGCGTCGGGCTCAGCGGAGAGCGGGGAAACAGGTTTTGCGGGAAGTCCGTAGAGCGCGATCTGGTCGGCTGTTCGACTCCTTTGGATCTGGTCGCGCTCTGCTCGTTGGGACGACCAATCGATGAGGCGGAACACCGTTCGTTGAGCGATTTGTCCGTTGTGCTCACGGCTGCCGATCCCCGCATCTGGCCGCTCAAGCTGACAAGGCTGTTGGCATGCTACGGAAGATCCTTTTGCGGTATCGCCGGTGGGGTGCTCGGTCTGGTGGGCAATTCGCTTGGGCCTCAGTCGACTCAGGATGCCGCCGAGATGTTATGGAAGGTCTCTCGAGCACGCGAAGTGATCAGCGACGATGAAGGGGAGCTGCGCCGTTTGGTCGAAGAAGAAATCGGGAAACGTGGATACGTTCCCGGGTTCGGGATTCCGTATCGAAGCGTCGATGTGCGCTTGTCGGCTCTCGATCGCGAGATGGCCGAGCTCGAGAGAGATCGGCTGCCCTTCTACCGCTTGAAAGGATTGTTCCAACAGGTCGCATCAACCAGCTTCCCCAAGCTGATACCGAACGTATCGCTGGGCGGGGCGGCGCTTTGCCTGGACATCGGTTTTCGCCCGGACCAGATAGCGCCGCTGGTGCTGTGGCTGGTTTCGCACACCTATTTTTGCAACGCCGCCGAGGAGGCCTCCTCCAAGACGCCAGTCGGGCGGTCATTGCTGGAAACATCGATTGACTACGTGGGAAGATCTCCGCGTCGTTCCTCGCGGGAGGTCGAAGCCTCGACAAGCCGCTGACGTGCTGGAGCTTCGGAGTTTCTCGCCGCCGGCAAGCGACCACATGTCGGCTCTTGCCGGCTTCGGACGGGATGGCGGGCATCGAAAACAGCGCGGTCCAGTGGACGCACCGTGCCGGTGATGTGAGCGCACCGGCCGTTTCGATTTTGTTGCAGGGGTAAAGAACTCTTACATCCCCCTGTTTGGGGCCGAAAAGATCGGCTCACCCGCTTCGAGTCGGGTTATCGCGATCAATCTCCGCCCACCGGACGGCCCCCCGGCCCGAAACGATTTACTCTCAGCGCGGATGGCTCTCGGCGACAGCGGGGTTTACTGGAGAGCGCTGCCGGGTTATTTATTGATATAGCTTGATTTTCGGAGCCTTGGCGGCTTCGGGGTCTTCTTGGCGGTCGATTGTCGATGAGAGTATTGGCACATAGTTCTTGCTTGCGCTTGGTCACGCTGTTTCTTTTTCTCTTCGTTTTTGCCGGATCGGGCTGCGAGTCGACCATGACCGCGGTCTCCGGCGGGGGAGACGGAGGCGGCGATTACTCGGATCTGGGCTCGATCGAGGTCTACCCCCAGGGACCGGTCACGCTCGGCTTCTTCGAGGAGCAGGTCTTCGATGTGCTGCTCCTCGACGGCGCGGGATACCCGCTGGCCGACGAGCCGGTGCAGGCGAGCCTGATCGGTCCGGCCCACAACGGCCATCTGACGCCGTTCGAGCTGAGCACCGACTCCCAGGGCAGGGGTCAGATCGTCTTCTCCGCGCCCGACCAGGAGGCCCAGCTCGAGATTCGTTTCTCCAGCCCGGCCGCCTCGTCCGACGTCGCGGTCGATGTCCTGGTGGAATCGGAGCAGCTCTCGATCACGGCCGACGTCTCCTACGGCGGGCAGCGCGAGCTGGCTCTCTTCGAGGCGCGGCTGTACCGCGACATCTCCTGCGAAGAGGTCGCCGGATCCGAGCCGGTCGCCCAGCAGTCCGCGCAGCAGCCGGCCAGCTTCGATTTCACCGGATTGCTCTCCGGCAGCACCTACGCGCTGCTGGGCGCGGGGAGCAACGAGGCCGGAGCGCCGAGAGCCGAGGCCTGCGTCGACGGGCTGGCGCCGGACGGATCGTCGGTGAGCCTGGCGCTCGAGGATCTGGCGCTGGAGCCGGCCGGGGTGTTCGAGGTGGAGATCGCGGTCGAGACCGACGGGGCCCTCTCGCCGGCGATCGGGGAGCTGGCCGGGAGCATGGACGATTTCGCCGGCGACGTCTCCGGAGCGATCCTCGACGCGATCCGCGACGAGCTGTCCGATTCGATCGCCGAGCAGCAGTTCGACGAGGTGCGCGCCACCGATAATCTCGACGCGGTGGTCGCCGATGATCTCGACGCGCGCGGCGTGGACGTGGCCGCCGAGCTGGATGCCGCCCGGAGCGGAATGGCTCAGCGCCTGGCCGAGACGACCATGCTCTCCACGCTGGAGATCGGGGCCGAGTCGGCCGGCGAGCGGGACTTCTACCACCGGATCGACGCGCTGGAGTTCCAGGGCCTGGACAATCCCTTCCAGGCGGCGCTGCCGGATACCGGCGAGGGGACGGCCTGGCTCGACGAGGACAATCTCGATACGCTCGTTCTCGGCCAGCACCAGGTCGGGTTGGCCCTGGGAACGCCGTTGCGCCACCTGCTGGAGGTCGAGCTGGCCGGCGGCGAGCCGGCGCCGGAGCTGGCCGCCTCGCTCGAGCAGATCGTAGATTGCGACGCCGTCTCTGCGGTGCTGGTTTCTCCGCTGGAGGGCGTGGCCACCCCGACGACGATCCTCGCCGGCTGCGAGGCCGCGATGATCGAGGCCCAGACCACGGCCGACCAGCAGCAGGCCCTGATCAGCGCCTCCTACGGCCAGGTGTTCTTCGCGCAGGGAAGCTGCGCGCTGTCAGATCCCGGCGCGGGCGACCAGGTCCAGTCGCTGGTCGACGGCGATTTGCAGATCGTGTGGGGCGGCGGAGCGTCGCTCGGTCCGATGTCCGCCACCTTCGGCGGAGAACGGATCGCGGACGAGCAGTGAGCGCGTCCCGTCAACGCGAGCGGGCGCTGCGCGCGGTGCGGCGGCGCGATCGGGCGGCGGCCGAGCGCGAGCTGGTCGCGGCCGAGCGCGGCCTGCGGCTCCAGGAGAGACGCCTCGAGCGGCTCCACGAACGCGTCGCCAGGCTGCGCAGGCGGGCCGCCGGGCCGCGGGAGGGAAGCGTCTTTCCGGCCTGGGCCCTGGCCTCGGGAGACGAGGCTCGGCGCCTGTGCCGCGCCGAGCTGGAGCGCGTCGAAGCCGAGCTGGAGCGAGTCTCCGGGCAGCGCGACCGGGCGCTCGATCGCCTGGAGAGGGCTCGCCAGGAGGCGGTCCGGGCCGCCCGCGCGCTGTCGGCGATCGACGGCAGAGACTTCAGAACCTGAGCAGCGCGGTCCCCCACAGGTAGCCGGCGCCGAACGCGGCCAGCACGCAGAGGTCGCCTCGCCGCAGGCGGCCGGCCCGCCGTTCCTCGTCCATCAGGATCGGGATCGAGGCCGCGCCGGTGTTGCCGATCCGTTCGATATTGGAGGGGGCTTTCTCCTCGGGGATGCGCAGCAGCTCCGAGAGCTTGTTGTTGATCCGGGCGTTGGCCTGGTGGAAGAAGAAGTGATCGACATCCTCCACCCTCAGGCCGGCCTCCTTGAGCACGCTCCGCGCGCTGCGCACGAGCCTCTTGACCGCGTTGCGGAAGACCTCCTGGCCGATCCAGAACGGGAGCTTGGTCTGGCCGGGCGGAAACCCCCGCTCGCTCCAGTACTGGCGGCACTTCTCGAGCTCCGGCGGCCAGGCGGCCTCGCCCGCGGCGAGACCGACGATGCTGTCGCTCGTCATCACCAGGTCCGGCACTCCCGATCCGTCTCCCTGCAGGTCGGTGATGATCGTTCCGCGCTCTCCGGCGGAGGGGCCCACCACCGCGGCGCCGGCTCCGTCGCCGAAGATGACTCCGACCTGTCGATCAATCTTGAAATGATCGAACTCCTTCTCGGAGAAGACGCACAGCACGTGACGCGCCTGCCCCGACGAGATGTAGAGGTCGGCCAGCGACAGCGAGTAGACGAAGCCGGAGCACTGCTGGCGGATATCCAGCACCGGAATCGTGCGATCGATCCCCAACCGGAGCTGCACCACCATCCCCGGACCCGGGTACGAGAAGTCGGGAAACATCGTCCCTGCGATGATCATGTCTATCCGAGACGGCTCCAGGCCGGCGTCCTCGACGGCTCGGCGCGCCGCTTCCGCGGCCAGCGAGGCGCTCGTCTCCTCCGGCGCGGCGCGGCGCCGAGAGCCTATCCCCGTGCGCGTCCTGATCCATTCATCCGAGGTGTCCATCATCTCGGACAGCTCGTCGTTGCTCACCTCTCGCTCGGGTAGGTACGAGCCGATGCCGAGGATCCCGGATGTGATTTTTTTCCTGTTGTGAAGCACGAAATCCTCTCGCCCGAACGCGCCGGCATGCTGCCTCGCTTTGGAGCGCCGGCGCCTGGCGCTTGTTTACCCGCCTTGGGCGCCGCGTGTAAACAGAAAAGGCGATCTTTGCGAAATCGTTGAGGTAATCGACCAAATCACGGTTTCGTCACGATTCCGCCGGGTTCGCTTTCCCAGCGGGTTGACCGCCGGCGACCCGGCGCGCAACAATCGGCGGACTCGAAGCGGAACGAAAGAACGCATGGACGCAATCAGCGAACAGATCGGCGCGGCCCTCGACGCCTACAACACCTACGTCGGCACCTATGCGCTGATGATCCTGCTGGTTCCCGTGGGCCTGATCTTCACCGTCTGGCTCAAGGGGATCCAGATCCGCAAGTTGGGTCACTCGCTGGCGATCGTCCGCGGCAAGTTCGACAACCCGGAGGACACCGGCGACATCAACCATTTTCAGGCGCTGTGCGCCGCGCTGTCGGCCACGGTCGGAACGGGCAACATCGCGGGCGTGGCGCTCGCGATCTACTTCGGCGGGCCGGGCGCGATGTTCTGGGTCTGGGTGACCGGGTTCGTCGGGATGGCCACCAAGTACGCCGAGTGCACGCTGGCCCAGCGCTACCGCGAGGTGCACGAGGACGGATCGGTTTCGGGCGGGCCGATGTACTACATCGAGCGCGGCTGCCGGAAGGTGCTGGGACCGCTGACCAAGCCGGTCGCCGTCCTCTTCGCGGTGGGCGGCGTGCTCTGCTCGCTGGGGACCGGCAACATGGCGCAGAGCAACTCGATGGCCGACGCGATGCACCAGCTCGAGATTCCGCTGGCGGGCGGCTTCCAGATCCCCCACTGGGTCGTGGGGCTGTTGCTGGCGGGGCTGGTGGCGATCGTGATCCTGGGAGGAATCAAGCGCATCGCGCACGTCGCCGAGAAGCTGGTCCCGCTGATGGCGCTTCTGTACGTCACCGCCGGTATCTTCGTGGTCTTCATGCACATCGAGCGCGTGCCAGCGGTCTTCGCCATGATCTTCGAGCAGGCCTTCACCGGCACCGGCGCGACCGGCGGGTTCATCGGTTCGACCTTCATCCTCACCGCGCGCTTCGGAATCGCGCGGGGGCTGTTCAGCAACGAGGCCGGACAGGGATCGGCGCCGATCGCTCACGCCGCGGCCAAGACGGAGTACCCGGTCCGCGAGGGTCTGGTGGCGCTGATGGAGCCGCTCGTGGACACGCTGATGATCTGCACGCTGACCGCGCTGGTGATCCTGACCACCGGAGCCTGGACCTGCGGCCGGATGGGGGCGGCGATGACCTACCGCGCCTTCGAGACCGGGATCGATGTGCAGCTGGGCTCGGTGCAGGTCGGCGGAGCGGTGGTCTCGCTGGGCCTCTTGCTGTTCGCCTTCACCACCACCATCTCCTGGTCGTACTACGGCGATCGCTGCGTGGGCTACCTGTTCGGCCGGCGCTGGGTGTTCCCCTACCGCCTGCTGTTCTGCGTGTTCGTCTTCATCGGAGCGGTGTGGGGCAAGGACCTGGTCTGGAAGTTCGTCGACGCGGTGATCACCGTGATGGCGGTGCCCAACCTGATCGCCTTGATCATCCTCTCGCCGGTGGTGGCTCGCATGACACGCGAGTACTTCGACCAGCAGCACCGCCCGACGAGCTGAGGCGCTCGTCACTCGGTGCGGCGCTCCTGCCTGCGGTCGCCCTCGAAGCGGCTCACGTTGTGGGCGAAGATCTCCATGCGCGCCATCACGTTGGGCGGGTAGGGCTGCCCGTCGTTCTCCAGCGCGATCACCGGGTAGCCGTGGCGTCGCGCCCAGGGCGCGTAGACCCCTTCCACGAGGCGCCCGGGCAGGCAGGCGAACGGGGCGATGATCGCGATCCCCGAGTAGCCGTCCTGCATCGCGGTCGCGGCCACTCCCGACGAGACCGAGGCCTCGCTCTCCAGCTCGGGGTCGATGAAGTAGCGCTCCGTGTTGCCGACGATTTCGTCCATGTCGTGGGGCACCGGCGGGATCAACCCGGTGGGCAGCAGGTGCCGCGCGACCTTGTGCTCGACCATGCCCTTGTAGAAGCTCTCGACGTGGTGCCAGGCCCGATCGCGCAGCGCCGCGGGGCGCAGCGATCCGAACCGGCCGTTTCGCTGCCGCTCCTGCCGCAGGCGGTGCCTGCGCGAGTGGTCGGTGTAGGAGACCCACTCGGTGATTCCGGTTACCTTGGGAAGGATCCCCTTGGAAACCAGAAAGTCGGTGATCTCGGCGACCGAGAAGGTGTCCCGGCGGACGTAGATCTCGCCGACGACCAGCACGCGCGGCAGATCCTGGATATCGCGCTTGCGCGGCACGGCGGACAGCTCGCGCCCCGCCGCCGCGACCGCCGCCTCCACGTCGCCGCCCTCTCTCGTGGCGTCGACGATTCTGCGCCAGCAGCGATCGAAGACCCGCATCGCGCTTTGCTCGTCGCGCGCGACCAGGCGCAGCGCTGTTCGCACGTCGGTGAAGTAATCACCCAGCACCAGCGCCCACCAGATTTCGCGGCTGAAGCTCGGGCCCATCTCCCGGTAGGAGTTGGACGAGTCGGCGACCAGGATCCGCACGTTCTCCCAGCCGAGCTCGGCGAAGAGGTTCTCGTAGAAGACGTGGTACTGCCCGGTGCGGCACGGGCCGAGCGTCGAGGGCACGAAGAACAGCAGGATCTCGTCGGGCCGGTTGGGCGGATGCTTCTGCATGTACTGCAGGATCAGCCCCAGCACCAGCAGCGCCGGGATGCACTCCTTGCCCGAGGCCACGTTGCGCGCCAGCTGCGTGGTCTGGACGTCGGGGACGGGGAGGTGGTGCGAGTTGACGCCGGCCTTGCGGGCCGCCGCCGAGGTCATCTCGGTGGAGAGGTCGCCCATCGAGGGCCAGATCAGCTTGACCCGCGGATCGCGGATGTCGATCCGCTCTCCGGTCAGCCGGTCGACGACGTCCAGGTACTCCTCCTTCGGCTCCAGCTCGTAGCGGCGCGGCGGACGCGGCGCGGGCTCGCTCAGCCCGGCCCGGCGGTAGCTCTCCACGATGTCGAGGAACGCCTCGATCCGCGTATCGATTCCGGCGTCGGCGGTGTGGGAGTCGATCTCGAGCACGAGGTACGGCTTCTGCCCCATCATCCAGCGCAGGTAGTGGATCATGAACGAGTCGGGCGCGCAGGAGAAGTTGGTCATCCAGGTGACGTACAGGTTGGGGATCTCCCGCGCGCGGCTCACGGCCTTCATGTCCTGCTGGCCGTAGTACCAGTACATGTTGGGGAAGACCCGGCTGTCGGGGCGGTAGAGCATGTCGAACGGCACCACCGTCACCTCCCGGGTGACCAGCTTGCGCGGAATCCCCATGTTGGCGTCGCCGGTGAAGGCGTTGTACGGCCGGCCGAGCAGCGCCACGAAGATCCGATCCGGCTGCGAGACGATCTCCTCCACCACACGCTCTCCGAGCTCGCGATACTCGCGCTGGAAACGGCGCTGCTCGTCGAGGCCGCGCTCGAACGCGGCGGCTCCCTCGGCGCGGGTGAAGCCGAGCCGCTGGGCGACCTTCTCGAACTGCTCGCGGGTCACCTGCACGCCGCTCTTGAACGAGATCATCGGTCTGAGCACGCGCGAGTCGTCCAGATCGAAGGCCTGCCGTGCGAAGAAGGGCAGACCCTGGGTCAGCGGACAGGCGCAGGCGTGCACCGGCTGGCGCTCGGTGGAGGGCATGTCGCGGAAGAACGGCAGGAACAAAAAGTCGGGATCGCGATCGAGCGAGTCCTGGATCGCGCCGTGGGCGATCTCGGCGGGGAAGCAGTAGTTGCTCTCCAGCTTGGCCAGCCCCTTGGACGAGATATCTCGCGAGGGCGCGATCTCGACGCCCAGCGTGTGGAAGAACCAGGAGTAGAGCGGCCACAGCGAGTGCACCGAAAAGGCCATCGGCACGCCGACCACGGCCTCGCTGCGCTTGACCAGCGCCGCGGGATCGGGAGCGAAGCGCTCGAAGAGCATCTCGGAGCGGATCCGGGTGTAGTCCGCGATCTCGCCACCGCCTTGGTCGCGGTTCTTCTTGCGCCGCACGCCGGTGAAGCGGGAGCAGCGCCCGCCGAACGGGTAGCGCCGCCCGTCGATCTCCAGTCGGCGGATCTCGCAGCGGTTGTCGCACGCCTTGCAGGTGAACGTGCCGCAAGAAACGATTTCACGGTCGATGATCCCGGCCAGATCGAGCTCGCCGCGCTCCAGCAGTCCCTCGCGGTGCTTGGCGGCCGCCAGCAGGGCCACGCCAAAGCATCCCATCAGCTCCGGATCGGGCGGAACGATCACGCGCTTGCCCGTCAGCCTGGCGAAGGCGAGCGGCACGGCGCGGTTCTTGGCCACGCCGCCTTGCAGCACCACCCGCTCGCCGACGAAGCGGTTGCCCACCACGCGGTTGAGGTAATTGGAAACGATCGAGCAGACCAGGCCGGCGGCGATGTCTTCGCGCGTGGCGCCCTGTTGGATCGCCTTGCGGATGTCGGAGTTGATGAACGCCGAGCAGTGCTCGCCGAACTTGAGGGGCGCCGCGGCCCGGATCGCGACGGGCGCGATCTTTGCCGCGTCGTCGATGTTCAAATCTCCCTGGGCCGACTCCTCGAGAAAGGAGCCCGTGCCGGCCGAGCAGGCCTCGTTCATCGCATAGTCGATCGGGACGGAGTTGTTCAGATGGACGTACTTGGCGTCCTGGCCGCCGATCTCGAAGATCGTCTCCGCGTCCTGCTCGAAGTAGGTGGTGCCGACCGTGTGCGCGATGATCTCGTTGTAGACTCCGGCGGTCTCGAGAAACACGCCGAGCAGCTCGCGCGAGGAACCGGTGGTCGCGGCCAGCGAGATGCGCGGGCGTGCGCCGCCGATCCGCTCCAGCACGCGGCTCAGACACAGCTTGAGCGCCCGCACCGGGTTGCCGTGCGTGCGGCCGTAGTGCTCGGCCACGATCTCGCAGGTCTCGGCGTTGACCAGCGCGGCCTTGGTCGTGGTCGATCCGCCGTCGACACCCAGGATGTACTCGGCGTCGGGGTCGAACTCTCCCCGCATCGACGGCAGGTACTGCACGCGGCCGCGCATCTCGTCGAGCGGCGGATAGGTGGAGAACGAGAGGCTGTTCTCGCCGCGGACGAGGCGGTCCGCAGCCGGGAGGGGAGCACCCTTCTCGGCCGCGATCAGCGCCGCGCCCCAGGCTTCGAAGTAGGGGCTCTGCCCGGCGACGACGAACTCTATCGACGGCCACTGCCGCCGCAGGAACTCGACCATGTGGCGGTTGCGCGTCACCCCGCCGATCAGGACCACGCGGCCCGAGTCCACCCGACCCTTGACCAGGAACTCGGAGACCTTGTCCGCCATCAGCTTGCTCAGCGACAGCGCGATGTCGCCCACCGTGCACTCGCCCTTGTTCAGGCGGTGCGTGCAGTCGGATTTCATGAACACCGAGCAGCGGGCGGAGATCCTGTGCACCTCGGCGTCGCGCACCACCTCGTCCAACTGCTCGAGTCGCAGGTCCATGCGGCCCAGCTGTTGGCGGAAGAACTCGCCAGTGCCCGAGGCGCATTTGTTGCCCGAGTAGGTGCTGGCGATCCGGCCCCGTCCGTCCAGCACGTGGACGACCAGGTCCTCGCCGCCCATCGAGACCACGGCTCGCGGCGAGATTCCCAAAGCGTCCAGCCCGCGCTCAGCGGCCACGGGGGCGATCACCTCGGGCAGATCGAGGCGGAATCTTCCCTCGGTTCCGGTCACCACGGCTCGCGGCGGCGAGCCCGGATCGATCTCCAGCCCTTCGAGGGTGCGTCTCAACGTCCCGGGCACGTCGCCGTCGTGCGCCTCGACCCGGTGTGCGATCTCGGTTGCTCCCTCGAGCAGACAGGCCTTGACCGTGGTCGATCCGATGTCAATTCCCAGCGTCCCGTCAGTCATCTTCTTCGCAGCTCGCAGGTCTGCCGGCTCGTATCCGGATTCGGAGAGCCCCGGGCTCGATTCGGCTGTTTTCTAACTCCGGGCGGAGAGGGGAGCAACGTTTTTGTTGCCGGGTCTCGTTCACTCCTCCGGCGGAAGGTTCTCCATCTCGCCGCGGGCCCGCGCGTTCCACTGCGGGTACTCGGCCAGCAGCTCGAGCGTTTCCCTGGCCCGATCGATCCTGCCCAGTCGCCGGTAGCAGCTCGCCGCCTCCCACAGAACCCGCGGGCGCTTCGAGTAGCCGGGGTGCTCGTCGAGCAGCTTCTCGTAGCGGCCCACCGCCTCGCCGCAGCGTCCGCTCCGGCGCTGGCAGCCGGCGATGTGGTGCAGCGCGGCGGCGACCCGATGTGGTGCGGCGCCCGGCGTGGAGAGCACGCGCTCCAAAAGGCGCGTGGCGGTTTCACAGTCTCCGCGATCGTAGGCCGAGATGCCTCGCGAGAAGAAAGAGGCGGCACCGTCTCCGACCATTCCCAAAGAACCGGCGCCCGGCGCTGCCTGCCGCTCGGCCCGGGCCGGGCCCGATGCGGCCGAGCCCGAAAGATCGTCGCTCTCCTCGAGGGCGTCGTCGAGAGCGGCCGCGGCGGATTTCTTCGATTCGAGAGCCTGCTCAGACTCGCGGCGCCTGGAGTCGGCCGCGGCGGTTTCGTCGACGGTTTGCGAGGCGGGACCGCTCGTGCCGATCCCGCTTCCGGGGCGTTCCATTCCGCCTTTCGCGCGACCGCCGCCGCCGCGACCCGTGCCCAGCGGTGCCGCCGGCGCCGGCTCGCTCTCCGCCGTTCGGACCGGTCGGCCAGCCTCTCGTCTCTCTTCGGCCTCGCCGTCCGGCCTCTCCGCCGTCGAGCGCGCCACCGGCACCGCCGGGCCGCGGAACGGAGCGCCCGAGCTCTCAACCTGCTCGAGGTCCGGCGGCGCGGACGACTGTCGAAAGACGGCGAAGGTGACGGCGAACACCACGGCCGCCACACCCGCCGTGACCAGCGCCGGCCGCAGCAGCACTCCCGCGATCCGCTCCAGCAGCCCCGCTCGCCTTTCCGGGGCGTGCGCGAGCTCTCCGATCGAGTCCGAGCTCGAGCGGATCTCTTCGGATGATTCGCGCTGCCTGTCCGCCGTCCGGGCGGCCAGCTCCAGGATCCGCTCGTCTCCGCTCGGGTCGTAGTCGGGGCGGGGCAGCTGGGCCGCCAGCTTGCGCGTCAGCAGTATCTCCTCGAGCGACGACCGGCAGGCCTCGCAGTCCGCCGCGTGGCGGCGAAGCCGATCGGCCTCGGCGTCGTCGAGCTCGCCGTACGCCAGCTCGAGCAGCTGGTCAGAAAACCGTTCGCAGTCGTCGGCGCTCATGGCAGCGTCCTCGCGTAGCTCTCGTAGTCCTCGAGGCTTCTTCTCAGAGAAGCCAGCGCGTAGCGCATCCGGCTCTTGACGGTCCCCACCTTGGAGTCGACCACCGACGCGATCTGTTCGAACGTGAGCCCGTGGTACTCGCGCATCAGGAAGACCTCGCGCTGATCCTCGGGCAGCCGATCGATGCCCTCGACGATCGCCTCGCGCAGCCTGCCCGCCGCGGCCGACCTGTCCGGCCCCGGATTTCCGCCGGCCAGCCGCTCGCCCAGCGCCGGGCCGTCCTCGCGAGGTCGTTCCTCCAGCGAGCGGTGCCTGCGGTGCCTCGCGCGCCGGGCGGCGTCGATCGCGGCGTTGCGGGCGATCGCGTAGATCCAGGTCGAGAAACGCGAGCGATGATCGAACGTGACGGCCTTGCCGATCACCTTGGCGAAGGTGTCCTGGCGCAGGTCCGCGGCCAGGTCGCGGTTGCCGCACTGAAGCACGAGGAAGGAGAATATCGGCCCTTTGTACCTCTCGAACAGGGTCTCGAATGCACGAGCGTCGCCGGCCTGGAAGCGCGTCATCAGCTCCTCGTCTGTGTATCGCGGCTCGTTCATCCGGGGCGTCACCATCCGCCGCGACACGCTCCGCGCTCACGGCCGGGTCCGATTCGCCCGGCCACGGAGCTGAGACGCACGGCGAGCAGCAAGGATCTCTCAGGCCGTTGCGATTTCGAGATTATCATTGGCGGTCGAAGTGTAAAGAGGTCACCCGACCAATATCGAGCATGATCTAGTTTGGTTTGACAGCCTTTTGAATATGGATATAAGGTGGTTCGGCCGTGAGACAGAATTCCTTTTTCAGGGGGAGCAATCCACTGTCAATCGAGGAAGGATTGACCATGAATCGACCGAAACTCTGGGCATTGTTCTCGTGTGTCGCCGTGGCTCTTCCCGGGGCGCTGCTGGCCCAGGACGCGGCTCAGCCCGACGAGGGCGAGGTCGGGGCTCAGGCCGGCGCCGAGAGCGGAGAGGCCGCCGGCGGCGAGGAAGCCGGTGACGAGGCCGCGGCGGGAGAGTCCGGCCAGGAGGCCGCCGGCCAGGAGGCCGCGGCCGAGCAGCCGGCGGCGGGCGCGGGAGAGCCCGGAATGGACAAGGGAACCTACACCGTGAGGCTGCGCGATCTGGAGGATCGCATCAACCGTCTCAAGGAGCAGATCTTCCGCTCCAAGGCCCGTCTCAGCCTGCTGGCGGAGACGGTGCTCGACCGCAAGATCGCCGGGGCCAAGGCCGCGATCTCTTTCCGCAACGAGATGGGGGGATCGTTCCGCTTGACCAAGGCGACCTTCCTGCTCGACGGAGGGCCGATCTTCAACAAGAGCGACGAGGCAGGGAGCCTGTCCGATCGCGAAGTGATCGATCTTTTCGACGGGCCGGTGATGCCGGGCGACCACACCTTGAGCGTGGTGCTTCACTATCGGGGTCACGGCTACGGGATCTTCTCCTACTTGAAAGGCTATTCGTTCAAGGTCCGCTCCAGCCGCACCTTCACGGTCGGCGAGGGCAAGGCGGTCGAGGTCGAGGTCGTCGGCTTCGAGAAGGGCGGGGTCACGACACCCCTGGAGGAGCGCCCGGCCGTTCGGTATGTCGAGGACGTGGGTGAATACGAGGGCAAGGCCGCCGCCGAGAAGGGCGAGCCGATCGCCGAGGGAGCCGGAGAGGGTCTGTGATTTTGCGATTCGCTGTCCACCACGGCGCGACGGCCGCGCTGGCGCTGGCGCTGGTGATTTCCGTCTCGAGTGCGGGCGCGGACGAGATCCGCGACGTTCGGATCGAGGCGGAGGACATTCGCGACAGAGCGGCGACGTTGTCCACTCAGTTCTTGGGCCATGATGGTTTCCGCGGCGAGAACTACGCCGAAGAGCGCCTGATCGACGGCGAGAATTTCTACCGCATGAAGGACTACCAGCGGGCCGCGATCATCTTCATGGACATCATCGAATCCTATTCCGACAGCCCGGCCTATCCGGACGCCCTGTTCTATTTCGCCGACGCCCTGTTCCTTTCTCGAGATTATTACGGTGCGCGCGAGTGGTTCCGCCACGTGCTCGACGAGTCCCACAAACCGGGGATGGCGCGGTTCCGCACGCAAGCAATCGAGCGCCTGATCGAAATAGCGATTCACCTCGACGAATTCGAGGGGGTCGAGGCCTATTTCGACCAGCTCGGGCAGACGCCCGGTCCGGAGGCCCGCTACATCAAGGGCAAGTACCTGTACTTCCGCGAGGACCACGAGGCCGCGCTTCGCGAGTTCGGCGGCGTCAGCGGCGACAAGACCCTGGAGCTCAAGGCGGCCTACTTCACCGGCGTGATCCACACCGAGGCGGAGCGCTACGACCGGGCGATCGCCATCTTCTCCGAAGCAGCCGAGCGGCAGCCGGAGTCTCCCGAGGACCAGGAGGTGATCGACCTGCTGAATCTCGCCTTGGGGCGCCTCTACTACGAGAAGGATTTCGTGGAGAACGCGTCGGCGGCCTACCAGCGCATCGGCCAGAGGTCGAAGTACTTCGACGCCGCGCTGTACGAGGCCGCTTCGGTTCTGATCAGGGCCGGCGACACGATCCGGGCCGAGCGCACGCTGGAGGTGCTCACGCTGGCGATGCCCGACAGCCAGTACATTCCCAAGGCCAAGCTGCTGCGCGGCAACCTGTTGCTCCGCTCCGGTCGCTACGACGATGCCGAGGAGGTGTTCGAGGAAACGATCGGGGAGTTCACGCCGGTCAAGGAGAAGCTCGAAGAGCTGATGGTCGAGCAGCAGGACATGCGCAAGTTCTTCTCCGGTCTGATCGAACGCAGCATGACCACGCTCGACGTGTCGGGCATGCTGCCCTCCCTGGTGGTCAAGTGGGTCACCGAGGAGAACGAGGTGCAGCGCGCTCTGGAGCTGACCTCCGATCTCGGCGTGGCCCGCGAGTACGCCAGGGAGACCGAGCGGCTGGTGCGGCTGCTGGAGGCCGTGATCGACGGGCCGAGCCGGATCAACGCGATTCCCAACCTGCGCTCCGCGACGCGCAAGTCGCAGCAGATGAGCAACCAGCTCAGCCAGCTGCGCGGGCGCCTGCTGTCGGTCGAGCAGCGCAAGCTGGGCGGCTCGGATCCCAGGCTCGAGGAGCTGCGTCGCGAGCGAAAGCAGCTGCAGGACGACCTGGATCGGCTGCCCACCAGCGGAAACGAATTCGACAAGCGCGAGGAGAAATCTCGTTCGGTCCACAGGCGCATGCGCCACGAGCTGGCGCGCAACGAGATTCGACTCGACAAGCTGCAGGCGATGATCGTGGCGCTCGAGCGCTTCGTCGAGGATCCGCGCTACACCGAGGGGGCCTCGAAGGATAGCCTCGACGCTCTGCGCTCCGAGCTGCTGCGGCACCGCCGCGGCGTCGAGGAGATGCGCGAGAAGGTCGGCTCGATTCGCGAGAGCGTGGAACGGGCCAGGTATCGGGTCGGTGTCGGAGACAGCGCCGACGAGCGGGACCGGAAGCTGCGCGAGCGTATTCGCGAGCTGAGCCGCCGCGAGCGGGAGCTGTTGCGCGGACGCGGGGGCGAGACCGGCAGGCGGCTCGACGGCGCCTACGCAGTGATCGACCAGGCCGAACAGCAGCTGTCCGCCTTTCAGCGCAAGGTGCGGGCCGAGGCGGATCGGCGCATCGAGGAGATGCGCGCCCAGGTCAAGAGGGAAAAGGATCGATTGAAAAGATATCGTTCCGAGATCCAGGCGCTCAACGACGAGGCCGAACAGGTCGTGGGCGGGGTGACCTACGAGAACTTTTCGAGCGTTCGCAAGAGGTTCCACGATCTGCTCCTCAAGGCAGACGTCGGTATCATCGACGTGGCGTGGATGCGCAAGGAGGAGCACTCCGATCGCATCAGCGAGCTGACCAAGGCACGCCTGTCCGAGATCAAGAGGTTGGACGAGGAATTCCAGGAAGTGCGCGACAAAGAAAAGGAATGAGCCCCGTGTCGGCTTACGGGGAGATGCTACGGTCGAGCGACTGGAAGAGGTGCTGGTCTTGACGCAGAGGCACGGGAGACATCTTTCGTTTTGGGACGCCGCGCTGGCGGCGGTCCTCGCGGGGTTGCTCGTCGCGGCGCCGAGAGTGTCGCGCGGGCAGGAGCGCTCGGACGAGCGCGCCTCGGGTCCGGTCGAGCCGGGCGGCGCGGCTGCGCCGACGGTCACCAGCTCCATGGAGCGCGCTCCCGAGGGAGAGGAGGAGCTGACGCTCGGCGAGATCCGGGAGCACGATCTGCAGATCTTCATCGAGCGGAGCGGCGATTTCAAACAGATAGTGGACGGGATGGTGCGCCGCGTCTACGAGATGCGGCGCAGCTTCGTGGACGAGAACTACGAAAGCAAGATCAAGGCCGAGGAGGAGCGCGCCAAGCAGGCCCGGCGAGACGCGATTGCTTACTTCGAGGCTTTTTTGGAAAAGTACCCCAGCGATCCGCCCTACACCCCGGACGCGATGTTCAGGCTGGCGGAGCTGTACTACGACGATTCCTATATCAAGTACCTGGACAGCTTGGACGCCTATCACGAGGCACAGGAACGCGGTGAAGGAGCGACCGCCCAGCTGCCGGTCAAGGAATTCGAACGCACGATCAATCTCTTCCGCGAGCTGGTCCAGCGCTATCCCGATTATCGCAACGTGGACGGAGCGTACTACCTGCTCGGTTACACGCTCAACGACACCGGTCACGAGAAAGAGGCGAGGCTGGCCTGGCTGAACCTGGTCTGCGCCAACAAGTACACCTACGAGCCGGGAGCGACCGGGCGGGAGAAGACGAACGAGGCGGCGGCCGCGGACGATCGCCCCTCTGCGAGCCTCGATACCGGCGCCGAGGAAGAGCTCCGGACGGGATTCGTCAACCCGTTCGCCGACTGCGAGCCGGTCGCCGACAACAGTCGCTTCTTCTTCGAGGCGTGGTGGCTGATCGGCAACTACCACTTCGATTACGACACCAGCAAGTACGGCGTGGAGACCGCGATCGCGGCGTACAAGAAGCTGGTCGAGGATCCCGAGCACCGGTTCTACGACAAGGGCCTCTACAAGCTGGCCTGGAGCTACTTCAAGGCCGACATGTACCACGAGGCGGTGCGCACCTTCGCCGAGGTGGTCGAGTACTCGGACACGCACGGCGTGGGCAAGCAGTCGGGAATGCGCCCCGAGGCGATCCAGTACCTGGCGGTCTGCTTTTTCACCGATGATTGGAACGTCGATCTGGTCCCGGACGAGACCACCGGCATCGAGCGCCTCCAGGACCCGGAGCTGATGCCCCAGGACCGCGGCTGGACGCGCGAGGTCTACGCCCGGCTCGGCGACATCTACTACGACAACGAGAAGCACAAGGAGGCGATCCGCGTCTGGGAGCTGTTCCTCGAAAAATGGCCGCTCGACGTTCAGGCCCCCTTCATCCAGGACAAGATCGCCGATGCGTACAACCGGCTGCGGCTGTTCGACAAGGAGATCACCGAGCGCTCCGAGCTGGACGACTACGGGCCGGGCAGCGAGTGGTGGGAGGCCAACGACGACCACCCCGGCGAGCAGGCCGAGGTCTCGGACATGGCGCGCGACGCGCTGATCAACTCGGCGCTGATCCACCACCGCAACGCCCAGGCGCTGCGCAAGCGCGGGGTGACGACCGAAGATCCCGAGGTTTTGCAGCTGGCGCTCGGGGAGTACAACCTGGCCGCCGAGGCCTACCGCAAGTACATCGACCTGTACCCCGACACGCCGGACGCCTACGAGCTCAACTTCCAGATGGCGGACGCGCTGTTCTGGTCCGGCCAGTACGCCGAGGCCAAGCAGGAGTACATCCGGGTCCGCGACTCGAACCTGGACGACAAGTACCGCGACGAAGCCGGGCACATGGTGATCCTCTGCATCGAGAAGCAGCTCGAGGAGAAGCAGGCGGACGGCGAGCTGGTGATCCGCGAGGAGTCGCCTCCGCTGGAAGGGGATCCCCCGGCGCCCAACCCGCTGCCGCTGCCGCCGCTGCTGCTCGAGCTGATGAACGAGCGCGAGGCGTTCCTCGAGGCCGCGTCGGATTCGGAGCAGGCGGCGACCTTCGAGTACCAGGCGGCCCAGACCTACTACCGTTACGGGCACTGGGACGAGGCCTTGCCGCGTCTGGAAAAAGTCTACGAAAAATACTGTAATGAGAGCGAGGTCTCGATCATCGCGTGGAAGACCCTGATGAAGGTCGCCACGGATCGCAACGACCTCGACGAGAAGGAGCGCCTCGCGCTGCTGGAGAAGGACCAGCAGTGCGCGGTCGAGGGAATGGAGCTGGACGAGGACGAGTCGATCGACCTCGGAACCCTGCTCGGCGACGTGGCCGTGCAGCGCTCGATGAACAAGTTCAACGAGTGCCAGGAGACCAAGGAGGCCGAGATCTGCACCGAGGCCGGAGAAGATCTCGTCGCCGCGGTGGGCAAGGCTCCGCAGCACCAGAGCGCGGACGCCGCCCTGCACAACGCGGCGCTGGCCTACGAGCACGCGCAGCGCTTCGACACGGCGATGAAGATCTACGGCCGAATCGTCGACGAGTACCCGGAGAGCCGCTGGGTGGACAAGTGCCTGTTCAAGCAAGCCTACGCGGCCAACAATTTCTTCGAGTACGAAAAAGCGCTCGATAACTACAAGATCCTGGCCGACGAGAAACGCTTCGAGGATTCCAAGTATCGGGTCGATTCGATTTACAATACGGCCTACATCCTGACCAACTTGCAGTCGTACGAGCAGGCCGTTCCCTACTGGGAGCGCTACGCCGCCGAGGTCGACGATCCGGAAAAGCGCATCGAGGCGAGGTTCAACGCCGCCGACATGCACTTCCGCGCCGAGCGCTGGCGCACGGCGATCAAGGCTTACGAGAGCTTCATCAGGCGCTACGAGCGCAACTCCGAGGCCGGCATCTATGTGGTCAAGGCCTCCTACCGCGCCGGGATCGCCAACCAGAAGAGCAACCGGCCCAAGCGCAGGATCACGGCGGCCTGGAACCGCACGGTGGAGCTGTACAAGCGGCTGGTCAACGAGCCGGGATCGATGTCGGCGGAGTACGCGGCCGAGAGCCATTTCCTCCTGATCGAGGAGGACATGCGCGATTTCGAAAAATTCGAGATCAAGGGGTCGGAAAAGCAGATCGAGCGCAAGATCAACGAGGGTGCCGAGAGGGTCAAGGAATTCGAGGAGCGCTACCGCAAGATCCAGAAGTACCGCCGTCCGGTCTGGTCGCTGGCCGCCGAGTTCCGCATCGGCTACGCCTACGAGGTCTACGCCAAGGCGATCTACAACATTCCCCCGCCGCCGCTCGACAGGGAGCTGAGGCGACAGCTCAAGCAGCTTCCACCCGAGGATCGCGAGCTGGTGATGCTCGAGTACGAGGACAAGTTCCGCGCCGCCATGCAGCAGAAGGTCGAGAAGATGGAGGACCGCGCCAAGGAGGAGTACAGGATAGCGGTCGAGCTCGCGCGCGAGGGCAACATCTCCAACGAGTGGACTCTGCTGGCGCTGGAGAGGATGAACGCCTACGAGCCCGACAACTACCCGCGACAGCACAACGGCGTCGTCGAGAAACGCGTCGACACGGTCTCCGCGCCGCCGTTCGCTTCCGAGGTCCAGTGATGCGTAGAATTTGGACGAGGATCACGCTTTCATCGCTGTTGCTCTGCTCACTGGCGGTGGCGTGCGGCGGCTCGCAGAAGAAGAAGGACGAGACTGCGGCCGGAGCCGAGCAGCCAGCCGTGCCCGGCGAGCCCGACTCCTACGACGTCCCGCAGGGCGGCGACGACCAGAGCACCGGGGACGCCGTGCCCACCGGGCCCGGAGAGCAGGCGCCGGAAGAGCACCAGATGAGCGCCGACGCGCGCGGTACTTACAACGACGGGGTCCGGGCGGCCGCGGAGGGAAACCTGGATCGGGCCCGCCAGTCCTTCGAGCGAACCTTGCAGATCGATCCCAGGGCACACCAGGCGCTCTACAACCTGGGAGTGATCGCCGATCGCAAGGGGGACGAGGAGGGATCTCGCAGCTACTACCGCCAGGCGCTGGCGGCGCAGCCGAACTACCTGCCCGCGATCCGCGCGCTGTCCAACCTGGAGGTGCGCCGAGGCAATGTAGACGCGGCGGTGGGAATGATGCGCGATCTGGTCGGCAGGTATCCCAAGGACATCGGGATCCTCAACCAGTACGCGGAAGTCCTGATCGTGGCCAGCCGCTACAAGGACGCGATCGACGTGGCCAAGCAGGCCCTGCGCGTCGACGAGCGCAACGCCGAGGCGATGCTGCGAGTGGGCAAGGCCAACCTGCGGCTGGGGCGCACCGAGCTGGCCGAGGCGGTTTTCGAGAACGTTTTGTCCATCAACCCCGACGAGGCGGAGGTGTTCTTCCTGCGCTCGTTCATCTACCTGGAGAGGGGACACAAGGTCGAGGCGATCAACAGCCTGAAAAAGACGCTGGAGAAACGGCCCACGCACGTCGAGGCGATGAACAACCTGGCCGTGCAGTACATCCTGTCCGGCAACTACGAAGAGGCGATCGCGCAGCTCGAGAAGGCCTTGGAGCTGGCTCCCTCCTGGGGCGTCCTGCACCTGAACCACGGCAACGCGCTGCGCGGAGCGGGACGCTGGCAGGAGGCCAAGCAGGAGCTGGAGCGCGCCCGCCAGCTCGATCCCTCTTTGACCGGGGTGCTGTTCAACAAGGCCATTCTCTACTACGTGGCCGAGGGGTTGGACGATCTGGAGCGCCTCGAGCGCTACAAGAAGGCCAAGCGGCTGTTCGCCGACTACAAGGCCGAGATGGGCTCGGCCCTGGAGAAGGACGATCCGGTCCATGATTATCTCAAGGAGTTGGATCGCGTGATCGACAGAGAAGAGCGGAGGCTGGAGCAGATTGCCGAGCGCGAGAAGCGCGAGGCCGAAAGGGCCGCGGCCCGGGAAGCCGAGGGGGACGCGGGCGCGGCGGACGAAGGTTGGGAGGACGAAGGCGGCGAAGACGAAGGCTGGGAGGACGAGGGATGGGAGTAGATCGCCCGCCGGCAGCGATCGGACCGGGGGACGGAAACGGCTCGTCTCCGAGCGCGTCGCCGGGCCGTTTCGGGGCGCCGGAAGCGGTTTTCTCTTTTCGTGAAAAGTGTTCGATTTTTGACTTGGTGATGAGCAAAACACTGTGGTAGGATGCTCTCCGCTCGGCTGCGGTTCGTCAGCCGAAGAGAGGTAACGGACGAAGACGGGACGGAGCATTCGAGCGCCAGAAACGGGCGCCATTCCCGACGAAGGAGGAGTCGAAGATGCAGGCAATCGCAGAGGCATTCTCAGCGGGCGGAGGCTGGATGTACGTGATCGCGTTCGCGTCCGTGATCGGTCTCGGCATCATTGTGGAACGGTTCATTTTCCTGTTCTTCAAGTACAACATCAACGCCAACGCATTCATGGGGCAGGTGCAGAAGTTGGTGATGGCGAACAACATCGACCGCGCCATCAAGCTGTGCAACGCCGCGCCCAACGCCGCGCTCCCCAAGGTGATCAAGGCCGGGCTGACTCGGGCCAACAAGGGCGAGCTCGAGATCTCGAACGCGATCGAGGAGGCTACCCTCGAGGTGGTGCCGATGGTGAGCAAGCGCACGCCGATCCTCGGCGGCGTGGCCAACATCGCAACGCTGATGGGACTGCTCGGAACGATCGTCGGTCTGATTCAGGCGTTCGCCGCTCTAGAGTCGGCGGCGCCCGACGCCCGCGCGGCCGCGTTGGCCAAGGGTATCTCGATGGCGATGAACACCACGGCCTTTGGTCTGATCGTGGCGATCCCGTGCATGGCGGCGCAGATCTTCTTGCAGTCCGTGACCACGAAGATCCTCAACGAGATCGACCAGTACTCGGTGAAGCTGGAGAACCTGCTCGTTTCGAGGTACCGCGCCGGCGGTTCGCAGTAGCACCGAGCGGGTCGAAGCTCCCAGGCGGCGCCCTCGATGAGCGCCGCCCGGGGCAAGGTCGGCTCGGTTCGATTGGAGGTCAACGCTCATGGCGATCAAGCGACGCGAAACGGGGGGATACGAAGGGGATCCGCTGATTCCGATCCTCAACCTCGTGTGCATGCTGATTCCGTTGCTGCTCTACGGGGCCGTTTTCGTCCGATTCATGACGTTGACGGTCAACGCCCCGAAGATCTCGAGGGCGCCTTCTCAGCAGAAGCCGAAGGAGCAGGACGCGCTGAACCTGACGGTGATGATCACGGACCAGGGGTTCCACTTCAAGGTGAATCCCAAGCATCGTCTCCCCTGGATGTCCCAGGCGACCGAGACGGCGTCCTCCGGTCCGGACATTCCCAAGAAGGACGACGACTGGGACTTCAAGGAGCTGAACCGCAAGCTCAAGGAGATCAAGGACAACCATCGGGAGGAGCAGAACCTGATCCTGGGCGCCGAGGACGACATCAAATACGAGGTGTTGATCAAGGCGATGGATTTCTCCCGCGGGACGCCGGAGGATCCCCTCTTCCCAGTGGTGACATTGACCAGGGGCGTGGTCTGACGCGGACCCGCCGGGACGACCGCGTCGCCGAGGTGAACGCCGTCGGCCAGCGGTTGCCCAACAGTTTGCACGACGCGAAGCGTACACCGTTTCGACGGAGGAAACGATGAACCAGACTTCGAGCAACGCCGAAGCCGTTGACGCCCTCTGGGCGCAAAAGAGGAAGGAACGCAAGGAGAAGCGTCGCCGCAGGGAGTCCGAGCGGGGCAAGCTGCTGATCAACTCCCTGATGGACGCGTTCACGATCATCCTCTGCTTCCTTCTCAAGCAGTTCGGCGCGGACCCGGTCCAGATCCGGGAGTCCGACGAGATGCAGCTGCCGCGCACCAGCTCGGAGCAGCCGCTCGAGGACGCGGTGGTGATCGGTATCTCTTCCAAGTCGATCCAGGTGGGCGATCAGAAGGTGGCCGATCTGCGCAACGGAGCGGTCGACGAGAGCATGAAGCGCGACGGCCAGGAGGGTCTGCTGATCAACCCGTTGCTCGAGCGGCTCAAGGAGAGGGTGCAGCACCTCAAGATGATCGCCGCGCGGACCGGGAGCCAGTTCGAGGGCATGGCGCTCGTAGTGGGTGACAAGGATACCAGTTATCGGTTGATCACCGAGGTTCTGTATACGGCTGGACAAGCGGAGTTCGAGAAGTTCAAGTTCGTGGCGGCCGAGGGCGGGGAGGACTCCGAGAAGGAGTAGGAGCGAGGACCGCAGCGTTCCGGCAACGTCAGGGGGGCCTCGGGGTCCGGTTGTCGTCGAAATGAGAACCCGGGCCTTTCGAAGGGATACCCAAAGATGGGCACTGCCAAGAAGCCACCTTCAGCAAGACCCCGATCCCCGGGCGGTCGTCCGCCCGGCCGTCCGCCCGGACAGGACCGGAGCAACCTGCCGAAGGTCTTGAGGATCGGCATAATCCAAGGGGGCAAGATCATCGAGGAGCGGATCGTGCGCCGCCGAGAGACGGTCACCGTCGGTTCCTCGGAGAAGAACCATTTCATCCTCACCGCGCAGGAGTTCCCCGTCTCCCGTTTCGAGATGTTCGAGACGCGCGGCGGTCCCTACATTCTCAATTTCGACGAGAAGATGAGCGGCCGCGTCTCGCTCGAGGGCGAGGTCGTGGAGCTGGCGGAGATGCGCGCCAGCGGCAAGGCGCGCAAGAAGGGGAAGGTCTACCAGCTTCCCTTGAGCGACAAGTCGCGGGGCAAGGTCGTGATCGGGGAGACCACGATCCTGTTCCAGTTCGTGGCTCCGCCTCCGATCAGGCCCAGGCCGCAGCTCCCGGCGGCGGTGCGCGGCGGCGTGTTCCGCAGCATGGACTGGTTCATCACCACGCTGTGGGTGGTCTCCTTTTTGCTGCATGGCGGAATCATCTTCTGGTGGGAGACCACGGACTGGCCCAAGCGCGATCAGTGGGACAAGTTCATGGAGCTCCAGGAGCTGATCGCCTCCGACACGGATGCCACCTTCGAGAAGAAAAAGAAGTCCGAGGTCGAGGAGGGCGAGGGAGACGAGGAGGAGCTCGAGGACGAGGGCGAGGTGGAGGACGAGTCGCAGAAGAAGGCCAGGGCGTCCAAGCAGGCGGCGGCGGATACGGGGCCCAAGAAGTCGGCCGAGGAGATAGCGCGGGAGAGGGCGGAGAAGCGCGCTCAACTGGCCGAGAAGCTGGCCGAAAAGGGTATCAACAAGATTCTGGGCACGCTCGGAGGCGAGGGTGCCGACGGCGCGATCGCCGACGTTCTAAAGGGCGGCGACGTGGGCGCCGACCAGGACGATCTGCTCGAGCAGGTGGGCGGCGTGGGAGTCGCCACCAGCGAGAAGGGCGGATCGCTCAAGGGTCCGGCAGGCGGCAAGGGAAGCGGCGAGGCCGAGAACGTGGACCAGGTCAAGGTCAAAGGGGGAGACAAGACGGTCAAGACCGAGGGCCCCGGACAGGAGCGCAAGGTCAAGGGAAGGGTGAGGAAGAAGCAGCCGATGAGCTCGGGCGGCACCGGGATGCTGAAGCAGTCCGATGTGGCAAAGGTGATCAACCGCCGCATCGGCGCGATCAAGGGATGCTACGAACGGGCTCTGAAGCGCGATCCGTCTTTGCAAGGCAAGGTCACGGTGCAGTTCACGATCTCCGGCAGCGGGCGGGTGACCAACGCCAGGGCCACGAGCTGCGAGGTCGGAGCAGCGGTCTGCAGCTGCATCACCTCCTCTTTCAAGCGGTTCCGTTTCCCGCCGCCGGAAGGAGGATCGGTGACCTTCCAGATGCCGTTCCTGTTCACGCCGTCGGGTTGATCCGGCAGGTGGGCTCGAAGAGGGGAGACAGTCCAAAAGAAATCGGGAGGGATTCAGATACTCGAAATGAACGATCGTCATCCTCGATGTAACCAAATCTTCGGATGTGATTGCGGCGGGAAAGTGTCGTTATCCGGAGGTGGAAGTGAAAAGAAAAAATTTGGTGGCATACGATCGTTTTTCCGAGTAAAACAGTAGTCCATTTTGATCGAAGGGTTGGAAAGATGCGACGAATTCGAAGTACGAAAATCCTGGCCCCAGCGGCTGCCGTCGGAGTGGTCGTGCTCCTTTTCGGAGACGTACGCGCCCAGGAGGCTCGTCCTACCGGAGACATGCCCGACATAGATGTGACCGTCGACAGTTCGTCGCAGGGGCTCAGCGGAGCTCAGATGATCGCCTGGGTCGAGGAGCAGAAGAAGGTCTGCAAGGGGATCTACCGTCGCGTGCAGAACATGCTCGACCAGGCGCGCAAGGAGAAGGACACCCTGAAGATAACTTGTCTCGATGACAAGCTGACTCAGATACACGTGAACCTGCGGGGCATCGAGGAGCGGCAGGCCGCCTTGGAGACTGCGGTCAAGGGGGGCGACATGTCCTCGGCCAACCAGCAGTTCACGATTCTCAAGATATACGTGTCGCGGGTCCAGGGATTGATGGCCGAGGCCGAGGGTTGCATCGGAGATTCCGACGTGGTGATCGGGGAGACCGAAACGGTCGTCGAGATCGATGAGGACATCACCATGGAGGACCCGACCGAGACGCCGGACGTAGAAGTGGGTGTGGAGCAACCCCCGCACGCGAGCGGGTTTTACTAGCAGGGGGAAAGGTATCGAACGCGCCGGATCGCGGGAAGTGCGAGCGGAGCGACTTTTCCTTTTTTCGAGAAGAGAACAGCGATAGCCAATGAGGAAGTGGTCAGCCGGTCTGGTCGTATGTGTCGTTTTCTTGTTGCCCGTATCTGCGGCGGCGCAGCTGTGGCTACAGGACCGCGCCTCTTCCGAGGGGCCGGGGTTCAAGCTGGGAGACTCGATGGTGCTCCACCTCGGTCTGGGTGCCGAGGGCGGATACGATACCAACGCCGTCTACCGATCCGACGACGTGGTCGATGCGGGGCGGCTGCGCATCACGCCCTACATCGATCTCGCCACGCGCGGCGACCAGCGCAGGGTCAAGGACGAGGGCGTGGTGGACGCCACGCCTCCCAAGGCCAGCTTCAAGCTGGGCGTGGCCGGCTTCTGGGACCAGTACTTCGCCGAGGAGCAGCGGGTCAAGGACGTCAGCGATTTCGGGATCGACACCCACCTCGATTTCGTCCTCTTTCCCGAGGGCAACTTCAGCCTGCTGCTGGACGCCGTGTACCTCAGGACGCTGCAGCCGTACGAGAGCGCCTCCGACGCCAGAGCCAGGCAGCAGGTGGAGCCGGGCATCGGCGTGCGCGTGCGGCCCGGCGGCGGCACGCTCAGCCTCGAGCTCGGATACCGCCTGAGGTTCATGTACTTCGAGGACGACGTGCTGGGGGACCAGAACAACCGCCACGGGCACGAGGCGCGCTTCGAGACGCGCTGGAAGGTGTTTCCCAAGACCGCTTTGATCGGCCGGGTGACCTTCACCCCGACGGTCTACTACGAGAGCGACTCGATGAACGAGAACTCGCTGCCGGTCCGATCCTGGGCCGGGCTGCAGGGGCTGTTCACCGATCGCTTCGGCCTGATGCTGCTCGGCGGCTACGGCGCCAGCTTCTACAACGCGGGTCCCAACTTCGACAGCTTCCTGGCGCGCGGAGAATTGATGTTCTTCATCACTCCGTTTTCGCAGATACGGCTCGGCGGACAGCGCGATTTCGTCGACTCGTTCTACGCCAACTTCTACGTGAAAAACGGCGGCTATCTCTCCTACCAGCAGATGATTGGAGGGGTGGTGATGCTGACGCTCAAGGGCGACGTATTCTACCGCGACTACGCTCGCTTCGACGGACCCACTTTCAACGGTGCGATTCCCAGCCACCAGGAGCGAAACGACGTGTGGGCCGAGGGCTCGCTGCTGGTGGAGTGGCGCGCCACCGATTGGCTCTCGTTCCACGCCTCGGGCAAGTACACCGGCGACATCACCGACTTCTACTACCAGAGCACCTACGAGGATCCGTCCACCGGAACGCAGACCACGGTCGAAACCGATGCGGGCTTCCACAAGTTCGTCGTGCTCGGCGGCGTGCGCGGGCACTACTAGCCCGCGCGGATCGATGACACCTCTTTCTCCCGCGGGAACGAGACGGGCCATCCGAGCCTGGCTGGCCGCGCTGTTGCTGCTCGCCTCGTGCGGGTCGAAGGATCCCGCGACGACCATTCCGATCCAGTCTTCTCCCCAGCCGGACACCACGCTGGGAGCGGGCGACCTGTTCGACGTGCGCGTCTTCGGCGAGAAGGACCTGACCGGCGCCTATCGCGTCGACTCGAACGGCACGATCGACTTCCCGCTGGTGGGTACGATCGAGGTCAAGGGATTGACCGCGACCGACGTGGCCGACAAGCTGGAGAGGCTGCTCGAGGAGGGGGAGTTCCTGTTCAATCCCCAGATCTCGATCCTTGTCAAGGAGTACAACAGCAAGAAGGTCTCGGTCTTTGGCCAGGTCAAGAAACCCGGCACCTTCCCCTACCATAACAGAATGACCGTGGTGGAGGCGATCTCGCTGGCCGGCGGGTTCACCTCGATGGCCAAGACGGACAATACGACCGTGATTCGGGGCGAGGGCGATGCACAACAACGTTACAGCGTGCCGGTCGAGGATATCGGCCGGGGTCGAGCTGCCAACTTCCTGCTGAGATCGGGCGATATCGTGTTCGTGCCCGAGCGCATCTTCTGAATTTCCCACGACCTCTGTTGACCGCGGGCTTAGTGTAGCATAGGGTGCCCGGTGTAGGTTGTACTCTTACAGAATCGCCGATCCAGGCAGGAGTGACGAGCGATGGCAAAGAGCGACAAGAGAAAGCAGAGCCTGTACTTCCCCGAAGAGATGCTTCGGGAGATCACGGACGAGGCCGCGCGGCAGGATCGTTCCCTGTCGTGGATCGTGCAGAAGGCCTGGAAGATTGCCCGAACGGAGATCAAGAAGTATCCGTCGGTCAACGAGCCCGAGACCGCCGGCGGCGGCTGAGCAGCGGTGGGAGGCTCCACTGCGCGACCTCTGGGCTCCGCCGCCGAGACGTTCACCGCTCTCGGCGGCGACGGGGTCGAGCTTCACTGCGAGAGGGTCGGAAGCGGTCCGCCGCTGCTGCTCAGCGACGGTCTGCTCTGCGAGGGGCACGTCTGGAAGTACCTCGTCCCAGAGCTCTTTTCGGACTGGGAGTGCCTGCACTGGCATTACCCGGGCCACGGCGAGTCCGCAGAGCCGCCGCCCTGGTCCGAGCTCTCACCCGAGAGGCTGGCCGACGACGCGGCGGCCGTGGCCGAGAGCGCCGGCGCCGAGAGCCTGGTGGCGGTGGGGCACAGCCTCGGCGTGCAGGTCTCGCTGGAGCTGTGGCACCGCCATCCCGAGCTGGTGCGAGCGCTGATCCTGGTCTGCGGCGCTCCGGGCAGGATTGTCGAGAGCTTTCATCAAAGCGCGTTGCTCGAGCACTTGATACCGCTGCTGGGAGTCGCGGCGCGCTTTCTTCCGGAGCAGACCTCGACGTTGTGGCGCAAGATACCGTTCGGCGCCCTGATGAGGCCCGCCCTGTTGACCGGAGAGGTCAATCCGCGCTTGGTTCGCACCCGCGATCTCGCCGACTACTTCGCGCGGTTGGGGCGAGTCGATTTTCGCGTCGCGCTGAGCCTGCTGGAGAGCTTCGGCCGCCACGACGCCACTCCTTACCTGGAGAGGATAGACGTTCCGACCCTGGTGGTGGCCGGCGCCGAAGACAGCTTTACCCCGCCGGCGCGCTCCAGTGAGATGGCGCGTGAGATACCGGGCGCCGAGTTGATGCTGGTTCCGGGCGGCACGCACTCGCTGCCGATCGAGCGTCCCGAGCTGGTCAATCTCCGGATCGAGCGGTTCTTGAACGAGCGCCTCCCTTCCACCAACCGGCCACCCCGCTGATCTCGTCGGTCACCGGACAGCTGGGCAGGGAGGCGAAGAACGTCCTGGCATACCCGCGCGATCGCAGCCTGCGGTCCAGCACGGCGACCACCCCGCGGTCCTTGCGTGATCGAATCAGTCGCCCGAAGCCCTGCTTGAGCGCCAGCGCGGCGCGGGGAAGCTGATAGTCGACGAACGGCCGACCGTCGTGCTCTGCGATGTGCTCGAGGCGGGCGGAGGTGATCGGATCCCCGGGAGGGTCGAACGGCAGCTTGTCGATCACCACCAGTCGCAGCGCGTCGCCCGGCAGGTCGACTCCCTGCCAGAAGCTGGTGGTGGCGACCAGCACCGAGCCGCGATCGGCGACGAAGCGCTCGAGCAGCACCGACTTGGGAGCCGAGCCCTGCACGAGCAGCGGGCCGGGTGTTCTGCCCTCCAGCCGCTCGTGGACGCCGCTCATGTTGCGCAGCGAGGTGCACAGCACCAGCGCGCCGCCGCCGGTGACCTCGATCAGGGCGGCCGCCTCGTCCGCGGCCTGATCGACGAACGCCGGCGATCGCGGATCATCGATCTCGTGCGGGATGTACAGACATGACTGGCTGCGGTAGTCGAACGGGGCGGGCAGCGAGATCTCCTCGACGTCGAAGTCGATGCCCAACCGCGACTCGAGGTAGTCGAAGTCCCCTCCTGTCGAGAGCGTGGCGCTGGTCAGCACCACCGCGGGTACGCGGAAGAAGACGCTTTCGCGCAGCCGCTCCGACACGTCGATCGGAGAGCAGCCCAGCACAGTGGAGCGCGGGCGGCGGTCGACCCAGTGGACCTGGCCCGGCTGCCGGGAGTCGAGAATCGTCGCCAGATCCCCGCGCAGGGCGACGTGGCGATCGGCGAGCTGGTCGAGGACCGCGTCGCGCCCCCTGTGCGTCTCGAGCGATAGCTGCAGCGCCTCGAGCGTGGAGTCCAGGCGGTGATAGGCGGCGCGGCAATTCTCGTCCAGGGCGCGCGGCTCCAGTGCGCTGCGTCCGGGCGACCGATTGCGGAAAAAACCGAACAGCGCCCTGGTCAGCGCGCGCGATTTTTCGATCGTCGCGACGCGCCGCGCGGCGTCCCGGTCGTCTTCCAACTCGGTTGCGTCGAGAGTCGCGCGCGTGTCGTCCAGCAGGCGCAGCACGCGCCCTGAGGGCACCTTGACGCTGAAGAACTCGGTGGCGATGTCCTCCACCAGGTGGGCCTCGTCCAGGATCAGGACGTCGTGCTCTGGAAGCAGGGTTCCTCCCCTCTCGCGCGTGGCGCAGTCCGCGAAGTAGAGGTGATGATTGACCACGATCACCGAGGCCTGCATGGCCTGCTTGCGGGCGCGGGTCACGTGGCAGCTGTCGAACAAAGGGCAGCGCTGGCCGATGCGTGTCTCGCGAGTGGAGCAGACCTCGCGCCAGAGAGGATCGTCGTCCGCCAGCGAGTCCAGCTCCATGCGGTCGCCGGAGGCGGTCTCCCCGCCCCAGGCGACCAGCCGCGCAACGTTCTCGGCGGGGTGCGCCAGCGACTTGGGCGAGTGCGAGAAGGCATGCAGGCGCCTGCGGCACAGGTAGTTGTCCTGTCCCTTGAGGTAGGCCGCGTCGACATCCATCTCGAGCGCCTCGCCGATGAAGGCCAGGTCCTTGAAGAATATCTGCTCTTGCAGGTTGCGGGTTCCGGTAGAGACGATCGCCCGCAGCCCGGACAGGATCGAGGGCAACAGGTAGGCCAGCGTCTTGCCGGTTCCGGTGCCTGCCTCGGCGAGCAGCACGCCGCCTCGCTCGATCGTCCTTTCGACCGCCAGCGCCATCTCGACCTGTGCCGGGCGCGGCTCCCAGCGGGGATGCGAGGAGGCGATCGGGCCTTCTCGTGAAAAAATCTCGTCCAGCTCGCTCAAAGGACGTACCGCAGGATCAGGAAGGCCAGCAGAGCCGCCGTCGCGCCGAACAGAACCGCGGCGACCGGATCGATCCCGGTCGCCCGCAGGATGCGCCTGGCGCGTACCGCGATGCCGTGGTCGTCCGAGATTTCCCGCGCCCGCCGCGCCGAAGATCGCGCCAGCTTGAAGTCGCCGGCGCGGTAGGCGCGCTCGGCGCGTTCGATTGTCTCTCGTGCGCTCGTCACGCAGCGGATTCTACGGCCGACGCGTCCCAACGGTCAATCTTTCACAGCGCAGGCGGTGAGACGAAAACAAAGGTGGATGCCGCAGAAATTTGACATGCCGACAAGATATCTTACTATATAGTAAGACTTTTTTATTTGTAAGGAAGAGCATATGTCAGTAGCTACCATGACGAGCAAAGGGCAGATAACGGTACCTCGGGCGATCCGAAAGCGACTGGGTTTGAGGCCCGGTGACAGGCTGGATTTCGTGATCGAGCGGGACGGCAGGATCCTGATCAACCCCGAGAACAAGCGATTGGAGGATGTTTTCGGTCTTCTCGCTCATCGGGCGGGGCGCGCCGTGTCGGTGGAGGAGATGGACGAGCGTGTGGCCGCGCGAATGCGCGAGGATAGGCAGTGAAGGCTCTCGATACCAACATTCTGGTTCGCCTCCTCCTCGACGACGATCCGGCTCAGAGCAAGACGGTTCGTCGTCTGTTCCAGACGGCGGAGCAAAACCGATCGAAGCTGCTCGTTTGCGATCTGGTGGTGCTCGAGCTGATCTGGGTGCTCGAGGCGGTGTACGGTTGCACGAGAGACGAGGTGGTCTCGGCCCTGGAGAGCCTTCTTTCGTTGGCGGTCCTGGAGTTCGAGCACGCGGACAGGTTACGCGAGCTCGGCTTGTTGGCCAGACAAGAGAAGACAGAGCTGGCGGACCTGCTGCTAGGGATTGCCGGCAGGCATGCCGGGGGTGAGACGACGCTCACATTCGACAAGCGCGCGAGTCGGTCCGAGCTCTTTGCCGCCGCCTCTTCCGGATGAAGGCGAACCGTTCTTGCAAGTCGGAGCTTGACGTTCAACGAGCTTTGAGGCTATTGGCCGGTGTTGCTCTTTTTCAATTTTTGCCGTCGGGCAAGGGTGGATAACCGCCCTGGGAAGCCGGTGCGAATCCGGCGCGGCCCCCGCCACTGTGACCGGGGACGAAAACGGCGAGACCACTGGACGGAAACCATCGCTCGAGCGGGTGGGCCGTCTGGGAAGGCGCCGCGAGTAGGACGATCCGGAAGCCAGGAGACCTGCTCGTCGGCACCTCGAGTCCGCGGGGTGTGCGGCTTCACGGTTCCCCGGCGTCGTCCTTGGAAGCGGCGTCCGAGACGCTCTCTTGCAGGTTCGAGGAAAAACCAGCCCGGCTCCGGTGCGGGATACGGGCGAAAGAGAGGGGAACCCGGAGGTGCTTCCATGAAGACTCAAAAGCTGTTCCTGTTTTCGTTGCTGATGATGCTGGCGGTCACCGCTGCCGCCTGCTCGGACGACGACGACGACGACGGTTCCGGTTCCGACGCGGACACCGACGCGGACACCGACGCGGACACCGACGCGGACACGGACGCGGACACGGACACCGACACGGACACCGACACGGACACCGACACCGACACGGACACGGACACCGACACCGACACGGACACGGACACCGACACCGATACGGACACGGACACCGACACGGACACCGACACCGATACGGACACGGACACCGACACCGATACGGACACGGACACCGACACCGATGGCGACGCCGGACCGTAACCCGGTAGCAGATTGATTGATGAGACCGAAGGGCGAGGCGATCGATGATCGCCTCGCCTTTTTTCTCCCGGGCCGATTTCTCTAGCGATGAGAATGCGCCGACTCGATAGCTTTCGCCTCGAGCTGAGGCGGCGAGGCTCGATGAAGACCGGTGCCCTGGTCTATCTCCACGAGCGGATGGAACCGGAGCGCGAGGCATTGTCGCAGCTTTGCGACGCCGCCTCGCTGGACGGGGAGGCGATCGTGCTGGCAACTCCGGATATCCACACCGGGTACGGAGTCCCGATCGGCTCGGTGATCGCCTCTCCGAGCCTGATCTCGCCGGCGGCCGTGGGTTACGACGTGAGCTGCGGAATGCGGCTCTTACTATCGCCGCTCGACGCCGTGGAAGCTCCGTTCGGAGAGATCTGCCGCGCGATCAGAGAAGAGCTGCCTCTGGGCGAGGGGAAACGCAACAGGCGTTTCGAGCTGAAAGAGCGCCAGCTGAAGCTGGTTCTGGAGCGGGGGGTGGCCGGGCTGGTCGACGTGACCGCGAATGACGCCGAGCTGGCGCGAGTGGTCGACCCGGAGAGGACCGGGATCGACAGGCGTCGAATCGAGGACGGCGGAGCGCTGGAAGGAGAGCCTGGCGAGGTGTCGTCGAGGGCCGTTCGGCGGGGGCTGTCCCAACTCGGCACGCTGGGGGGCGGCAATCATTTCGTCGAGATACAAAAAGTGGAGGAGCTGCCGGACGAGTCGGCCGGGCGAGCGCTGGGCATGCGCCAGGGACAGCTGGCGGTCATGATCCACACCGGATCGAGGGGGCTCGG
Organism: Polyangia bacterium; assembly: GCA_046484285.1. Taxonomy (GTDB): domain Bacteria; phylum Myxococcota_A; class Polyangia; order JAAYKL01; family JAAYKL01; genus CAZHCG01. The sequence goes on from JAWOBP010000186.1 coordinate 54,067, forward strand.
TCACCAGGTCGCCGGCGATCACATGCGAATCGCGAACGACGCGGCCGGGCGCTACGGGATTCCCCGGCCCAGTCGCCAGCTCTCCTGCATGCCGGCCGACTCGCCGGAGGGGATCGCCTACCTCGGCGCGATGCGGGCCGCCGCCAACTTCGCCTCGGCCAACAGGCAGGTGATAGCCGAGATCGTGCGCGGTGCTTTCGCGCGGGTCCTGGAGAGCCGGGCCGGGCTGAGCACGGTCTACGACGTCTCGCACAACGTGGCCAAGCGCGAGAAGCACGGCGGGCGGTGGTTGTACGTGCATCGCAAGGGGGCGACCCGCGCCTTTCCGCCGGCACGGATGCGCGGATCGGACTTCGCGCGAATTGGACAGCCGGTGCTCGTGCCCGGGTCGATGGGCACGGCGAGCTACGTGCTGCTTCCCGGCGAGCGGGTCGACGAGTCGCTGTGCTCGGTCAACCACGGCGCGGGCCGAGCGATGAGCAGAACGGCGGCGGCGGGCAAGATTCGCAGGCGCGATGGCAAGGTGATCCGTCCGGGAGCGATTTCGCAGAGCCGTTTTCGAGAGTCGATGCGCGGTGTTTACTTGGAATGCGAGGACCGGCGAGCGATAGTGGAGGAGGCGCCGGATGCCTACAAGGACATCGACTTGGTGGTCGAGACCGTCGAGGGCGCCGGGCTGGGAAGAGCCGTGGCGCGGCTGGTGCCGTTGGGAGTGTTGAAGGGCTGATGAAGACCTACATCGAGTGTGTTCCGTGCATCGTCGAGCAGGCCGTGGAGGCCCCGCGTCGTTTCACCGGGGACGAGCAGCTGATCGAGCGCGTCGTCAAGCGGACGATCGCCGAGCTGGTCGATTTCGATTTCGCGCGTTCTCCTCCCGAGATGGGCGGGGTGCTGCACCGCATCATGTCCGACGAGTTGGGCGACGAGGATCCCTACCTGGAAGACAAGCGGCGCGCCAACCGCCTGGCGATCGAGCTGCTGCCCGAGCTGAGGAGGTTCGTCGAGAGCGCCGACGATCCGTTCGAGGCCGCGGTGCGGTTGGCGATCGCCGGGAACGTGATCGACTTCGGCGCTCCGGGCGGGCTGCGCGACGATCGGATCGAGTTGGCCTTCCGCGACACGGCCGACGTTTTGCTGCGCGGGGACGGCGCGGCCGGCGTGGAGCGTCTGCGCCGGCAGGCCGCGCGGGCCGAGAGGATCTTGTTCCTGGCCGACAACGCCGGCGAGATCGTGGTCGACCGTCTCTTGATCGAGCGGTTTCCCCGGGGCAGCGTGACCGTCGTGGTGCGCTCGGGGCCTGCGATCAACGACGCGTTGCTCGAGGATGCCGAGCAGGCGGGGTTGGGCGAGGTGGCCGAGGTGATCGAGAGCGGAGCGGATCTGCCGGGGACTCCGCTTGCGTTCTGCTCCGCGGATCTGCGCGAGAGGTTCGCCGCGGCCGATTTGGTCGTCTCCAAGGGGCAGGGCAACTACGAGACCCTCTCGGACGAGCAGCGCCGGATGTTCTTCCTGCTGCGCGCCAAGTGCCCGGTGGTCGCAGGTCACATGAGCTGCGAGGTCGGGGATTACGCGGTGGCGGAGTTTCCCAGGAGCGAAAGATGAGCGGAATCTTCAACGTGATCGTGGGCTTGATCATGCTGGTGGGAGGGCTGTCGGGCAGGCTGGCTTTCTTCGGCACGAGCAGCTCCGGGATCCTGGCCGCGGTCGGAGTGGTGGTCACCGGGGTGGGGGTCTACCAGCTGGTCAAGAGTCGCCGGGGGCGATAGACTCGCCACCCCGAGCCCTGATGGCCTTACTACTGCTGCTGATCTTACCCCCTAAACGGATCGCGTTGGCGCCTGGCTGGCCAAGAGCCTCGAGGAGCACGGCGACGGGATCGAGCTTTTCGCCTTCATCTTCCTGTCCAACCACTTCCACCTGCTGCTGCGCGACACCAAGGGGCAGCTGGCCGAGTTCATGTACTACTTCCAGCTCAACCTGGCCAAGTCGGTCAACGAGCTGCTGGGCCGCCGCGGCCACTTCTTCGCTCGAAAGTACGACGCGGCGCCGGTGCTGACCGACGAGGACTTCGAGAACCGCTGGGCCTACATCGCGACCAACGCGGTCAAGGCCGGGCTGGTGGAGCGGGCGTCGTCGGGGCCGTTCTTCTCCTCGCTCGGGATGGCGCTCGACGGCAAGCCGCGCTCTTTCGAGTGGACGGACCGCACCGCGCTTCACAACCGGAGCCGTCGGGGCCAGCGGGTTGGTCGCGAGGAGGTGACGAGGAGGTACTCGCTCGAGCTGACGGTGCCGCCGCAGTGGCGCAAGCTGAGCAAGCGAGCGAGGCGGGAGCGGATGAAGGGTCTGGTCAGGGCCAACGAGGTACGCTACGGCCGCGAGCGTCGCGCCGAGGGTCGGAGCGTTCTGGGAGCGCGGCGAGTGTTGGAGCAGTCGCCGCTGATGCGACCGCGCAATCCTTCTCGCAGCCCGCGGGTCAAGGTGTTCTGCCGCGACCGGGAGCTGGAGGCAGCGCATCTTGAGATGGAGAAACAGACGGCGGGCCTGTACCGCGAGGAGCTCGGAGCGTTTCTCAAAGCGGCGCTGATGGGCAGGCGCACGCCTGCAGACTGGCCGCCGGGTACGTACCCGCCGTCCTCGCTGTGGCCGGTGGGCGCCCCGGCGGCGCCCTGCTGAGGAGAGCTCGAATCAAGGCCGAGGCAAAAAGAAATGGCGCAGGCGAGCTGGATCGCAAGCGGCCGGCGCACCGCTGCATTTATTAGAACGACTATTGGCGAGAACGTCCGCCGGCCGGTCGGCGCGGCGAGTGAGTCTCGAGTGACCACCGGGCAAAAAGGGTCAAAAGGAGCCGACTCTGCCCACCTTGGAGTCGAACGCGCGCTGCAGAAACGTCAAACCGTCGGGAGAGATTGAGGTCAACGCCAAAAACAACAACGATTACAATTTGATCCGTGTAGTCCTTGTTCAAATTTGGGTTCAAATTTGGGGCGCCAGCGCGCGGGGGCCAATTTTGTGCTAGGCTGCCGGCCATGAGGATCTTCACGCGAATCGCGACGTTGCCGCTCGCGGCGCTGCTGGCCGCCTGCGGCGGGGACGAGGAGAGCGGAAAGCGGCCGGCGGAGAAGGAGCCGGCCGCGGCCGCCAAAGAGCCGGATCTTTCTGCCGACGAGCCCGAGCGGCCTGCTTCCGACAGGAAAGCCCCCAGCCCGGCCGAGCCCGCCCGGGCCGGAGCCGAGGTGCTCGACCGGCTGCCCAAGCCCCCGCCCGACCACGAGAAGACCGGCGCGGAGGATCGCGCGGCGCTGGCCGAGCTGTACGTGACCTTCGCCCAGAGCCCGGAGAAGTTCGTCGAGCGGGCGCGGGCGCTGTCCGACGAGCGGCGCCGCCAGCTGGCTGGCTACCTTTTCTGCGCGGCGCCCAAGCTCTCCGCGGCCGGAGCTCCCGGATCTGCGGCCGGCGCCCCGCGCGAGCTAGACCTGCCGCCGGGAACCTCGGATCTGATCGCCTTCGGCGGCTCGGAGAAGCACAAGCGCCAGATGTTCCTGCAGCAGCTGGCCGGCGAGTTTCTCGTGCTCGGACGCTGCTTGCAGTCGTTGGACGAGGACGGGGGAGAGACGATCGAGAAGGTGATGCGGCGCCAGGGGCGAAATCTCCGGATGATGAAGGCGACCCGCGGAGCCGACGAGGTCGCCGCCTGGGAAGAGCGGATCGAGAAGGTGTTCCCCGAACTGCTGGCCGGCCTGATCCCGGAGTGCTGACGGCCTGAATCGCGGTTTGTAGATGCTGCCGGCGGTGTTGTGCGATTTCTGTGCGCGGCCGACGCCGGGGCGCTCGCGGCTCAGTCGACCGGCACGGAGGGACAGCCGAACTTGGCCGAGATCGTGTCGACGAAGCCGCCCTGGATTTCGGCGCAGGCATCCTCGCAGAAGGTGATCTCGGTGTGCTCTGCGTTGGCCCAGGTCCAGCCCGTGCCCACCAGGCAGTCCGGGTCGTAGGGGACCACGTCGCCGTCGAAGTAGAAATTGACGTTGTCCGGGTCGGCCGAGGCGTCGGGCTCGTCGAGTTCGAAGGTGCAGCTGATGATGCTGGCCGCGATCGTGTCCAGCGCGTTCTCCAGCGCGGCCTGGTCGAGCGCCTCGACGAACGAGGTGAACTGGGTGCCGCCCGCGGCCGCGATCGCGTTCAGCGCGGTCTCGTCGGCGTTCTCGGTGTAGCCGATCACCATCGTCTTGATCCCCGCGGTCAGCAGCGACTCGGTGCGATCGCTGAGCTCGTCGACCCAGCTGTTGGAACAGCTGTAGTTGCCCGAGGGGCCGCAGCAGTCGTCGCCGTCGGCCACGACCAGCAGGTAGGGATCGCCGGGCTGGGCGTCGGTGGTGAAGTTGGGCGCGTAGCTCGGATCGTCGAGCAGCTTGTCCATCTCCATCACCAGCGGATCCCCCGAGCCGGACTGCGGCGCGTGGGTGTCGAGCCAGCCGGAGATCGCGCTCTCCTGGCCCGCGGCGGTGTCGAACCAGACCGGGTTGTCCACCGAGCAGCTCTGCGAGTACCAGTCGTCCGGGTAGGAGTCGAAGCCGAACAGGAAGTTGTCGGCGTAGTCGACCAGCCAGCTCTGGATCGCGGCTCTGGCGTGGTCGTACTTGGACGACGGGATCACCATCGAGCCGGACATGTCGAGCAGGATCATCAGCTTGACCGGTACGTACTCGATCGCGAAATCCTGCTCCGAGCAGACGGTGTCGGTGTCCGGCGTGACGTCGATCTCGTCGGTCTGCCCGTCGCAGTCGTCGTCCTCGCCGTTGTAGGGATCTTCCTGGGCGCCGGGGTGTTGATCCGGATCGTCGTCGTCGCAGTCGAAGTCGGCGCACCACCAGTCGCCGTCCTGGTCCACGCAATCCGGATCCGAGTCGCTGTCCGCGTCGGAATCGGAATCAGCGTCGGAGTCGGCGTCGGAGTCTCCGTCCGCGTCGGTATCTGAATCGGAATCAGCGTCGGAATCGGCGTCCGAGTCTCCGTCCGCGTCCGTGTCGGCATCGGAATCGGAATCGGCGTCCGCGTCCGTGTCCGTATCGGCGGGCTGATAGTCCGCGTCGCCGTTTTCGCAGGCGGCCGCGAGCAGAGCAACAGAGAACATCACCATTGGTCGTGAGATCATCGTTTCACCTCCAGGGCCCGACTACAATCATAACACAAAGGCGAGGCCCGTGGCGGTGTCGCGGCCTCAGTCCGGGGCGAACTGGAAGGTGTGCACGGGACGCTGCTCGAGCTCGGCCAGCGCCGCGGTCGTCTCCGGCGGGAACGCCACGCGCAGGATCACGTTGCGGTCGTTCTCGGTTCCCGAGCCGTTCTCGCCGCTGCCGTCCTGTACGTCGTAGAGTCCATAGAAGCGACCTCCCGCCAGCACGGGCATCTCGCCGGGAATCTGGTAGTCGAGCATCGTGCAGTAGATGCTCCCGGTGCCGTCGCGCTCGTCCACCAGCTCCACGAGCCGCGTCTGCTGCGGCCAGATTGCGGTGGCCGAGGTCTCGATTTCCCAAAAGCCGTGCTCCGGGGGCAGACCTTCGGGAGCAGGGTGGGGCGTTACGCGGTTGAAGTGCGAGTGGCCTCCTACGTGCGCCACCACGCCCGGGTGGTCGATCAGCATCGCCGACAGCGCCTGGCGCTCGTCCTGGTCGTCGATGCTGTTCAAGCTGTGGTGAGCGGCGACGATCACCGGCCTGCCTTGGTTCTCCGCCGCGTCCAGCGCGGCCAGCAGCCACTCCTGGCGGGGCGCGTCGAACGTGCCCCACTGGCCGGAGTCGGAGACCGTGTCCATCACGATCAGCGCAAGGGGCGAGCCCGGGAACGGTTCCTCTACCACGTAGCTCCCCCAGCCGGTGTCCAGATTCGACTGCTGGTAGCCGTGCCCGACCGGAGAGGTGATCGTGTCGAAGAAGACCGAGGTCCAGTCGTAGCGCCCGAAGAACGCGCGGTCGTAGTCCGGGATCACCTCGCTGCCGTCGAAGTACGCCTTGGGAGGCATGTAGCAGCGCTCGGGAATGAGCGACTCGGTCTGGTACCAGGGCTGCTCGAGGCAGACCGCGGTCACCGCGTCGTTCAGCCAGGACAGCGTCTGGTTCTTGTTGGCCGAGTCCCCGGCCGGATCGGCCAGCATCCACGAGACCAGCGGTCCATTGCCCAGCTCGAGCAGATCGTGGTTGCCGGGAGTCACGTACCAGGGGATGTCCGCGGGGAATCCCTGGGCGATGAAGGGGTCGTGCGGGTCGTTGCCCGCGCCCGGGATCGGGTCGTCGTCGTCCCCGGAATCTGGATCGACGATGCCCCCTTCGAACACGGTGTAGAACCATTCCAGCTCGTTGTGCTGGATGTTGTCCACCATGTCGCCGGTCAGCAGCGCGAAGTCGAAGCGGTGGTGGGCCGAGAACAGCCCGGCGGTGCGGACCGCCGCCTCGAGGAGTTGGGCGGTCAGGTTCTCCTGGTAGCGGTAGGAGGACTCGTAGAGCATGTCGCCGTGGATCAGGCGCGCGGGCGACTCCTCGTCGATGATCTGCGAGTCGGTGACGTGCCAGACGAACGCCAGCGACGACGGATCGCCGAGCGGATCGGCCTCGCTCTCACCGACGTCCAGGTCGTCGCGCTGCACGAACGGCTCGCCGGCTCCGATCTCGGTCAGGCCCCACTCGGAGCGATCCGGTCCTGCCAGGGGCTCGGCGGGCAGCAGCGGAAAGATCGTCTCTTCGAGAGTGGTGGGCGGACACGGAGGGAGCTCGCCGGTATCGGTGTCGGTTTCCGTGTCGGTCTCGCTCGCCGAGTCGCTCGAGGTGTCGCCGAAGGTGTCGCTGTCGAGCTGGGTGCCGGTCTCCGACGACGTGTCGTCCTCGGCAGAGCCCGACCCGCCCGATCCGCGGCAGCCGGAGATCGCCGTGATCGCGGCGAGAGAGAGAACGGCTGCGAGAGGGGAGGATGACGCTTTGGACATGAACGGCTCCGCGAGGCGCGATCGTCCGAGGACCGCGAATCTTCACCAAATCATAACACAAGAGGCCCGCCGGACGCGCGACGGACCGGAGAAATCTCGGGAAATCGAGCTGCTCAGTCGGCCAGGACCTGCTCGATCGCCAGCTCTCCCAGGCGCGGCAGGCGAGCGGCGACGAGGTCGGAGAGCTTTTCTCCGATCTCGACCCGCAACGGCTCGATCCCGACCACGGTGGTGCGGGGACGGCGGCCGACCAGCTCGACGAAGTGCAGGATCTCGAGGATGCCGACCTGGTGCAGCGAGGTCTGGTAGCGGTCCGGCGCGGCGGTGACGTCCTCGGCCTCGAAGCGGTAGATCGTTCCGGGCTCCTCGCCGCCGCGCACGCAGTCGATCACCACCAGCCGATCCTGCTCGGCGACGATGTCCATCAGTCCGAAGCCCTCGATTCCGCCGTCGAAGAGGCTGATGCCCGGCGGCGCTCCCGAGCGTTCCAGGCGGCGCACGGCGTGCACTCCGGCGCCCTCGTCGCAGAGCAGAACGTTTCCCACGCCGAGGATGCCGCGGCGTTGCTTGGGTCGGTCGCTCATGACAGGAGAGCCTACCTCGAGATCAGGTTCCGGTCACCGGGTCGACCACGTAGCGCCTCAGCTCGTTGGTGCGGGGGTGGATCATGTGGATCGCGCAGGCCAGGCAGGGATCGAAGGAGCGCACCACGCGCACCACGTTGATCGGGTTGTCCGTGTCGGGCACCGGGATCCCGATCAGCGACTCCTCGTATTGCCCGCGCACCCCGGACTCGTCGCGCGGAGAGGCGTTCCAGGTGGAGGGCACCACCGCCTGGTAGCGCTTGGTCTTGCCGCCCTCGATCGTTATCCAGTGACCGAGCGCGCCGCGCGGAGCGTCGTAGAAGCCGGCTCCCTCGCCCTTGTCCGGCGGATCCCAGTGCTGCGTGTCGTGGATTTCGAAGCCCTTCTTGCCCATCTGGGATTCGAGCTGGTCGAGCCAGCCCTGCATCGCCTCGACCAGCAGCAGGTTCTCGAAGGCGCGGCTGGCGTGGCGCGCCACCACGCCCGGCTTGGCGCCTTTCTCGACCAGGCCCATCAGGTCCTTGTTCTTCATCACCAGCATCCGTGCCAGGGGACCGACCTCCATCGGCTTTCCGTCGTAGCGCGGCGCCTTGACGAAGCTGTAGGCGTTCTCCCTGTCGCGGTTGACTTCCTGCGTTCCCCGCGAGGGGTGGACCGGGTCCGCCTCCTCGTACCAGGCGTGCTCCACCGACTCGGTGATCTTCTTCTGATCGAACTTCCCTATCTTGGCCAGATCGCCGGTGATCACGCCCGGAGTGAAGAACGGATCGCCGCCGTCCTTCTGGTCGAACGCTCCGTAGGCCAGGTAGTTGGGATGTCCCTTGCCGAAGCCACTTTTTGCCAGCCCGAAGAGCGGGCCGGTGCCCAGCGCCACGACGTCCTTGGCGTAGACGTCGCGGGTGAAGGCGGCCGCCTTTGCGAGCAGCTCGCGGAACTGCTTGATCCGATCCTTGGTCGGGAGCTGGGTCACGCCGCCGGGCACGATGCTCTGGTAGTGCGGTGCGCGCCCGCCGAAGATCGCGCCCATCTTCTTGCAGAGCATCTGCATCTCGAGTGCGTCGAGGTAGTGCTTGACCAGCGTGGTGACCGTCTCCGGGTCCTTGACGCAGTGCTCGTCGGGCTCGTAGCGCGGCGTGAGCGGATGGGTGTCCTTGCTCTCGACCAGCGCGACGATCTTTTTCTTGACCGCCTCGAGCTTGGGATCCTTGCCCTTGTAGTCGGCGACCGCCATCACGTCGATGTAGTCGAGCGCCGAGAGGTGGTAGAAGTGCAGGATGTGGTCGTAGAGGTACTGGGCGCCCATCACCAGGTTGCGCAGCAGGCGTCCACCGCTCGGCACCTCGGCGCCGAACGCCGAGTCGAGCGCCAGCGAGGACGCCATCGTGTGCACGCTGAAGCAGACGCCGCAAAAGCGGCTGGTCACGTAGGCGGCGTCGCGAGGATCCTTGCCTTCCAGCATCTTCTCGAAGCCGCGGTACATCGTGCCACTGCTCCAGGCGTCCTTGACCTTGCCGTCCTCCACCTCGACCTCAATGCGGAGATGGCCCTCGATGCGCGTTACGGGGTCGATTGCGATCTTCTGGCTCATGCCGCACTCTCCTTCTTGTTGTTGATGAGATGAAGGTTATTCGCGTACAGCGGCGAGTGTTTCTCGTAGAAGGTCGGCTCGGCGCATCCCTGGCACGGAGAGCCGCACTCGATGCAGTAGTTGACGCCCCCGTTGTACTTCCTGGTTGGGCAGTCCGAGTAGGTCTCGCCTCCCTTGCAGCCCTTCTCGGCCAGGCACCACTCGGCCTGCTTGGGGTCGTTCCAGTCTTGCAGGTAGTTGCCCTCGTCGTAGTGCTTCTTGCGCTCGCACTGGTCGTGGATCGTCTTGGCGTAGAACATCTTGGGCCGGCCGTGCTCGTCCAGCGGCGGCGCCTTTTCGTTGGTCAGGTAGTAGACCAGGGTCTGCACCAGGTGATCGTGGTGTGCCGGGCACATCGGCAGGTTGATCACCGGCTTGTCCTTCACCATCTGGTTCACGCCCATTCCGCGGCTCGGCGTGGCGCCCGGAATGCCGCCGTAGGTCGCGCAGGCTCCGAGGGCCACGATCGCCGAGGCCTGCTCGGCGCACTCGAGCACGATCTTCTCGAAGGGCTTGCCGCCCACCGTGCAGAAGCGGTCGTCGGCGCCGGGGATCGATCCCTCGACCACCAGGATGTAGCCGCCCTCGGCCAGCGTGTTTTCCAGCGCCTTCTCGCTGACGTGACCGGAGGCGGCCATCACCGCCTCGTGGTAGCGAAGCGAGATCTTGTCCAGCAGGATCTCGGCGATCGGCGGGTCCTCGGCATTGAGGAACGAGATGCTGCAACCCGCGCAGTCCTGCCCCTGGAGCCAGATCACCGGCGGCTTGCCCGCGGCCTTCTCCAGCTTCTCGGCCACCTTCTCGGCGCTCGGGCCTTTCTTCTTCTCGTCGCCCGGCGCGCCCTCATCGTCGCCTCCGCAACCGACTAGCGCCAGCGATCCGGCCAGCCCGCCGCAGTAGTAGAGGAAGTCCCGCCGCGAGACAGAGCCGAAGACCAGCTTTTCACCGTCGTGCTCTTTTTTCTTGCGCCCCATCTTTTTTCCTCCCGTGCGTCATTGTAGCTGTGTAGCTGTTCGTCGCTCACCAGTAATAATAGATGGCAAGCACTATAGTATACAATTGTGAAAAATGAAACAGGAGAATGCGAGCCTTGCCCGGGCTGCTTGCGAGGAAGTGTAACAGGCTTGAGATAAAGAGTTTTTTTTACATCGGCATGTTCATGTTGAAGTCGATGCTGACCCCGGAGACATCGTTTCCGTCGTAGGTGAACTCCGGGCACTGGCCGGTGCCGAAGGCGACCGGGTCGCCCTGAGCCGGGCCGTCCGTGCTGCAGTCTCCGCCGGCCTCCTGCAGGAAGCCCGAAACCACGTAGGCCTCGTCCACGGTCAGCGCCTGCATGACGATGAACTCCATGTCGAACGGCTCGGGACCGCCTCCGGACAGGTCGAAGCCGGTCTCCTGGCCGCCGGCGAAGGTGGTGATCTGTCCCATGTTGGACATCGCGGGGCACTCGTCCGAGATCGCCAGGCAGAGAGTGCCGACTCCGTCTCCGCCGCTCGGGATGTCGGCGGACTGCGAGACCGTGCCCGAGACGTTGATTGTATCGAGCCAGGTTCCGGTCTCGGTGTCGGAGTCCGCGTCGGTGTCTGTGTCGGCGTCGGAGTCCGCGTCTGTGTCGGCGTCGGAGTCCGCGTCGGTGTCCGCATCGGCGTCGGTGTCGGCGTCGGTATCGGCGTCCGAGTCCGAGTCCGAGTCCGAGTCGGTGTCCGAGTCGGTGTCCGCGTCGGTACCGCCGCCGCTGTCGTCGTCGCCGCAGGTCGCGGTCCCGAGGGCGCACAGCGCCACGATTGCCAGCAGGGTGATCGATTTGGAGAGAATCTTCATCTTCCGCCTCCTTCCATGGTGTTCACGGCCATTGTGAGTCTTTTTGATGAGAAGTACACCTTGAGACAAAAAAGGACGGACGATCAGTGGGTATGGCAGATGCGGCACATCTTGTGCGAGGTGCGCTCGCCGGCCGGAACGGGCGGGGTCCAGCCCGGAGGGTGCGGGTCGACGCCGCCGGTGCTGTGGCAGCGCAGACAGTTGGAGGCCGGGCCCTGGTCGTGGCAGGCGGCGCACTCGTTGATCCTGCGGCGCGCGGCCCTGCTGTGCGAGTCGGCCGCGCCCGGCGTCATCCAGCTCGGCGGATGCGGGTTGCGTCGGCCGAGCCGGCCGCCGACGCCGTGCTGCTCGTGGCACGAGGAGCACGACGATCTGCCGTGGCACTTCATGCAGCTCGTATCGCCGGTCCGCGCCTCGAGCGAGTGGCGCGTCATCCAGTCGCCCTGGTGCATGAAGCTGCGGTCCACGCGCTCTGGAAAGCGCAGCGAGGGACGCTGGGTCATCGTGCGGGCGTGGCAATCGGCGCAGTAGGCCTGGTCGTGGCAGACCGCGCAGGTCTGCTCGCCGCCGGCCGCGGCCCTGGCGCCGTGGCGATCGAAGAAGCCCTTCTCGTGCGAGTAGATCTCGCCCGACGGCACGCGCTGGTAGAGGTCGAGGCGGTGGTGGCAAAGCTTGCAGTCGCCGGAATCGAGATCATCCTGGTGGCAGGTATTGCACTCGACGTGGCCGGGCAGCAGGCGGTTCTCCGGGGTAACGTCCACCGCGTGGGCGGCGTCGCCGTGGCAGTCGGCGCAGTCTCCCGAGCGCTCCTGGTGGAGCTGGTGCGAGAAGACCAGGTGCGTGGGCTCGAGCCGATCGTAGCTGTCGGGAGCGTCGGTGTTGGTGTGGCAGGTGCCGCATTCCTCGGCGCTCTCCACGTCGTGGCAGTCCGCGCAGCCGGACATCGCGGGCAGCGCCTCGGCCTCGCGATCGACGTCCTCGGCGATCCCGGCGTGGCAGTAGTCGCAGTCGACCCCCATCTCGGAGTGCACGTGGTGGGAGAACAGGATCGTGTCCGGGGCGTCGCTGGTGGCCGCCGAGCACGCCACCACCGCGGCCGTGACGGCCGAGAGCAGCAGTCCCTTGTTGCGCGAGAGTCTTGTCATTGCTCGTACCCCCGCTCGACGAAGTTCACGTCGAAGTTGTAGCTGAGCTTTAGCATTCCGCGGACCTCGTGCTCGGCGTAGGGAGTGATGCCGGCCGCCACCGAGCCGCCGGTCTCGATGGTCCCGTTGCCGTAGAACAGCCCCACGTCGCCCAGAAAGCCCAGGTCGGTGTTTTCGATCTTCTGGTCGTAGAGATCGAGATAGGCGTTGGCCGCTGCCCGCAGGCCGGGCAGGGCGATCGGCACGATCGCTCCCAGCCGCAGCGAGTGGGCACCCAGCTCGTCCTGTCCCAGGCGGTGGTAGTCGAGCCGCACCAGCCCGTCGTTCCTTTCTCCGTAGCGCAGCAGCGCGCCCGCTTCGATGTCGTAGCCCAGCTCGGTCTCGGCGCCGTACCCGCTGGAGCTCCCAGCGTCGAAGCGCTCCTCGACGTAGCTGTAGAAACGATGGTGATATCCGGCCGAGAAGCTCAGCCAGGCGAGCGGGTCGACCCGCACGGCGCCGCCCACCGAGTCGTACTCCTCCATCGAAAACACAGAGAAGATTGACATCTTGGACAGGTAGAGGGTCGGATCCGCGTGCCGGTAGTCTGCGGCGATCGAGACCATCTCGTGAGGATAGAGGTCGACCGCGAAGTTCGCCTCCTGGAGGCGCTTGGCCACCAGGTCGAGCGCCGCGTTGCCGCTGGCGCCCAGCCAGCTGAGCGGAGTCACGTCGAGGTCGACGCCGAGCAGCTGCCTGTCTATTTCGTCGAGCTCGGTGACGTGCAGCATCGAGACGCCGGCCGAGATCTTGCCTGTCATGCGGTAGAAGACGCGGCCGCCGACCGCGTAGTCGCCCTCGCGCTCCCAGTCGCTCAGGCCTCCGCCGAAGTCGCCGTAGCTCGGGTTGGCCGGCTGCTCGCGGTACCACTCGGGTCCGAGGTAGGGAGAGACGACCAGCCCGCCGTGCGCCTCGATCCCGAGGTGGATCGGCGATTCGTACGAGGCGTAGAGGCCGTCGATGTGCAATCCGCGCGTGGCGCCGGTGTAGATCTGCTGGCGACCCAGCCGGACGTCGGCCCCGTAGTCCCTGAACTGCACGTAGAGGTAGGTCGGGTCGGCGACCGCCCGCTGATCGAAATACACGTCGGCCAGATCGACTCCGGCCCACCCCTGGAAGTGGACCGACAGGCCCGGGTGACCCAGCTCGTCTGCGCGCAGCTGAACGGTCTCGTAGAAGGGGAAGACCTTCATCGACCGCACGCCGTAGGCGCCGCCGCCCAGGTTGCGCATCCGGGCGCGCCGGGTGAAGAACATCTCCGAGCGCAGGCTGCCCGAGACCATCGGCCTGGGAGCGTCCGGGTCGTAGGGCTCGGGCTCGACCTCGGGAGGATCGGAAGCCGGGTCGACCTCGTCGCCGCCGTCTTCGCCTTCGGCGTCGCCGGTCTCTTCCGTCGCCGCCTCTTCTGTCTCTTCCTCGTCTTCCGCCTGGGCAAAGACCGAGCCCGGGGACGCGACGAGCAGGCCGATGGAAATCAAAACGGCGCGCACGTCACACTCCTCCGTCGCCGGACGCGAGGTCCACGTTGCCGTTGAGGTGGATCTCGGAGCTCAGTCCGCCGTCCAGGTAGGCCGAGGCGTGGCAGCTCGCGCAAGCCGAGTCGTCGGGGTGCGGATCGAGCGGGGGCAGCCCGTGGCAGTCGCCGCACGAGACCTGCTCGGTGTCGTCCCAGCGGGGCGCCGGGTTGCTTCCGCCGCTCAGCGTCCCGCCGTGGCAGTAGACGTTCACGCAGCTAGCACCGTCGAAGTACGGCTCGGCTCCGCCGGCCGTGGCCAGGCCGCCGTCGGCGAACACGACGTCGACCACCGCGTCGAGGTGATCCTGGGAGAACCACTCACCGGGAATCCGGTGGCAGTCCTCGCAGGTCATGCCCGGAGCGCCGAACGGGCCGCCGGTGCTCATGTGGAGCTGATGGGCTCCGGAATCGGGGTTCATCGAGTGGCACATCTCGCAACCGTCTCCGCCCGCGTCGCCCTCGTCGTCCCTGACTTGCAGGCAGGAAGTCGAGGCAATGCATATCAATGCGATCGGTACCAAGCGCCATTGCTTTTCGGGGATCATCGGCCGGGACCTCCTGGGGCTTCGACCCGCGTGTAAACGCCGGTCTCTGACTGATTTCTCCAGAGCGTCAACGCATGTTTTTTTTGTAACGGAGCACCGAACCGGGGCGAGTGTCGCCAATCCAGGCCACAAAATCAAGAGCTTGCTGACAAAAAGGGCAATATCAAACTGACTGAACGAAAACTAAAGATACAAATTCAATGTATACCATAAAAGTGCTGAATAGCCCATTCTATATTACACCAAACTACTGCTATATAAGTTGTTGTCAATTGGCCAGTTTTTTACTTGAATTGATAGCCTAGCGGCTATAAAAAAGGCGTGTCTTGTGACACGGGTAACAATTCCGGTATCGACTCGATTCTCGGAGATCGAAATGAATGGAGCAGGGAAATTGAAAAGAGTCTCGTTGCATTTGGTATTTTGGGCCTCGAACGCCTTTTTTCTGGCGGCCGTGCTCGCGATCGGTTGCGACGGCTCCTCGGGCGCCTCGAGCTCGGCCGACGCGGGCGACACGGACAGCCAGACGGACGGGGCCGACACCGAAGCGGCCGGCCCGTCAACCTGCCTCGAGTGTCACCTCGATGAAGATGCCCTGATCGCCAGCCTGGAGGCGGATCCGCTGCCCGAAGAGGAAAAGGAGGAGGAGGAATCCACCGGCGAAGGGTGAGGCGGAGAGTTGCCTCCGTTGGAGGCATGGGAGAAGGTCCTGGTCTCCGAGGATTTCCTCGCGGATCGCCACTTCGCGGAGTTCTTCTTTTCGGACTGCACTTGGTGCCACGGCGGAGATGATTCCGCCGAGGCGCGCGCCGCGGCGCACGAGGGAATGGATCCCTACCCCTCGCTGGCCGACAGCGAGATGTGCGGCGGAGCCTGCCACGGCGACGAAACCGAGATGTTCCACACCGGCCTGCACTACGACAACCGCGGGATAGTCCACCCCGAGCGCAGCCAGATCGCGCTGCGCGCCGGAGAGGAGACGCTGCCGGCGATCCAGGAGGCGCTCGGCAACCACTGCGCCGACTGTCACTCCAAGGCCTGCGGAGACTGCCACATCACGCGGCCTCGCTACTCCGAGGGCGGGTTCGTCAAGGGGCATGTCTTCTATTCGACCCCCAAGGCGACGCTCAACTGCACCGGCTGTCACGGCAGCCGGGTCGAGAAGGAGATGCTGGCCAAGGGCGGGTTGGATTTCGAAGGCGAGGTGGTCGAGACGAAGTACGACGTGCACTGGAACCCGAACGCGATGTCGTGCGACGTGTGCCACGGGGGCCACGACGCCGACCTGGCCGAGGTCTACCACCGCTACGACCGGCCCGACGCCCCGCGCTGCGAGGACTGCCACCAGCAGCAGATCACCGACGCGGGCAACCAGATGCACGCCGTCCACGCGCTGGCCGGAGGCGAGGCCCCGATGCTGCAGTGCCAGGTCTGCCACTCGCAGCCCTACAACAACTGCCGCGGGTGCCACCTGAAGCAGTCCGAGCAGGGCAGCTGCTATTACGATCTCGACAAGTCGTGGTTCGATTTCAAGATAGGCAAAAATCCGCTCGAGAGCGCAGAGCGGCCGTACGACTACGTGGTGTTGCGCCACGTTCCGGTGGACCGCGACACCTTCTCGCACTACGGCGACGATCTGCTGACGAGGTTCGACGATCTGCCCACGTGGAAGTACGCCACGCCGCACAACGTGATCAAGGAGATCGATGTCGACGGCGAGCCTCAGCCGCCGCCCCAGGCCAGGGGATGCAACAGCTGTCACGGGCACCCGGAGCTGTTCCTCACCGCCGAGGTGGTCGAGCAGGTGGATCCCGAAGAGCTCGAGGCCAACTCCGAGGTTATCGTGGACTCGATTCCCGGGCCACTCGAGGGAGACGGAGGGCCGGGGCCCGGTCCGGACGGCGGTCCGGACGGCGGGGTGTAGCAGCGCGGTGAAGAAGAGGTGATTCGTTTTTTCAATTGCCGGCCGCGGCCGGCCAAGAAAAGGAGAGAGAAGACATGAAGAAGAGCTTTTTGTTGTGCTTGCTGGCTGTGGGACTGCTCGCGTTTCCACTGTTGACGGCGGGATGTGGCGACGATGACGACGGCGGATCCGGAGACGCGGACACGGACGCGGACACCGACGCGGACACGGACGCGGACACCGACGCGGACACCGACGCGGACACTGATTCCGACTCCGACACCGACGGCGACGCCGACCTGCTGGGCGATGTGTTCGGTCCGCTCGACGGATATGTGGACGACGAAGAGATCAAACCGGTGATCGCTCCCGATTCGATTTACAATGACGTGGTCGTGGGCGGCAGCGAGGACTACCAGCTGATCGACGTGCGCCCGGCGGACCATTTCTCCGGCGGCCACATCGAGGGCGCGGTCAACTTGCCGTGGGGAGAGGACTGGGCCACGAGCACGGTGCTCGACGAGATCGACGACTCGCTGGCGCAGGTCATCATCTGTCACACCGGCCACCGGGCAAGCTACCTGACCGCCTATCTGCGCCAGCTCGGATACGACGCCTACGCGATGAAGTTCGGCATGATGGGCTGGACCGGCGACCTGGACGTGATCGGGCTCGACGCCACCTACTGCAGCAGCTCGGCTCTGCCCGGCGACTACGCCACGGTCAGCGAGGCGACCGAGGCTACGACCGGAGATCTGCCCACGATCGAGTCCGACAACAGCGGCGACGACCTGATCATGGAGCTGGCCGGAGCCTACTTCGGCCTCGATGGCCAGCCCCCGGTGGTCAAGCCCCCCGACATCTACAACGACGTGATCGTGGGCGGCTCCGAGGACTACTACATGGTCGACGTGCGCAAGGCCGAGCACTACGAGGCCGACCACATCGAGGGAGCGGTGAGCATTCCTTACGGCACGTGGAACGACGAGATCGTCCTCGAGTCCATTCCAATGGACAAGAAGATCGTGACGATCTGCTACACGGGCCACACCGCCAGCCAGATGGCGATGATCCTGAGCGAGGTGGGCTACGAGGCCTACGCGATGGCCTACTCGATGATGGGATGGCACTCGGACACCGAGATCATCGGCAGCGAGGGCATCTGCTCCTGCGACGCCGATTACCCGGTGGTGACCGACTGAAGAGGAAGAAATCGAGCAGGAGCCGAGCCGGCAGAACCAAATCTGACATTGAATACGGTGCCGGCTCGCTCCGTCGATGAAGTAGAAAGGGAAGGGAACGAGTTTCGTTCACAAACGGAGGTGAGCAATGAAAAAGCTACTCGTCGGCTTGGCGGCTGTTTCCATGCTGGTCAGCACGGTCGTGATGGGCAGCGTCTCGCTGAACAAGCCCCACAAGGGGATGGAGGGCAAGGACGGCGACAAGATCAACTGCGTCTATTGCCACAACAAGGCGGGCAACCCCAAGGAGGGCAAGGACTACGACAAGTACAAGAAGGGCCCGTACTGCAAGAAGAGCGGCTGCCACTGAGCGGTTCGGCTTCCATTTCCACCTTCGCGCCTCGCAACAACCACCGAACGGCGCCGGCGTTCCGATGTTGGGATCGCTTGGAGCTCGCCGGTTGAAGCGCTAAGCTTCGCCCGTGGCCTACTGCCCGAACTGCGGTTACGAGACGGAACTCAAAAGGGGCATCTGTCCCCAGTGCGGGGCCGATCTGGTTTCGAGCGATCGGCCCGAAGGGGACGGTGCGAAGAGCAAGACGTTGTCGTCGGCCGGGTTCGCCGGAGCCGACATCGATCTCGGCGACGCCGGAGGCGAGAGCGGCCTGGAGCTCGCGGTTGATCCCCGTGCCGCGGAGCCCTCTCCGGTCGACGCGGGGCTCGATACGGCACCGGCCGAGCCGGACGGTCCGCGCGAGGGTTCTGAC
Organism: Polyangia bacterium; assembly: GCA_046484285.1. Taxonomy (GTDB): domain Bacteria; phylum Myxococcota_A; class Polyangia; order JAAYKL01; family JAAYKL01; genus CAZHCG01. The sequence continues at coordinate 72,174 of JAWOBP010000186.1, forward strand.
ACGAGAGAGCCGCCCTTGGGGGATTTTCCCGAGATGGAGGTGCGCGCGGCGTCCGGTTTCGGCTCGCCCGTCGAGGGACTGCGCGGAACGCTGCGCTACGGCTGGTGTGTCTACCGGCGGCGGCGCGAGCTGGCCCGCGAGCTGGGGCAGGCGCTGGAGGAGAGACGCGAGGCGGAGCTGGGGCTGCTGGAGTCGCGCGCCGCGCTGGGCAGGAGGGTGCCGCGAGTCCTGGACGGCAACCCCGAGCTCGACGAGGCGGTGGGGCTGGCGTTGCGCGCCGACGGAGAGGTCTCCGGCGCGGCGCGCAGGTGCGAGCGGATCGATGCCGATCGGCAGCGTGAGCTGGGCGGGCTGGATCGAAAGGCAGGGGAGCTGGAGGCCGAGCGCCGCGCTCTCGAGTCGAAAAGAGAACAGGCCGAAGACCTGTTCGATCGCGCCGACACGGATCACAGGAGGGCTGCGGCTGTCCTGGATCGCGCCGAGATCGAGCTGCGCAATCTGCGGGAGCTGATCGAGCGCAGGCAGAAGGACTACGCCGACCTGGAGCGGCCCGACGAGGAGCGCAGGCGACTTCTGGACGAGATCGCCCGCTACGACAAGCAGCAGTCGCCGGTGATCGAGCGGATAAAGACTGCGCGCGAGGAGGTGCGTCGGCTCGAGGAGCCGGCGTCGCGAGCCCGGGAGCGGGTGGCCGGGGCGCGGGAGGAGCTGGAGCGCTGCCGGCGTCGCATCTCGGAGCTGCAACGCGAGCGGCGGCATGGGGAGCGCAGGTTCGACAAGGAGCTGGAGAGCGCCTCGGCCGAGCTGGAGGGGGAGGCACACCAGGCCAGCGAGGCCTGGGCCGCGGTGGGAGATCTGGCCGGCGGCGCGGATCTGAGAGGCACTCCAGCCGAGCCGGCGGCGAATCGCGTGGCGGCGGCGCGGGAGCGCTTCGGTGGAGCCGCGAGGAGAGAGGCGCTACTGGCGCGGGCCAGGGACTCGCACGACGCGCGAGCCTACCGCAAGGCCGAGCTGACGGCCGCGGCGCTGGCGGCCGGCCTGCTGGCGCTGGTCGTGGCCACAATCGTCTTGCTGAGCTGAAGAAGACTCGTTCTACTCGACGGTGTAGTCGCCCTCGCAGACCCCGACTTCGAGGATGATGTACAAAAGGACGTACTCCTGGGGGATCAGCTGGTCGCCGCTGTCCGGCGAGGTCTCGTAGACCGAGTAGAAGATCTTGCCGCAGTCGTAGTTGTAGGTCGCCATCAGCGGCGAGCCCTGGTACTCGTCGCCGGCGCTGCCGTCCACCCAGGAGTAAGGCGTGACCACGAAATCGTCCTCTTCCAGGCCGTGACCGTCGTCGGTCGGCACCAGCGCGTCGATCTTGGTGTAGCCGTTGACGAACGGCACGTGGTCCGGGTCTGAGCTGGGGAGCACCACCTCCAGCCACTCGCGCAGATCCGGGTCGTTGATCGTTCCGGTGGAGTCGTGCGCGGTGCTGAACAGCCGGCCCACGTCCCACCTCGATTCCTCGTCCGACCCGTACAGATCGATGTAGGCGGGGAAGGGCCGCTCGGTCCAGTAGGAGACGCAGCAGGAGTTGTAGATCTTGCCGCCCGCCGACACGTAGCTGCGGATCATCTCGGCGTGCTGGTCGACGAACGCCACGCCGGTCGCGCTGGCGTAGCAGGGCAGGAAGATCATGTGGTAGTGGTCGAGCGTCTCCTGGTCGTAGAAGAGCTCGGTGGAGTTGGGGTAGCCGGACTGCGCGACATCGTCGTTGAAGGCATCGAACTTCTCGGTGCCGAACACCAGGTCGCCGCCCGAGGTCTCGCCCAGGCCGAACTTGGCCAGCAGGTTGAACGCCTCGTCCGGGTAGGAGAGCAGCACGGCGTAGTTGGGAATCTGGTCCAGGCCGTCGGAGCTGTTCTCAAAAGGCAGCGTGGTGTGCTCGAGCGGTACCTGGAGGTCCTGGTCGGCTTCGACGTTGATCGCCCGCTGGCGCTGGAAGAATCCCTTGCGCACCACCAGGTTCCACTCGCCGGCGGGCACGTTGTCCATCGACCAGCTCCCGTCCGCATTGGAGAGCGTCCACTTCTTGCCGGTCATGTCCTCGCACTCGTAGCAGTAGACGCTGTCCGGTATCTCGGGCGCATCGAACTGGGTGAGGTAGACCAGCGCGCCGGCGATCGGGAACTCCCCGGAGGGCGCCATCACGGTGCCCTGCAGCGTACCGGCGGGGCCGTCGTAGACGTCGCCGCTGTCGGTGTCGCTCCCGCCGTCGTCGTCGCCGGAGCCGCCCGGGCGTGAGTCCCGGCCGCAGCCCGCGAGCAGCAAGGCGGCCAGCAGCAGCGCCGCTGTCCTGGCGATCGAGTGGCTCACTGTGATCCTCCTTTTTGGTAGCTCAGATTTCGATTATAGCAGATTCGGGAGATTACGGGGAAACGAAGCCGAGCTGGTGGCCGCATTTGCCTCCCGAGGCGCGGTGGGAGAAGAGCAGCTCGGGGTGGCAGGCGGTGCAGACGTCGATCCGCTCGATGTTGGCGGTGGTCAGCCCCGCGCCGATCAGCGAGACCTCGACGGCGTTCGGCAGGTCGAGCAGGTACTTGCCCGGGCTGTTCGCGATCTCCTCGGACGACTCGGGGAAGCGGCGCTCCACCTCCTCGCCCACCTCGTAGCAGCGCCCGCAGATGGCCGGTCCGATCGCGGCGACCAGCCGCGAGGGGGTGGCGCCACGATCGCTGATCGCCCTCACGGCCCGCTTGATCACTCCCTTGGCCGCGCCGCGCCAGCCCGCGTGAACCGCCGCGACCGAGCGGGTGCTCGGATCGGCGAGCAGCACCGCGGCGCAGTCCGCGGTCAGGATTCCAGCCAGCGCTTTCGTGCCGGCCACCACGATCGCGTCGGCCTCGCGCTCGGGCATTTGTTTCCAGCCGTCGTATCCGCCGGCCAGCAGGTCCGCGGCGTCGATCACGTCCGAGCCGTGCACCTGGCGCACCCGGGCCAGCGGATCGCGCGCGCCGATCGCGGTGCGGACCCGCCGCAGGTTCTCCACCACCCGCTCGGCGGAAGGCTCGCGGTCCCAGGAGAGGTTCAGCGAGGACAGCTCGCCCTCGCTGACTCCACCGCCGCGCTGCGTGAAGCCGTGCAGTGGGAATCCAGCGGCTTCGAGCAGCCGGGATTTGAACATCTCCACCATTCAGTGCCTGAAGGCGCGCTGGCCGGTGAAGACCATCGCCACGGGCGGATCGGCCTCGTTGCAGGCCTCGATCACCTCGCGGTCGCGAATCGATCCACCGGGCTGGGCCACCGCGGTGATTCCCTCGCGGATGCCCACATCGACTCCGTCGCGGAAGGGGAAGAACCCGTCCGAGATCATCCGCGAGCCGGGCAGGCCGCCGCGCTTCGATTGCGTCTCTTCGTCGATCTCCGCTTTTTCCGCCGCCGCGCGCTCGCCCTTTTCGACCTGCAAGGCCAGCGCGTTGTACGGAATACCGTGCCGCTCGAAGCAGAGCCGGTCCGCCAGCTTGGTGTAGGCCTTGCGTACCGCGATCTCGGCACAGCCGACCCGGTCCTGCTCGCCGGTGCCGATCGCCACAGTGACGCCGTTCTCGACGAAGATCACGGAGTTGGAGGTGATCCCCATCTCCACGTTCCAGCCGAAGATCAAATCGGCGTGCTCTTCTTCGGTGGGCCGCCTGCGGCAGGCGACGTCGCCGCGCTTCTTGGAGCGCGCCTCGGCCGGGAGGAAGTCGTCGGGCGAGCCGATGCGGCTGACGGCCGACTGCTGGACCACGATTCCGCCGTCCATCAGCGATTTCAGCTCCAGGAAGCGGGCCCGGCGGTAGTCGCCGAGATTCTCGATGCGGGGGATCTCCACGATCCGCAGGTTCTTGTTCTCGGACAGGAGCCCCACAGCGCCTTCGCCGAAGGACGGGGCCGCGACCACCTCGACGAAGTTTTCGGCGAGGAATTCCGCCGCTGCGCGATCCAGCTCGCGGTTGAGCGCCACGCAGCCGCCCATCGCGGCCAGGCGATCGGCGAAGAAAGCCCGTTCCAGCGCGGACGAGGCGCTGTCTCCGCACGCCACGCCGCAGGGGTTGTTGTGCTTGATAACGGTCGCGGCAGGGCGATCCATCAGGTACTTGAGGATACCCAGCGCCGCATCGATGTCGGTCAGGTTGATCTTGCCCGGATGCTTGCCGAACTGCCTGAGGTTCTCCTCGGTCAACGAGGAGACCAGGCCGCGCCCCGGCTCGATGTAGCGGCAATCTCCCAGCGCGAGGTTGCCGCCCACCAGCTCGTAGAGCGCCGCCTCCTGGGACGGGTTCTCGCCGTAGCGCAGGCCGCGCTCGACCTCGCCGTCGCCGGTCTCGATCCGCCAGGTCCGCTTGCGGAGGCGCAGCGTCTGGTCGCCGAGCGTCAGCGACATCTCGCCGGGAAAGCTGTCTTCGGTGATCGTCTTGTAGGCCTTTTTCAGGTTGACCATGGCTCTCCTCGGAATCGAAGCTCAAAAAAAACCGTCGCGTCTTGTCGAGATAGGACCGGCGCGTTCCAAAGTCAATCTCGTTGGTTCGAAGCGCTGCGCCGGCGCCTTGACGGCGCGCGGTGACTTTGATAATAACTTCGCGATTTCACATGCGCTTTCTACAGCGCGACACATCATTCGGAGCCGGCCCGGGCGGGCTCCAGGCGAGAGAGAGGACGATGTACGGGTTGTTGCTGGTTCCCGCTTCGGGTGGAGGTTCAATCGTCGATCTCGACGCGACCTTTTTCATCCAGCTCGGGTTGTTTTTCGTCGTGTTCGTCCTGCTCTACGCGCTGCTCTTCAGGCCGGTCGTGCGGTTGATCGAGGCGCGGCGGGCGGCCACCGAGGGGCGCTCGAGGCGGGCGGAGGAGATCGGGTGCGAGGCCGAGCAGCTGGCCGCCGAGGTCGATTCGCAGATCGCGGACGCGCGTCGCGCCGCCACGGCCGAGCGAGATCGGATGGTGGAGCAGGCCAGGCGCCACCAGCGAGAGGTCGACGAGCGGGCCCGCGAGCAGTCTCGCGCCGAGATCGCCAGGGCCCGGGAGAAGATGGAACGAGAGGGGGGAAGAGTACGGACCGAATTGGAGGCCGAGGTGGAGAGCCTGGCCGAAAAGGTGGCCGGGCGCGTTCTCGGTCGCTCGCTCTAGAGGCGGAGATGAAGACTCGGTACATCCTGTTGTGCGTCGTGCTCGTCTCGGCGGCCCCGGTGCTCGCCGCGGCCGACGGTGGCGAGGAGCACGGCGGGGACGGGATCGAGCCGCCCGTCGACTCCCACGCCGCAGTCCACGAACTGGATGCCGGCGACATCAACTGGTTCGATTTCACGGATCCAGAAACGCCGCCGCTGGCGGCGATGATCTTCAATTTCGCTTTGTTGATAGTGACTGTCTACCTGATCATGCGCAAGCCGATCGGGCGCAGGATCAAGTCGCGCCGGCAGGAGCTGCTCGACGCGCTGGAGGAGGCGCGCAGGGCGGCCGAAGTGGCCGAGCGCGCGATGGAGCAGGTGCGGGAACGGTCGGACAGGTTGGATCTGGAGATGGCCCGCATCCGTAAGGATCTCTCCGAGGCGGGCAAGCGCGAAGCCGAACTGATCGAGCAGGAGGCCGAGCGTCGCGCCGAGCGGGTCCGCTCCGACACGGACGCGCTGGTCGAGCAGGAGCTGAGCCGGATGGTGAGCTCGATCCGGGCCGAGATCGGCGAGGCCGTGGCGGCGACCGCCGAGCGCGTGCTGCGCGAGAGGATCGGCTCGGCGGATCGCGAGCGGCTGGCCAGGGAGTACATGGAGTCGATGGATCGACTCGCACCGCCCGGCCAGGGGAGATGAGCGACAGATGGTGAGTGGAAGCATCGCGCGGCGCTGGGCCAAGGCGCTGTTTCTCCTCGGGGAGGAGAATCGAAACCTGGTGGGACTGGTGCGCGAGGTCGAGCGGGCGGCCGAGGCGTGGAGCGCCAGCGAGGAACTGCGCGACACACTGGGCAATCCGCTGCTCGCCGAGAGCACGCGTCGCGAGGTGTGGGACAAGATCGTTCGCCGGCTCGGCGTCAGTCGCCACTGCAAGAGCTTCCTGAGCCTGCTGTTCGACAAGTCGCGGTTCTCCGCGCTGCCGGCCATCTCTCGCGAGCTGCGCAGGCTCTCCGATTCCAAGGACGGCAGGTTGCGCGCCGAGATCGTCGGCGCCGAGGATGTCCCTCGGGACGTCGCCAACCGCGTGCGCGCGGCGTTGCAGCGCGGTACGGGCAAGGCGGTGGTGATCACCACCCGCAGTGACCCGGAGCTGATCGGCGGGCTGGTCACGCGGGTGGGCGATTTGATGTACGACGGTTCAATCCGGACCCGGCTGGTGCGGATCCGGGAGGAAATTGTGGGTCGGGTCTGAGGCGGCCCGGACGACGCAACTATCTGGCCGGCGGAGAGGAACCGCCGGCACACGGGTGAGAACTCATGCAGCTTCGAGCGGAAGAGATCAGCAGCATCATCAAGCAGCAGATCGAGCAGTACGACCGCAAGGTCGAGGTCATGGAGACCGGCACGATCCTGACCGTCGGAGACGGCATCGCGAGAGTCTACGGGCTCGACGGAGCGATGGCCGGCGAGCTGCTGGAGTTTCCCCACGGCGTGATGGGGATGGTGCTCAACCTCGAGGAGGACAACGTCGGCGTGGTGCTGTTCGGCGAGGACGACGAGTTGCGCGAGGGGGATCTCGTCAAGCGGACCGGCCGCATCGCGGACGCGCCGGTGGGCGATGCGCTGCTCGGACGAGTGATCGACTCGCTGGGCCACCCGCTGGACGGCAAGGGTCCGATCGAGACCGACGAGCGCCGCCGAATCGAGATCAAGGCGCCGGGGATCGTCCAGCGACAGCCGGTGCACGAGCCGTTGCAGACCGGGATCAAGGCGATCGACGCGATGATTCCGATCGGCCGCGGCCAGCGAGAGCTGATCCTGGGCGACCGCGGCACGGGCAAGACCGCGATCGCGATCGACGCGATCATCAACCAGAAGGATACCGGCGTCTACTGCATCTACGTGGCGATCGGGCAGAAGCAGTCCACCGTCGCACAGGTCGTGGGCCGGCTCGAGTCCGAGGGTGCGATGGAGTACACCACTGTGGTCTCGGCCACCGCGGCGGACCCGGCCCCGCTGCAGTTCCTGGCGCCGTACGCCGGGGCGACGATCGGGGAGCATTACCGCGACAGCGGCAAGCACGCGCTGGTGGTCTACGACGATCTCTCCAAGCAGGCGGTCGCCTATCGCCAGCTCTCGCTGCTGCTGCGCAGGCCGCCGGGGCGCGAGGCCTTCCCGGGCGACGTGTTCAACCTGCACAGCCGGCTGTTGGAGCGCGCGGCCAAGATGCACGACGACCAGGGCGGCGGTTCGCTGACCGCGCTGCCGATCATCGAGACGCAGGCCGGGGACGTGTCGGCGTACATTCCGACCAATGTAATCTCGATTACCGACGGCCAGATCTATCTCGAGCCCGACCTCTTCTTCGCCGGCCAGCGGCCCGCGATCAACGTTGGCATCTCGGTCTCGCGAGTGGGAGGCAACGCCCAGATCAAGGCGATGAAGAAGATCGCCGGTCCGCTGCGGCTCGACATGGCGCGCTACCGCGAGATGAAGGCGTTCGCGCAGTTCGCCTCCGATCTGGACGCGGCCACGCGCTCCCAGCTCGATCGCGGGCAGCGGCTTGAGGAGCTGCTCAAGCAGGGCCAGTACCAGCCCCTGTCGGTCAGCTTCCAGATCCTGTCGATCTACGCCGGGATCAACGGCTATCTCGACGAGGTGCCGGTTGACCAGGTGCCGCGCTGGGAGCAGGAGCTGCGCGAGCATGTACGCGCCAGGCACGAGGACTTGCTGAAGCTGATCTTCGAGCGCAAGGTGCTCGACGACGAGCTGGAGTCCGCGATGAAGAAGGTGCTGGACGGCTTCGCCGAGGTTTTCGAGGCCTAGCGGGAGCGATAGATGGCGACGCTCAAGGATATTCGGCGGCGGATCGGAAGTGTTTCGGGCACGCAGAAGATCACTCGCGCGATGAAGATGGTCGCCGCGGCCAAGCTGCGCAAGGCCCAGGAGCGGGCCGAGAGCTTCCGCGACTACGCCGAGCTGACCTCCTCGATCCTGGCAGAGGTCGCCGAGGGCGCGGGCGACGAGGATCACCCGCTGCTGGAGAGGCGCGAGCAACGGCGCGCGCTGATAGTGGTGATCGGATCGAATCGGGGACTGTGCGGAGGATTCAACTCCAACCTCTGCCGGCGCGTGCTCGATGAGATCGAGGCGCGGGAGACGCCGGTCGAGCTGGCGATCATCGGGCGCAAGCCGCTCGATTTCTTCCGTCACCGCGACGCCGAGATCCGCCGCGTGTTTCAGGACGTATATGATCGTTCGGCGCACGAGGCCGCTTTGGATATCGCCGCCGAGCTGGCGCGCGAGTACCGCGACGGCGAGCTGGATCGGATCGATCTGGCGTTCAACGAGATGCTCTCGATGGTGAGCCAGAAGCCGACCATCGACCAGCTGCTGCCCGTCTCGCTGCCGGAAAAGCGCGAGTCGGACGACGAGGCGCGGATCGGACCGGCTGGTTTCGTCTTCGAGCCGCGGCGCATCGAGCTGCTGGGAAGGCTGCTGCCGCTCTACACCGAGGTGCAGGTCGGGCGGGCGATCCTCGAATCGATCGCAGCGGAGCAGGCGGCGCGGATGACGGCGATGGATAACGCGACCAACAATGCCGAGGACATGATCGACTCCCTCACCTTGCAGTACAACCGGGCGAGGCAGGCGGAGATCACCACGGAGCTGATGGATATCGTCGGAGGCGCGGAGGCGCTTTCCGACTAGCCTCGAGACGGAGATCACATGGCTGAGCAGGCGCAGATGGGCAAGGTCACGCAGGTCATCGGGCCGGTGGTGGACGTGTTTTTCGAGAAGGGGGAGCTCCCCACGATCTACACGGCGCTGCTGGTCACCAACCCGGCGATCGACGACGAGGACTGGAACCTGGTGCTCGAAGTGTCGCAGCACCTCGGCGAGCGCACGGTGCGGACCGTGGCGATGGACACCACCGACGGCCTGGTGCGCGACATGGAGGTCAAGGACACCGGCGAGCCGATCCAGATGCCGGTCGGCGACGTGACGCTGGGTCGTATTCTCAACGTGGTCGGCAAGCCGGTCGACGAGCAGGGGCCGGTGGTCAGCGAGATGAAGATGCCGATTCACCGCGAGGCGCCGAGCTTCGTCGACCAGAACACCCAGGTGGAGGTCTTCGAGACCGGGATCAAGGTCGTAGACCTGCTTGCCCCCTACCGCAAGGGCGGCAAGATCGGCCTGTTCGGCGGCGCGGGCGTGGGCAAGACCGTTTTGATCATGGAGCTGATCAACAACGTGGCCAAGAAGCACGGCGGCGTCTCCTGCTTCGCCGGCGTTGGCGAGCGCACGCGCGAGGGCAACGACCTGATGCTGGAGATGGGCGAGTCCAAGCTCGAAAGCGGCGAGTCGGTGCTCTCCAAGGCGGCGCTGATCTACGGGCAGATGAACGAGCCTCCCGGCGCGCGCCTGCGCGTTGCGCTCTCGGCGCTGACCGTCGCCGAGTATTTCCGCGACGTGGCCGGGCAGGACGTGCTGCTTTTCGTCGACAACATCTTCCGCTTCACCCAGGCCGGTTCCGAGGTCTCGGCGCTGCTGGGCCGCATGCCCTCGGCGGTCGGCTACCAGCCGACGCTGTCGACCGAGATGGGCGAGCTGCAGGAGCGGATCACCTCGACGAACAAGGGATCGATCACCTCGGTGCAGGCGATCTACGTACCGGCCGACGACCTGACCGACCCGGCTCCGGCCACGACCTTCGCCCACCTCGACGCGACCACGGTGCTCTCGCGGCAGGTGGCCGAGCTCGGCATCTACCCGGCGGTCGATCCGCTGGACTCCACCTCGGCGCTGCTCGATCCCAACGTGATCGGCCAGGAGCACTACGGCGTGGCCCGCGAGGTGCAGCAGGTCTTGCAGAAGTACAAGGACCTGCAGGACCTGATCGCGATCCTCGGGATGGACGAGCTGAGCGAGGACGACAAGCTGACCGTGGGGCGGGCGCGCAAGATCCAGCAGTTCCTCTCGCAGCCGTTCTTCGTCGCCGAGCAGTTCACCGGCTTCCCCGGGCAGTACGTCGAGCTGTCTGACACGATCGCAGGCTTCGAAGCGATCCTGGCCGGCGAGTTGGACGACATGCCGGAGCAGGCCTTCTGGATGTGCGGTCCGATCGAGCAGGTCAGGGAGAAGGCGGACAAGATGCGGCGCGAGGCCGGAGGGAAGTAGATGGCTGGCGAGGAGCTGAGGCTGCGGCTGGTGACCCCGGACGGAGGCGCCTTCGACGAGCAGGTGCTGTCGGTGACGGCTCGCTCCGAAGTAGGTGAGCTGTGCGTGCTGCCGCAGCACCGTCCGATCCTCGCGGCGCTGTGTGCCGGTCGGCTGGTGGCCGAGCGCGCCGGAGGAGAGCCCCAGGTGTTCGCCACGGACAGCGGTTTTCTCGAGGGAGGACCCGACCACGTCAACGTGATCGCGCGCCGCTGCGAGGCGGCCTCCGAGCTGGACGCGGACGAGATGGGATCCGAAGTAAAGCGTCTCGAGAAGCGGCTGGCCGAGCTCGAAGAGGACGACCCGGATCGGGAGCGCGCGGCCGAGGATCTGGCGTGGGCGCGGGCCCGTCTCGATGTGGCCCGGCGGTAGCCGCGGCCGCGCTCAGAATATATTGTGTCGTCGGAACGTCTTCGGTAAGGACGAGATGCTTTTTACCGCAGAACGAAAGCGATTTTTTCCCGTTGCTCGTCGCGCCGGCCTGGCGCTGGCGACGGCGGTTCTGCTGGCGCTGGCGGGGCTGGCCTGGCCGCCCGACGCCCAGGGACGCAAGCCTCGGAAGACCCACGTGGTCGAGCCGGGAGAATCGGTGGCCGCGATCGCCGACTTCTACGGTGTCTCGCAGCGCGATCTGCGCGAGCTGAACGGCCTGCGGAAGGGCAAGCCGCTACGCGTCGGTCGCGAGTTGAAGATTCCCAACGTGCTGCGCGTGACGGGCCGCAGGTACGTGGTCGAGAAGGGCGACACGCTGGCGTCGATCGCGGAGCGGTTCGGCAGCACCGCCAGCGAGGTGGCCCGCGCCAACAAGATCGACGACGGCCGCAGCCTGCAAGTGGGCAGGACGTTGGTGATCCCGGACGGCAAAAGCTCGGCCAAAAGAATCGATCACCGAAAGAGGGAGATCGAGCCGATCACATTCCTCAGGGTCAGGACGGGAGAGCGGGCGCGGCTGAGGCTCTACTCGCGGCGGGGCCAGGTCAACAAGTGGAGCGTGATGCGCCTCTCGCGGCTCTGCCGCGACAAGAAGGACGGCGCGGTCAAGCGGCTCCACTTCAGGCTGGTCAAGATGATCCAGCTGGTGGCCGAGGAGTTTCCGGACAAACCGGTCGAGATCATCTCCGGCTACCGGGCGCACCAGGTGGGGGGCAACGAGTCCCAGCACGCCTTCGGACGCGCGCTCGACTTCCGGATTCCCGGAGTGCCGTGCCGCCGGATCTGGCGCTTTTGCAAATCGCTGCCGCGCTCGGGCTGCGGCTACTACCCCAACGACGGCTTCGTGCACATGGACGCGAGAGAAAAGAGCGCCAGCTGGGTGGAGAGATAGGCGGCGCCGGCCGAGATCGGGGCTCGGTCACGAAAGACGCGATTCGCGGTTGGTCGCCTGGCAATTCGGAAGTGTCGTTTCCAATCTGCCAGGTCGTGTTGCTCGATATTCCGGTGTCGGTTATCAGGTGTTCGGGATTGGCGTCTCTCAGAACGAGCCGATGGCTCCGACGAGCGGGGTCGCTCGGTGCTCGACCGGATCGATGTCGATGAAGACCATCGGCATCGCTTCGATCCCGGCGACCTGGTCGGCGTAGGCCGCTGATCGCATCAGCTTCTCGTCCCATTTGCGCCTGACCGCCATCAGGTTCACCACCTCCAGGATGCACCCGATTCCGGCAGTGGAGACCGCGGCGATCATCAGTCCCACGTGATCGAGGTCCGCCGGGATCCCAAACCCCATCGCGGTTCCGAAGCAGACCACGGACAGCGCGGAGAGGGTCCAGGCCGCGCCCATGTTTCCGTCCGGCGAGAAACCGGCCCGCTCGTACGCCTTGTGCCTCACGGTGAAGAAGGTGGATCCCAGCACACCGCCGATCGCCATCAGGCCGCTGCCTCCCAGGGCCAGCCCCTGTCCGAGCCAGATGTCGTCCAGGGTCGGCCCCAGCAATCCTCCCAACAGGAACAGGGCCAGGCCTCCAAGATCGGGTAGAGCCTCCGCAGCTTGACCCGTGCGTCTACAAACTGAAGACCCTGAAGCGCGGGTGTCAGACCCACTGAAGCGCGGGTGTCAGACCCACTGAAGCGCGGACCCTGAAGCGCGGGTGTCAGACCCACTGAAGCGCGGGTGTCAGACCCACTGAAGCGCGGCGGGGGTAGATAATCAGTTGGTTGGAAAGTTCCGTTCCCGGCGGTTTTTCGCGCTGGGTCCAACCGGGAGTTTTCCGAAATGATTCACCTGGAGAGGAGCCTCCTTCGGGAAAGAATCCTTGGTGCGCCGCTCCCTGTCGAGATCACAGATGTGATCCCGGCCGGGAGGATGGGACCGCTCAGATTTCCCGGGTGTCGCGGCCCGGCGAGGATTTTTGGTCGGATGTCGGTCGTGTTGCCGCTCGGAGAGAGGCGACCTCGAGAGCAAAAAGCTCTATCGGTAGCCGCTCTTCAGGGCCTCGGCCAGGGCGATCCCTTCGTCCAGGCAGCGGGCCACGGTCTGGAACGGGTCGAGGCGCGCTCCGTCGTTTCGTATCACGGCCGAGTCCTCCAGCGCCAGATTGACCTCGAAGCGGGCTCCCCTGTGCTCCTCGCCGAAGGCGATCAGCAAGGCGATCTCGTCCAGGGCGGCCCTCGCTCGGTCGGGTTCGGCGCGCATCCAGTCGTCCAGCACATCGGGGTCGGGCGGCAGCCCGGCCGGGCGGCCTCGCGGCGGCAGGGGGCGCTCGGCCAGCTCCCGGGCTCGCTCGGCCAGCTCGCGGGTCCTCTCTTTGGAGTCGACTTTCTCCAGCAGGACTCTGATCTGCGCTCCCTTGGCCCGCGACTGCTCGTCCTCTTTCTCCTCGAGCCGCTCGAGCCACTCCCGGGCCTCGCCGAGGCGCCCGCGGCGCCCGCACAGCACGGCCAGCTCCAGGTCGGCGCGGCCGCTCTCCCGGTCGGAGAGCACCGCCAGCTTCAGCGACTGCTCGGCCTCGTCGAGGCGGCCCAGCGCGATCAGCACCCGCCCGCGGGTGAACGCCCAGAAGGGCAGCAGCGACTCGTGCATGCTGCGCCCCACGCGCGCCAGCAGTTCCAGCGACTCCTCGGCGCGGCCGGCGTCCAGCAGCTCTCCGGCTTGGCCGATTCGTTTCACCGCGCGAAAACGGCGGAAGTAGATCAGCCGGACCAGCGCCTCTACGAGTTTCCAGAACACTTTTCGGTCAGCTCTTGCGGCGTTTCGAAGATGTCTCGGCTTCTTTGCTCTCTTCGCTCTCTTTTTCCTCGTCCGCCTGTTCCGGCTCCAAGCCGTGCACCTCGCGCAGGCGGCGCTCCACCTCGGCCGCCATGTCCGGGTTCTCGCGCAGGAAGGTCTTGGCGTTCTCGCGACCCTGGCCGATCCGCGTCTCGCCGAAGGAGTACCAGGCGCCACTCTTGTCGATGATCTTCTCGTCGACGCCCATGTCGACCAGGCAGCCCTCGCGGCTGAGCCCCTCGCCGTACATGATGTCGAACTCCACCTCGCGGAAGGGCGGGGCCAGCTTGTTCTTGACCACCTTGATCCGCGTGCGGTTGCCCAGCACCTGGTCGCCCTGCTTGATCGCGCCGATCCGCCGGATGTCGAGCCGCTGCGAGGCGTAGAACTTGAGCGCGTTGCCGCCGGTGGTCGTCTCCGGGTTGCCGAACATGACACCGATCTTCATCCGGATCTGATTGATAAACATGATGCAGGTCCGCGACCTGGACAGCCCGCCGGCCAGCTTGCGCAGCGCCTGGCTCATCAGCCGCGCCTGCAGGCCCACGTGGGAGTCGCCCATCTCGCCTTCGAGCTCGGCGCGCGGGGTCAGCGCGGCCACCGAGTCGATCACGATCAGGTCGACTGCGGAGGAGCGGACCAGCATGTCGGCGATCTCGAGCGCCTGCTCTCCGCAATCGGGCTGGGAGATCAGCAGCTCGGCGGTGTCGATGCCCAGCTTGCGCGCGTAGGTCACGTCCAGGGCGTGCTCGGCGTCGATGAAGGCGCTAACGCCGCCCTGCTTCTGGGCCTCGGCCACGGCGTGCAGGGTCAGCGTGGTCTTGCCCGACGACTCCGGGCCGTAGATCTCCACGATCCTGCCGCGCGGATAGCCACCCACGCCCAGGGCGATGTCCAGCCCGATCGCGCCCGACGGGATCACGGGCACATCGTCGAAGAGCGTGCCGTCCTCTCCCAGGCGCATGATCGCGCCCTTGCCATAGTTTTTCTCGATCGAGGAGATCGCCATCTCCAGGGCGCGCTCGCGGTTTTTTTCGCCTTTGGCTGTCATCGTCGCTCACTCCTTTTCGCCCGCGTCGTCGGGCGCGGTCTCGTTCTCGCCGTCGGCCTCGGGGCCCGTCTCTTCGTCATCGAACCTCAACCCGCCACGGGGATGGCCCCGCAGCCGCAGGCGCCACAGCGCCCGGTAGTCGGCTCCGTCGGTGTGCAGGTCGCTGCGGTAGCAGACCAGCTCGCGCACCAGGCTCGTGCCCGCCTCGGGCGGATCCATCTCCGCCAGCGCGGCCGCGCCGCCGGCGGAGCCCTTCTTGACCCGGCCCAGCGTGAGGTGCGAGTGGAACGGCCGGGGCTCGGACTCGAAGCCGATCTCGTCGAGCACCGCGGCGACGTCGTCGTGCAGCCCGCGCAACTCGTCCTCGGGCGTTTCGACCCCCAGCCAGATCACGCGCGGTCGCTCGATGTCGGGAAAGGCGCCCAGCCCGCTCGAGCGCATCTCGAAGGGAGGATGGCGCTCGGCGATCGGCTCCAGGGCGTCCTGGATCGAGCGGATCATCGGCTCGGTCAGCTGCCCCAGGAAACGTAGCGTGACGTGCAGGTTCTGGGGCGGAACCCAGCGCACGCGCAGGCCGGCCCGCTCGCTCTCGTCGCGCAGCGCGATCTGCGCGTCGGACAGGACGCGGGCCGTCTCCAGGCTCGGGTCGACGGCCAGAAAGCAGCGAATCGTCTTCATTGCGCCTCCAATGATTCCAGCGCCGCCTCCAGCGCGATCGCGGCCGAAGCCCGCTTGACCCCGGAGCGGCTCAGCCCGGAAAAGACGCGCCGCAGGCAGCGCGCGCCGTTCGGCAGGGTCACCGCGATGTAGACCAGGCCCACCGGCTTGTCCGCGCTGCCGCCGCCCGGACCGGCGATGCCCGAGGTGGCCACCGCCAAGTCGGCGCCGAACAGCTCGCGGGCCCCGCGGGCCATCGCCAGTGCCACCTCCTCGCTGACCGCGCCGAGGCGCTCGATCAGCTCCGGGTCGACGCCCAGCAGCCGCGACTTGACCTCGTTGGCGTAGGCCACGGCACCACCGAGGAAGTAGTCGGACGACCCCGCGATCTCGGTGATCGCGTGCCCGATCAGGCCGCCGGTGCACGACTCGGCGCTGCAAGCGGTCGAGCCGCGAGAACGCAGCGCCTCGCCCAGTGCCGAGGCGCGCGAAACGAGATCGTCGGCCGTGCCGGGGTCGTCGCTGCTCATCGCGTCGTCGAGATCCAAGCGCCAATCCCGAGGCGGAAAACGGACCGCGCCGGGACAGGTGTTGTCGGTAGCGCAGGGGGGCGGCGATGTCAAAGAGGAATGAAGGCTCCGATCTGCGGCGAGGCCCTTCGAAGCCGCTCGGGGCCGAAGACAGTTCGTCTGCCGCCGCTGATGACGATGCAGGTCGCCTCGGGGTCGTAGCCAGGCGAGATCCCGGGGCTCGATGGTGGATTTTGGGTGCCTCACAGCGGTTGCGTCGCGGTTCTCGCTGTGGTATGGAGCCGATGTCTTTCGGGGTTGTTGTGGAAGGTGGACCCGGGTCGGGCCCGCCTTTTTTTTGCGCAGCTTCCCTGGTTGCCGGGCGAGGTGATGGCGGAGAAGACCCGATTGCACGAACTCGCCGAGCCGGTGGTACGGCGCCACGGGTGCGAGCTTGTTCTGCTGACTTTCCGCCGCGAGCGCTCGGGTTGGACGCTGCGCGCGATGATCGAGCGCAGCGGGGAATCGGGTGTCGATCACCGCGTCTGCTCCGAGATCAGCAGGGATCTGGGCGCCGTGCTGGACGCCGAGGACGCGATCGGACGCGCCTACGTGCTCGAGGTCTCCTCGCCGGGGATCGAACGGCCGCTGGTCAGACCTGCTGACTACGAGCGCTTTCGCGGGCGCCGGGCCAGCATCAGGACGCGGCGTCCGCTCGAGGGCAGGAGGCGCTTTCGCGGAACGCTGCGGGGTCTCAGCCAGGGTGAGATCTCGCTGGAGACCGAGGACGGAGCTTCCGTGCGGATCGCGCCGGAGGATGTGGACAAGGCGAAGTTGATTTTCGAGCCCGACAGGGTCGGGAAACGATCAGGAGAACGATAATGCAGGACGGCTCTTTGCCACTGAACATGATCCTGGACCAGGTGAGCAGGGACAAAGGCATCGAGAAGGATGTGCTCGTCGAGGCGATCGAGGCGGCGATTCTGACCGCCGCCAAGCGCACTTTCGGTCAGGGTCGCGAGCTCGAGGCGCATTACAACGACGAGACCGGAATCGTCGATCTTTACCAGTACATGACCGTGGTCGAGGAAGTCGAGCACCCCGAGCGGGAGATGACGCTCGAGGCGGCGAAGAAGCACGGCCTTGAGGCCGAGGTGGGTGAGGAGCTCGGCTTCCAGATCTTCTACCGCAAGGAGGACGAGAAGCAGGCCAAGAAGCAGGACAAGGAGTTCGGAGACATTCTGGATCTGCGCACCTCGGGTCGCGGCTTCGGACGGATCGCGGCGCAGACCGCCAAGCAGGTGATCATCCAGCGCGTGCGCGACGCGGAACGCGAGAACATCTACAACGAATACAAGGACCGCAAGCACGAGGTGATCGCCGGGATCGTGCGCCGCTTCGAGCGCAACAACAGCATCATCGTGGATCTGGGTCGCACCGAGGCGGTGATCCCCGCCCGCGAGCAGACCCCGCGCGAGTCGTATCGGCCGGGCGACCGGGTGATGGCGTTCGTCAAGAATATCGACCGCGAGGCCCGTGGCTCGCAGATCATCCTTTCGCGCACCGACGTCGGCCTTTTGAAAAAGCTGTTCGAGATGGAGGTTCCCGAGATCTACGAAGGGATCGTTTCGATCGTGACCGCGGCCCGCGAGCCGGGCGCGCGTTCCAAGATTGCGGTCACCTCGCGCGACGCGGACGTCGATCCCGTCGGAGCCTGCGTGGGCATGCGCGGCTCGCGAGTGCAGGCCGTGGTGCAGGAGCTACGCGGCGAGAAGATCGATATAGTGCCCTGGGAACGCGATCCGGCGCGCTTCGTGTGCAACGCGATCCAGCCCGCGGAGGTCTCGCGAGTGATCATCGACGAGGCCAACGGCTCGATGGAGCTGGTGGTTCCGGACGACAAGCTCTCTTTGGCGATCGGCCGCCGCGGACAAAACGTTCGCCTCGCCTCGCAGCTCGTGGACTGGAGGCTCGACGTGGTCAGCGAGACCGACTTCCACGAGCGGGAGCAGGAGGCGATCGCCAATCTGGCGCTGATCGACGGAATCGACGAGAACACGGCGCGTACGATGTACAAGCTGGGCTTCCGCACCGTGGAGGAGGTCGCCGAGGCAGAGGCGAGCGAGCTGACCGGCATCCCCGGTATCGGGGGATCCGAGGCGGTCGGGAGCATCCAGGCCTCGGCCGAGGAGACGATGGAGAAGCTCCGCCAGGCGCGGATGCGCAAACTGGCCGCGCGCGAGGAGCCGCTCTCCCCGCGCGAGCGTTTTCTGTTCGTGCGCGGAGTGGGCGAGCGCACGATCGAGCTGCTCGCCGAGGCCGGCTACCGCAAGCCCGAGGAGGTGGCCGAAGAGGACGACCTCGATCGTCTCGTGCTGGGCACGGGCTTCGGGATCAGGAAGGTGCGGCAGCTGGTGGAAGGGATGCGGCAGTACCTGGCCAGCGAGGAGCAGATTCTTGCCGAGGTGCGCGATGTCGCGCTGCGCGAGATTGCCGAGCAGGAGGCCGAGCAGGAGGAGGAAGAGGCGGATCAGGGAGACGGCGAGCAGGCGGAGCCGGCGGAGCACGAGGGCGACGAGCCGGAAGAGGCCGAGGGCGCCGGCGGGGAAGACCCCGAAAAGGGAGACGAGATCGCCGCGAAAGAGGGAGAAGGCGAGGAAGACGCTGTGGCGGCGGACGTGGACATGGACACGTTGGACGAAGGTTGGTAGCGAATGGATGGTGTCGCCAGAACGGGGAACGACGGCGGCCGCGATCGCGTGCCGCAGCGTTCCTGCGTGGCCTGTCGTCACAAGACCGCGGCGGCGAGGCTGCTGCGTCTCGCGGCGACGCCCGACGGCGGAATTGCGGTCGACTGGCGGCGCAACCTCGGCGGAAGAGGGGCGTATGTCTGCGCGCGCCGCGAGTGCGTGGAGCGGGCGCTGAGCGGGCAGAGGCTCTCCCGCGCCTTGCACCGACGCGTCGTTCTCCCGTCCGCCGAGGAGGTGTTGAGTTCGGCGTTGCGCGCGCGCGAGCGCCAGCTGAAGACGCTGCTCTCCTCGGCGCGGGGAGCGGATGATATCGAAATAGGCGCCGACGCGGCGCGGCGAGCCGTGGCCGGCGGTCGCGGGGCGCTGCTGCTGCTCGCAGCCGACGGAAGTCGGCGAGACGAGCTGGCCGAGGTGGCGGCTCGTGGCGGGATCGGGGCGCGCAGCGCGCCGTCGAAGTTGCGACTGGGCGATTTGCTCGGGCGCGGGCCGACGGGCGCAGCGATGCTGATCGACGAGGGAATCGCGGAAGCGGTCGCGAGATCGCTGGACGAGATGAGCGACTTGAGGCCGGTCGACGCGTGAGCGCGACGCGGCGAGGTAATCGAAGGGGGTCGATCCGACTCGATCCGATGGACGACCCGGAGGAAAAATGGCTCAGAAAGTCAGGGTTTTCAAGCTGGCTCGGGAGTTCGGCGTCGGCAACGACACGATGGTCGCCAGGATCCAGAACCTGGGGTTCGCCGTGCGCAACTACATGAGCGCCCTGGAGGCAGAGGACGCCCAGCGCGTGCGCCGGCTCCTGGAGAAAGAGCGGGAGGAGAACACCGTCGAGGAGCGGATCCGCCCGACGGTGATCCGCCGACGGACCAAGGCCACCAAGCCGGTCGAGCCGGTCGAGCCGCCGCCTCCCGCGGTGGAGGAGAGCGAACAGGTCGTCGAGCCGGCGGCGCCGGCGCGGGCGGTCGAGGAGGAGCCGGCGGTGGTCGAGGCTCCCGGGATCGAGCCGGCGGCGATCGAAGAGGCGGACGAACGGGAGGCCGGGATCGCGGCCGAACCGGAGCCGGCGCCGGCGCTCGAGCCCGAGCTCGGGCCGCGGCCGGAGCCGGAGCTCGAGCCGGAGGCCGAGCGCGAGGAGGAGCCGGAAGGAATCGCCGCGCCGGGAGAAGGGCTCGCGGCGGAGAAGGAGAAGCCTTCGGTGGAGAAGATCGAGCGTCCTCAGGCTCTGCGTCCGGCGTCCGAGGCGCCGGTGGTTCGCAGGCGGGTCGCGCCCGTCCAGGAGGAAGGCGGACGGCGCCGCAAGGGATCGAGGCGGCGACAGGTGGAGAGCCGCGAGATCACGCCCAGCCGTCGCTACCCGGGATCGTTCGCGCCGGGGCGCAAGCGGAGGATGACGCCGGGCAAGAAGGGCAAGAAGACCGAGATCACGGTGCCCAAGGCGAGCAAGCGCGTGATCCGCATCGAAGAGCAGATCACGCTCCAGGAGCTGGCCAAGCGGATGAGCGTCAAGGCCGTGGAGCTGCTGATGAAGCTGATCGGCCTCGGCGTCTCCGGCGTCAACATCAACTCAACTTTGGACAGCGAGACGGCCAAGATCGTGGCAGAGGAATTTGGTTACGACTTGGAGGACGTGGCGATCCAGGAGGAGGATTTGCTCGCCCAGACGAGATCCGAGGAGAGCGAGGAAGAGCGCAGGCTCCGCGAGCCGCGCGCTCCGATGGTCACGATGATGGGCCACGTCGACCACGGCAAGACCTCGCTGCTCGACTCGATCCGCAAGTCGGACGTCGTCTCCGGCGAGGCCGGCGGCATCACTCAGCACGTCGGCGCCTACCGCGTGAGCACGGAGCTCGGCACGGTTTCGTTCGTCGACACCCCCGGCCACGAGGCGTTCACGGCGATGCGCGCCCGCGGCGCCAACCTCACGGATATCGTGGTCTTGGTCGTTGCGGCCGACGACGGTGTGATGCCGCAGACGATCGAGGCGATCAACCACGCCCGCGCGGCCGGGGTGCCGATCATCGTGGCGGTCAACAAGTGCGACGTGCAGAACGCCGATCCGGCCCGTGCGCGCCGGATGCTGATGGAGAACAACCTGGTTCCCGAGGAGCTGGGCGGCGACGTGATCGTGGTCGACGTTTCGGCCAAGACCGGCGAGGGCATCGACAAGCTGCTGGAGATGATATCGCTCCAGGCCGAGGTGATGGAGCTCGATGCCAACCCCAAGCGTCCCGCGACCGGCGTCGTGCTCGAGGCCTATCTCGATCGAGGCCGCGGTCCGGTGGCCAACGTCGTGGTCCAGGAGGGGACGCTCCGCGTCGGCGAATGCATGGTCGCCGGAGCGGCCTACGGCAAGCTGCGCGCCTTGACCGACGAGTACGGCCAGAAGGTCGAGGAGGCCGGGCCGTCGACTCCGATCGAGGTGCTGGGTCTGGGCGCGGTGCCGGGCGCCGGTGACATCTTCGACGTGGTGCCCGACCTCAAGCTGGCCGAGAAGATCGGCGATCAGCGCGCCGAGAAGACGCGCTCCGCCGCGGTCGCGCCCAGCGCCAAGCCGTCGCTGGAGGCGCTCTACCAGCAGATGCAGGCCGACCAGCAGGCCGAGCTGCAGTTGATCATCAAGTCCGACGTGCAAGGCACGATGGAGGCGTTGCGCGACTCGCTGAACAAGCTGTCCGGCGAAAAGGTCAAGGTCAACATCGTGCACGCCTCGGTGGGCGGGATCACCGAATCCGACGTGATGCTGGCTGCCACGGCCAGCGCGATCATTCTCGGTTTCAACGTCCGTCCCGCCGGCAAGGCGCGCAAGCTCGCCGAGGAGCAAGGCGTAGAGATTCGGATCTTCTCCGTGATCTACGAGGTGGTTGACTCGGTCAAGCAGGCGATGGTCGGCATGCTCGAGCCCGAGATACGCGAGGAGAGCCTCGGCCAAGTGGAGGTACGAGATACCTTCAGGATTCCCAAGGTGGGCACCGTGGCCGGTTCGTACGTGTTGGAGGGCAAGGTGCAGCGCAACGCCAAGGCGCGCCTGATCCGCGACTCGGTCCAGATCTGGGAGGGACGCCTCTCCTCGTTGCGGCGCTTCAAGGACGACGTCCGCGAGGTCCAGAGCGGCTTCGAGTGCGGGATTTGCCTCGAGGGCTACAACGACGTCAAGGTGGGCGACGTGATCGAGGTCTTCACCGAGAAGGAAGTCGAGGCGAGCCTCGGATGAGGAGGCTCGGCTGGTCCGGGAGGAGCTGATGTTCGTCGGCGTCTGCCGGCTCACACTTCACCTGCGGGGCATCGCATCCCTCAAGCAGAAACGGGGGGTGGTGCGCCGGGTGGTGGACCGCACCCGCTCCAAGTTCAACGTCGCCGTCGCCGAGGTGAGCGACAACGACGATCTGAGGCGCGCCGTGATCGGCGCGGCGGTGGTGGGCAACTCGGCGGCGCACGTGGACTCGATGATGGCCCGTATCGGAGGCTACGTGGAGCACATTTCACCGGTGCCGCTGGCGGATCGGGCGACCGAGGTGATTCCGCTGGGCGGAGACATCGGCGACGGGGTTTCCCTGGCGCCGCGTGACGAGTGGGCGGGATTCGGCGAGGCGGGCGACGACCGGGAGGCGGACGAGGAATGGTAGAGGACAGCGATCGCACACTCCGCAGGCAACGGCGCGTCAGCGAGGCGCTGCGCGAGGAGATCTCAAAGTGGCTGGTCGGTGAGGCCGGCGATCCGCTGCTGGCCTGGACCGATGTGACCGGTGTCGAGGTCTCGAGCGACCTGCAGCTGGCGCGGGTCTTTTTCGTGCCCACCCGCGGCGACGACTCCGCCAAGGTGCGGGATCACCTGGAGCGAGCGGCGCCCAGGTTGCAGCGCCGAATCGGCGATCGACTGCGCCTGCGCCGCACTCCCAGGCTGTCCTTTCGCTACGACGAGAGCAGGGACCACGGCGAGCGCGTCGACCTGCTCGTGGAGGAGACACGCCGCGAGCGCGAGCTGCAATCCGACGGCGACGACCCGGCCGAGCTGCTGGCGGATCGGATCGGATCCGCGCGCCGCATCCTGGTCGCGGCTCACGTCAATCCGGACGGAGATGCGATCGGGTCGCTGCTGGGGATGCACCGCATCTTGCGCCTGATGGGCAAGACCGCGGTCGCCTTCGCCCCGGAGGGCGTGCCTTCGACCCTGAGTTTCCTGCCCGGAGTCGAGCTGACGACGCGCGAGCTGAAAGACGAGGCTCCTTTCGATCTCACGCTGCTGCTGGATACCGCGGCCGAGTCGCTGTTTCCCCCCGGCTTCCCCGATCCCGATCTGCGCGGAGAGCTGGCCGTGATCGACCATCATCCTCGCCACGGGGAGATAGGAGACGTGGTCGTCCGCCGCGAGGCGTCGGCCGTGGGCGAGATCATCTACGACCTGGCCCGCGAGCTGACGTGGCCGCTGGACCGCGAGATCGCCGCCTGCCTGTATGCTTCGATCGTTTCCGACACCGGTTCGTTCCGCTACAGCAGCACGACGGGCCACACCCACCGGGTCGCAGCCGACCTGGTCGAGCTGGGAGCGGAGCCGTGGCCGACCGCGACCTCGCTCTACGAGTCGTATCCGCTGAAGCGACAGCGGTTGCTGGCCGAGGTGCTCGGCACGCTGGAGGTGCACGCCGGGGGAGGGCTGGCGGTGATGACCGCCACGCGCGAGCTGCTCGCCGAATGCGGCGCGGGCAAGGCCGACCTCGACGGAATGGTCAATTTCGGCCGCGCGGTGGAGGGTGTCGAGATCGCGGCGATGCTGCGCGTCGAGGAGAACGGGGGAATCAAGGTCAGCTTCCGTTCCAAGGGCAGGTACGACGTTGGCGATCTGGCCGCCGGGTTCGGCGGGGGAGGACACGACAACGCGGCCGCCTGCACGCTGGAGGGGGTCGATCTCACCGAGGCGCGACGCCGGGTGATCGAAGCGGCCTCGCGGCTGCTGGCTAGCGGAGGCGACACCTCCCCGAATTCCTGATGGAAGGTCTGCTTCCGATCGACAAGCCCCGCGGCCCCACGTCGTTCGACGTCGTGCGGGCCGTACGTCGCGCCGCCAACATTCGTCGCGTGGGCCACGCCGGCACACTCGATCCGCTCGCGGAGGGCCTGTTGCTGATCTGCCTGGGAAGGGCCACGCGACTGGTCGAGCTGCTGATGGGCGGCGAGAAGATCTACCGGGCGCGGATCGCGCTGGGCCGCCAGACCGAAACGGACGACGCGCAGGGGGAGACGCTGGCCGAGGCCGACGTCCCGCCGCTCGGCGAGAAGAGCGTGCGCGCCGCGCTGGCGCGTTTCACCGGAGAGATCGAACAGGTTCCGCCCGCCTACTCGGCGCTCAAGCAAGAGGGAGTACCGCAGTACAGAAGGGCACGGAGAGGAGAGCGAGTCGAGCCGCGGCCACGCAAGGTGCGGATCGACGCGATCGAGCTGGAGCGGCTCGGCGAGCGCGAGCTGGAGCTGACCGTGCGCTGCGGGCGGGGAACGTACATCCGCTCGCTGGCCCGCGACCTGGGAATCGCGCTCGGCACGCGCGCCCACCTGGCCGCGCTGCGGCGCACGCACGGCTCGGGTTTCGACGTCGAAGAGGCGCTGCCGCTGGCCAGGCTCGACGAGCCGGGCTTCGATCTCGGGTCGAGGGTGGTGCCGCTCGGCGAGGCGCTGCGCGGCAGGCCGCGGGCCGTGCTGGGCCGGGAAGAAGCGCGCCGCGTGCGAGACGGGCAGCGGATCGAGCCGCCCGGAGGACTGGAAGAGACGGCGCAGGGGCCGCTGGTGCTGCTGGACGACAGGGGGGAGCTGGTCGCCGTGGCCGAGCAGAGGGAAGGGCGGCTGGCGCCGCTCAAGGTCTTTCGCTGAGCGGCCCGCTCAGGGCGTGCCCGAGATCTCGACGTCGTCGACGCGCCAGTACCAGCCGTAGTTGGCCTCGTACTGGAACTCGACCTGGACCTGGGTCCCGCTCCACGAGCTGCGCTGCAAGTCGAGCGTTACGTGGCCCTCGGTGGTCGAGGTGTACTCGGTCAACAGGTACCAGGTGCTGCCGTCGTTGGTGATGTAGACGCGCGCGAAATCATAGTCGTCGTAGTCGTAGTAGTAGTGATCGAACTCCAGCGTGACCGTGTCGCAGGTGTCGCCGTCGTACCAGTCGGTGTACAGCCCCTCCAGCATATCGACTGATGAACCGGCCGCATCGGAGTTGCACTCGTAGTAGTAGCCGCTGCCGCCCGAGGGAGGTGAGCCGCTGGTCCGCTCCCAGGTGTAGCCGTCGGCGCCGTAGTAGCCGTCGCCGTCGTAGATGCTCCAGCCCGAGGGCAGGCCCGACTCGAAGGTCTCGTAGACCGAGATGCCGCAGCCCGAGGCCACGCACTGGTTGCTCGAGTCGCAGACCTCGTCGGTGCCGCAGTCGCTGTCGTAGATGCACTCCACGCACTCGGTCCAGGTTCCGTGGTCGAGGCAGTGCTGCGTGCCGCAGTCGTGGCAGTCCCAGTCGCACATCGTATCCTGGTCGCAGTAGGTGCAGGCCCCGCCGCTGCAGGTGTAGTAGTCGCCGCAGTCGGTGGTGCAGTCCGCCGGGCAGGTGCAGTAGTTCTCCGAGGCGGAGCAGCATCCATCGCCGCAGACGTCGTTGCAGTCATCGGAGCAGTTGCAGTAGTCCTCGGAGGCGGAGCAGTACCCGTCGCCGCAGACGTCGGCGCAGTCGGCCGAGCAGCTGCCGTAGTCCTCGGAGACGGAGCAGCAGCCGTCGCCGCAGATGTCGTCGCAGTCGTCGGAGCAGGTGCAGTAGTCCTCGGTGGCCGAGCAGTATCCGTCTCCACAGATGTTGTCGCAGTCCTGGGGACAGGAACCGTAGTCCTCGGAGGCGGAGCAGCAGTCGTCGCCGCAGACCTCAAAGCAGTCGGCCGGGCAGTTGCAGTAGTTCTCGCCCGAGTCGCAGGTGCCGTCGCCGCAGCCGGGGCAGTCGCCCGGACAGGTCGACATCGTCTCGCCGCAGTTGCAGGTGCCGTCTCCGCAGTGGGCGCCGCAGTCGGTCTCGCAGTTGCAGGTCGTCTCGGCGCCCGTGCAGCAGCCGTCTCCGCAGACCGGGTCGCAGTCCTGGGAGCAGTTGCAGTCGCTCTCCGAGGCCGAGCAGTAGCCGTCGCCGCAGACGTCGGCGCAGTCGGCCGAGCAGTTACCGTAGTGCTCGGTGGCCGAGCAGCAGCCGTCGCCACAGATGTCGCCGCAGTCGCTCGGGCAGTTGCAGTAGTCCTCGGTGGCCGAGCAGTAGCTGTCGCCGCAGACGTCGGGGCAGTCGGCCGAGCAGTTGCCGTAGTTCTCGGATGCCGAGCAGCAGCCGTCGCCGCAGGTTACCGAGCAGTCGTCGCTGCACGTGCACTCTGTCTCGGAAGCCGAGCAGTAGCCGTCGCCGCAGACGTCGTTGCAGTCCTCCGAGCAGTTGCCGAAGTGCTCGGTGGCGGAGCAGCAGCCGTCGCCGCAGTAGTCGACGCACTCGGTCGGGCAGTTGCAGTAGTTCTCGCCGGCGGAGCAGCAGCCGTCGCCGCAGGCGTCGTTGCAGTCGTCGGGACAGGTGCAGGCGTTCTCCGAGGCGGAGCAGCAGGTGTCGCCGCAGATGTCGCCGCAGTCCTGGGGGCAGTTGCAGTAGCTCTCCCCGGTGGAGCAGCAGCCGTCGTCGCAGGTGATTTCGCAGTCGGCCGGGCAGTTGCAGTAGGTCTCGCCCACGTCGCAGGTGCCGTCCCCGCAGCTGACGCAGTCGTCCGGGCAGGAGGTCGCGTCCTCGCCGGCGGAGCAGCAGCCGTCGCCGCAGATCTCCTCGCAGTCCTGGGCGCAGCTGCAGGCGTCCTCGCTGGCCGAGCAGTAGCTGTCGCCGCAGCTGTCGCCGCAGTCCTGGGCGCAGTTGCCGTAGTGCTCGGAGGCGGAGCAGCAGCCGTCGCCACAGCTCTCCTCGCAGTCCTGAGCGCAGTTGCAGGCGTCCTCGCTGGCGGAGCAGCATCCGTCGCCGCAGACGTCGCCGCAATCGTCGGTGCAGTTGCAGTAGGTCTCGGAGGCGGAGCAGCATCCGTCGCCGCAGATGTCGCCGCAATCGTCCGGGCAGTCGCAGTAATTCTCGGAGGCCGAGCAGCAACCATCATTGCAAACGTCGGGACAGTCGGAGGAGCAGTTGCAGAAGTTCTCCTCGGCGGAGCAGACGCTGTCACCGCACCCCTCGCAGTCATCAGGACAAGAGGAAGGCGTTTCCTCGTGGGTGCAGGATCCGTCGCCGCAGATCGCGTCGCAGTCGTCCGGGCAGGAGGTGGGCGACTCGTCGTGCGTGCAGGCGTCGTCGCCGCAGATCGCCTTGCAGTCGTCCGGGCACGAGGCCGCGGTCTCGTCGTGGGTGCAGGCGTCGTCCGGACAGACCGCCGGGCAGTCGTCCGGGCAGCCCAGAGCGTCCTCGTCGCCGTTGCAGCAGCTGTCGCCGCAGACAGATCCGCAGTCCTGGTCGCAGGAGCAGCTGTCCTCGTCGCCGTTGCAGCAGGTGTCGCCGCACTCGCTGCCGCAGTCCTCGGGGCAGGAGCAGCCGTCCTCGTCGCCGACGCAGAAGCCGTCACCGCAGAAAGTTTCGCAGTCCTCGAGGCAGTTCTCCGGCGTCTCTTCTCCCGCGCAGTACCCGTCGCCGCAGGTGGTCGGGCAGTCCTCGAGGCAGGTCTCGGGGGTCTCGTCGCCGAGACAGAGATCGTCGCCGCAGGTGGTCGGGCAGTCCTCGAGGCAGGTCTCCGTGGTCTCGTCGCCGTTGCAGCAGCCGTCGCCGCAGACCGCGCCGCAGTCCAGGTCGCAGTTGCACGGGTCCTCGTCGCCGTTGCAGCAACCGTCGCCGCAGTCGCTGCCGCAGTCGACGGGGCACTCGCAGGTCGATTCCGAAGCGGTGCAGATCTCGTCGCCGCAGTAGGAGCAGTCCTCGGGGCAGCTCTCGCCGTCCTCGTCGCCGTTGCAGCAGTCGTCGCCGCACAGCGATCCGCAGTCGGCCGGGCAGCTGCAGTTGTCCTCGCCGCCGCTGCAGCACTCGTCTCCGCAGTAGGGATCGCAATCGGCCGGACAGGTGCAGCTCGTCTCGTCGGTGTCGCAGACGTCGTCGCCGCATCCCTCGCAGTCGTCCGGGCAGGTCTCCGCATCCTCATCGCCGTTGCAGCAGCCGTCTCCGCACAGCGATCCGCAGTCGGCCGGGCAGCTGCACTCGTCCTCACCCTCGCCGCAGTGCCCGTCGCCGCAGTCGCCCGGGCCTGCGTCGGTCAGAGTATCGCTGCCGGTTTCCGTGCCGGTGTCGGTATCGGCATCGGTGTCGGTGTCGGCATCAGAATCCGTGTCGGAATCGGTGTCGCTGTCCGCATCACCATCGGCATCCGAAGAGGATTCGGTATCGGTTCCCCCATCTGGAACGTCGTCGATTGGATCGTTCCCCCCGCCCGAGACATTGGCGCAACCCCATGTCGCGAAAACGAAAAACGCCAGGAACCAAACTCGCATTACGACACTTGTTTTTGTACACATGATGGGTAAATGGTACCAAATTTTTCCGTGGTGGTGTGAATATTATTTCAGCTGTGGATCGCTCATTTCCAGACGCCCGGGATCGGAGTCTTGCAAGAAGGACAGCGACCGTTTTCCAGGCCATTGTTGCGAATCCGGTAGCCGTCGCGCTCGATCAGAGTCTTGCCGCACTCGGGGCAGAGCGTGTTCTCTCCGGGGTGGCCCGGCACGTTGCCGGCATAGGCGAAGTGCAAGCCGGCCTCGAGCGCTATCTCCCTGGCGCGTTCGAGCGTTGTGACCGGCGTGGGCGGAAGGTTCTTGAGCTTGTACATGGGGTGGAAGCGCGTGAAGTGGATCGGCACATCCGGGCCCAGCTTCTGGACGATCCAGCGCGACATCGCCTTCAGCTCGGCCGGGCTGTCGTTCATCGTGGGGATGACCAGCATCACCATCTCCAGCCAGGTGCCGTGCTCCTTGATGCGAACCAGGGTGTCGAGCACCGGCCGCAGGTGGGCCGAGCACAGGTCGCGGTAGAAAGACTCGCTGAAAGCCTTGAAATCGACCTTGACCGCGTCGAGATGGGGCAGCAGCTCCTTCATCGGCTTGGGCTCGATGTAGCCGTTGGAGATCATGACCCTGCCGATCCCGCTGCCCTTTGCCGCGAGACAGATGCCCTTCATGTACTCGTAGAAGATCACCGGCTCGGAATAGGTGAAGGCGATCGCCTTCGACCCCAGCCGTTCGGCGTGTCGCACAATCTCTGCTGGCATCACCTCGCGGCTCGGCACCTGCTCGGGGCGGAACTGGCTGATCTGCCAGTTCTGGCAGAAACGACACTCGATGTTGCAGCCGGCGGTGGCCAGCGAGAACGCCTTGCTGCCGGGCCGAAAGTGGAAGAGCGGTTTTTTCTCGATCGGGTCGTTGTTCAGCGAGCAGGGGTTGCCGTAGACCAGCGTGTGGAGCTTGCCGTCCTTGTTCTCGCGCACTCCGCAGGTTCCGCGCTCGCGGTCCGCGATCACGCAGCGGTTGGGGCACAGCTGGCACTCCACGCGCTTCTCGCCCGCGTCCTTCCAGTGCAGCGCCTCGTGCTCGCGCCCCACCGCCGCGGCCGCTCGCGCAGCCTCGAGCATCGGGCAGGCGGCCGCGCTGCAAGCCAGCATGCGCAAGAGATCGCGTCGGTTACAGTCCATCGCCACCCTCCACCGAGATCATTGTACTCGCCGCACGCTGCTTGTCAGGGCCTGGCCGAAAACCTCACCAAAAGACCGAATCACCGCTTTTCTCGCGCGCTCCATGCTCGGGCTTCGGCCGAGCGTGGCGGCGATCGAGGTGATCGGGGTCTCGCTCAGGCCGCAGGGGACTATCAGCCGGTAGTGGTCGAGATGCGGGTCGACATTGAAGGCGAAGCCGTGAAAGGCGATCCCGCGGCTGACGCGCACGCCGATCGCGCCGATCTTGCCCCGCTCGCAAAAGACGCCGGTCAGCCTCTCGCGGCGCCCGGCCTCGACCTCCAGCTTCGCCGCGGCGCGGATCATCGCTTCTTCCAGCCGGTGCACGTAGGCGGCCACGCCGATCTTCAACGCGTGCAGGTCGCAGATCGGGTAGCCCACGATCTGGCCGGGCCCGTGGTAGGTCGCCTCCCCGCCGCGCTCGACCCGGTGCAGCTCCACGCCGCAGCGCTTCAGCTCGCCGGCGGAGGCGATCACTCCGGCGGGGTCGGCGTTGCGTCCCAGCGTGATCACCGGCGGGTGCTCGAGCAGCAGCAGCGTCTCGCCGATCTCTCCCGAGCGCCGCCGCTCGACCAGGTCGAGCTGCAAGCGGCGCGCCTCGAAATACGGGGTCAACCCGGGCAGGACGCGCAGGTCGAAGCGGGCGGGCTCGCTCATCCCGCCCGGGCCGCCCGCAGGCGCTTCACGTATGCTTCGGCCGCGCGGTAGGAGGTGCGGGCCAACGGAGTGGAGGCCACGTAGTCGAAGCCCATCTCGCGGCCGGCCTCGGTCAGCTCGTCGAAGACCTCGGGCCGCACGTACTCCGCCACCTCGGCGCTGGAGCGGGTGGGCCGCAGGTACTGGCCGAGCACCAGCAGCGAGACGCCCGCCTCTCTCAGGTCGCGCATCGCCGAGACGATTTCGAAACGGCTTTCGCCGAGCCCGAGCAGGATCGAGGACTTGGTCAGCATTCCGCGCGGGCCGCCCAGGCGGCGAGCCTCCTCCAGCACCTCCAGCGAGCGACGGTAGGAGAAGCGGGAGTGCCGCATCGAGCCGGAGAGCCGCTCCACCACCTCGATGTTGTGGGCCAAAACCACCGGCCCGGCCTCGATCACGGTCGCGAGAGGCTCGCCGAGGTAGTCCGGGATCAGCACCTCCACCAGCGGGGCGGGATCCAGAGATCGAAGCGAGTGGATCGTGTCGGCGAACACAGCGGCGCCGCCGTCCTCCAGGTCGTCCCGGGTCACCGAGGTCACGACCGCGTAGTCGAGGCCCATCTCCGACGCGGCGCGGGCCACGCGCCGGGGCTCGTCGAGGTCGGTTTCTCCGCCCGGGTTCGCGCGCCGCACCGAGCAGAATCGGCAGCCCCGGGTGCAGCTGTCGCCCAGGATCATGAAGGTAGCCGTGCCCGCGTCCCAGCATTCGCCCACGTTGGGGCAGCGCGCCTCCCGGCAGACCGTGTTGAGGCCGCCGCTCTCCACCGCTCGCTTGACGCGCCGGTAGCGCTCCCCGCCGGGAAGGCGAACCTTGAGCCACTCGGGCTTGGGAACGGGTCTGCCGGGCAAGACGGCCTCCTTGCGAGAAGCAACATATCCCTGCCCGCATTCCCGTCAAGCTCGGCTGGAGAATCGATCGGTTGTTTCGGCGCGATGTTCTTGACGCGACCGCGGCGATTGGTATGAGGACTCTAGCGCGCCGGCGCGGCGCTGGCTGCTGATGGTCTAGAGGCACACGGAGGCTCCAGATGAAAAAGTACTTCGAGAAGATGGACGGAATCGGCAAACCGCTGACGGAGAAGGCGGCCAAGCGGATGGAGCAGAGCGCGGGCGAGCTGCGCGAGGTGGAGGCCAGGCTGGACGCGGAGCTGGAGCGCGTGCGCGCCGCCGGGATTCCGGACGAGAAGCTGCAAAAGCGCGGGCAGCTGAACGGCTGGGAGCGCCTCGAGCATCTGGTTGACGAGGGCAGCTGGTGCCCGCTGCACACGCTGTACGACCCCGAGGAGAACGAGGAGGGCACCACCGGCGTGATCGACGGCCTGGGCCGCATCGGCGGCAAGTGGGCCGTGGTGGTCGCCTCCAACAACAAGACGCTGGCCGGCGCCTGGATACCGGGCCAGGCCGACAACATCCTGCGTGTCACCGACCTGGCCAAGCGGCTGCACCTCCCGCTGGTGTGGGTGCTCAACTGCTCGGGGGTCAAGCTGCCGATGCAGGAGGAGGTCTACCCGGATCGCCGCGGCCACGGCGCGCCGTTCTACCGCCACACCGAGCTCGAGCAGCTGGGGATCCCGGTGCTGGTCGCGATCTTCGGTACCAACCCGGCCGGCGGTGGTTACCACGGGATCAGCCCCACGGTGCTGTTCGCGCACAAGGACGCCAACATCGCGGTCGGCGGCGCCGGGATCGTGGGCGGAATGAGCCCCAAGGGCCATTTCGACATGGAAGGCGCCGAGCAGATCATCGAGGCGCAGCGCAAGCTGAAGGCCAAGCCGCCGGGGCGCGTCGAGGTCCACCGCGACGAGACCGGTTTTTTTCGCTACGTCTACGAGACCGAAAAAGAGGTGCTGGACGGGCTCAAGAGCTACATGGCCGAGATGCCGTGCTACGCTCCGCGTTTCTTCCGCGTCGCCGAGCCGGCCGAGCCGCGCTATCCGGTCGACGACCTCTACTCGATCCTGCCGTTCGATCAGAAGCAGACCTACAAGGTCGAGCAGGTGATCGCCAGGCTGGTCGACGACTCCGAGCACCGCGAGTTCCGGCCCGACTACGGTCCCGAGGTCTACACCGGCCTGACCCGCATCGACGGCTATCCGGTGGGCGTGATCGCCAACCGCCAGGGCTTCCTCGGCGCAGGCTACCCGGAGTACGCCGACTACCCGGGCATCGGCGGTAAGCTGTACCGCCAGGGGCTGATCAAGATGAACGAGTTCGTCACGCTCTGCGGCCGCGATCGAATTCCGATCCTGTGGCTGCAGGACACCTCGGGCATCGACGTCGGCGACCAGGCGGAGAAGGCCGAGCTGCTCGGTCTCGGGCAGTCGCTGATCTACTCGATTCAGAACACGGACGTTCCGATGATGCTGGTGGTGCTGCGCAAGGGCACCGCGGCCGCGCACTACATCATGGGCGGCCCGCAGGCCAACGACAACAACGCCTTCACCCTCGGCACGCCGGCCACCGAGATCTACGTGATGCACGGAGAGACCGCGGCGGTGGCCTCGTATTCCCGCAGGTTGGTCAAGGAGCACGAGGCGGGGCGCGACCTGGAGCCGGTGATCGAGAAGATGAACGAGCTGGCCGAGCGCTACCACAAGCGGTCGCGACCCGAGTACTGCGCCAAGCGCGGCTTCGTCGACGAGACGATTCGGCTCTCCGAGATGCGGCGTTACGCCGTGGCGTTCGCCGACGGCTGCTACCAGAACCCCAAGAGCTTCTGCCCGGTCCACCAGATGATATTGCCGCGAATCATCGCGGGCTGATCCGTCCTTTTGCGTCTCTGCACCGAAACCCGGAGCTTGATGGTGGATCCTGGCGAAACTGGCGGCCGATTCCGATCATTGCGCGGCGGCTCGAGCCTGGTACGCTGAATCTTACGGACGGATCTTCTCTTGCAGCCCGATGGTGAACAGCACGGCGGCTCGCGCCCGGATCTCTTCGATCGCAGGTCTGTGCGTATCGCTCTGTTCGCGGTCATTCCGCTGGTCGTCTTCGCGCTCGTCTCGGCCGGGATTCGCGTCTCGCAGTACGGCATCGACCACACGATCGTGGTGCTGTGCGAGCCTCGCATGCAGGCCGGGAGCCGCGCCGCGCTGCGCGTCACGCTCATTTCGGACGGCCACCGGTTCTACCGTCCGGCACGGTTGGCCGGGCGGCTGGTGCAGGGAGGGCGGAGTCACCGGCTGTTCGAAAGCGGGGCCGGCGGCGCGGGTTACGCGCTGGGGATGGTCTTTTGGGTGCCGGATATCGATCCCGGCCCGGCGACGCTGGAGTTGAAGATAGAGTTCGATGACCGGCGACGCAGAGTCGCCGGCGAGGTGGAGATCGTGGAGCGTTTGCCTGTGGCCGAATTGACGATTCCGGACGACGCGTCCGGGCGCGATCCGCCGCCCGAGGTAGTCAGAGGCGAGACGCGAATCCAGCTGCTGCCCGAGGATCGCGGCGCTCCCACCGGGCTGACTTCGGTGTTGTTCGCGCGCACTCTCGATGACGAAGGTCGGCCGCTGAGCGCTCCGGTGAAACTGGAACTCCCGAGCGGGACCAGGGGCGTCGAGCGAATCGAGCGCCGCACCGATCGCCTGGGGCTGATGGCGCTCCCGATCGCTCCGTGTAGCACCGATTTTCCGGTGCGCGCAATCGGCGCCCGGTATCCGGGAGGCGACGGCGGTCCGGCCGACGGCGGCGCTGAGAGGTCGGGAGCCTACCTCTACCCGCCGGTGGTCTTCGCCGGAATCTCGGCAAGGATAGACGAGCCCCTGGTGCCGCCCGGAGAGCCTGTCCGCGTGCAGGTCTCCAAGCTGTCGGCCGGTGGGCCGGTATACGCCGACCTGTTCGACGGTAGCCGCTGGATCGGCGCCGAGGCGGCTTGGGCGGACGGAGCGGGAAAGGCCGGTCTCGATCTTCCGGTCGAGGCCCGTGGGCCGCTGCGCTTGCAGCTGACCTCCTCGGCGCTGATGCCAGGCCGCAGCGTGGCGGTACGCCATGTCTACGCAATGAAGGAGGGCGAGACGCGCGAACAGTCGCTGCGGGAAGTGTTGCGGCGCCTGGAAAAGAGTGATTCCGACGCCGCTTGGGCCGAGGCGGTTGCGCAAATGCCCCTCGAGACAGGGGCCGGCTACCGCAGGAGCATGGCCGAGGCGTTCGCCCTGTCGCGGTTGTACACCGGGCACCGCGTCATACCGCAATTGGTCAATAGCCGCGCCGAGGACGACAGCGAGCTGGCCGAGTTCAAGCAGTCGTTCCAGCGTGTCGTGATGGCGATCATCCTGGCGATCGGTCTGGCGGTGGGAGCATTGATCGGAATGATCGCGATCCAGGCCCGGCGGCGCCAGGAGCGGATCACGGCGATGATCATGAACGACGGAGAGATTCCCCGGCAAAGTTGGACGACCGATTTCGGTGAGCGGGGGGCCAGGGGCCGGCAGTGGATCCAGGGTGTGGTGCTGATGCTGATCGTGCTGGGAGCCTTCGCTTCGATCGCTTTGCTGGTCGAGACCATCACCTGGGGCGGGTGAGCCCCTCGGATCTGACGGGGGCCAGCCGGGCGTGCTATGCTGCATTACGGGAGGATTGAGGAGGTCTGGATGAAAGGCGGAGTCGTGAGGGCTGTTTTGGTTGCCACCATCGCGGTTGCGTTTGCCGGCTGCGGAGATGGAGGGGAGGGCGCGGGCGAGACCGGCGAGTGCGAGGCGAGCGATACCCGTTGTCTCGAGGAGATCGTCCAGCACTGCGATAACGGCGCATGGACCGACTACGACGATTGCGCGGTACAGGGGATGACGTGCGCCGTGTTGGGCGGCGAGGCGCAGTGCTACGCAGGCGCGGACACAGACACGGACACGGATACGGACACCGACACAGACACGGACACGGATACGGACACGGATACGGACACGGACACGGATACGGACACCGACACCGAGACCGGGTCGGCGGACTGTGCCGGCGAGGGGGAACATGTTCCCGTCTTTCCCGGCGCGCCCGAGTGCTGCGGCGACCTGGAGAAGATCGCTTGCGACGAGCCCGACGGTCTGGGCGGATGCACGGATTGCGTAGGTTCCACGATCTGCGCCCACTGCGGAAACGGCGATTGCGGTCCGGGGGAGAACTACTGCAACTGCTGGGAGGATTGCGATTCACCCTGATCCTTTCGGCCCGAGACAGTGGTAGAATAGTGGAATGTCGGGAAGAGCGAGCTCACAGGAGGTAACGATGAGGCGCGTGACGGCATTCGTATTGTTGGCTGTGGTCGGAACAGCGGCGTGCACCAACGGGGTGCTGCCCGACGAGGAGGACGGCGGCGTGGGCACTGATACCGGGTCGGATACAGCCACTGATGCCGATGCCGACACGGATAGCGACAGCGACACGGACACGGACAGCGACACGGACACGGACACGGACACGGACAGCGACACGGACACGGACACGGACACGGACAGCGACACGGACAGCGACACGGACAGCGACACGGACACGGACACGGACACGGACAGCGACACGGACAGCGACACGGACACGGACACGGACAGCGACACGGACACGGACAGCGACACGGACACGGACAGCGACACGGACAGCGATACGGATACTGACACCGATGTGGATCCGGCCGAGTGCGATCC
The DNA here is from genome assembly GCA_046484285.1 of Polyangia bacterium. GTDB lineage: Bacteria > Myxococcota_A > Polyangia > JAAYKL01 > JAAYKL01 > CAZHCG01. The sequence goes on from JAWOBP010000186.1 coordinate 107,750, forward strand.
CTACGTGGAGTCGTGGGATCCGGCCTGGGCCGCTCTCGAGGAGGAGCTGCTGGTGCTGGTCAACCAGCAGCGCGAGGAGGGGGCCGACTGCGGCAGCGAGGGCTCTTTCGGATCCGCCGATCCGCTGGTAATGGATCCTTCTTTGCGGTGCGCGGCCAGGGCCCACAGCAAGTGGATGGGTGTCGAGGAGACCTTTTCACACTACAGCTCCGGCGGCCCGTTCGGCGACTCGATGGTGGAGCGAATCGAGTACGCCGGCTACACGGGCTGGTCGGCGCTGGGCGAGAATATTGCCTACAGCTCGATCACTGCGGCCGATGCCATGTCGGGCTGGATGGCGTCGGACGGGCACTGCGCCAACATCATGAACCCGGACTTCGAGCATTTCGGCGCCGGCTACGCCGAGATATCGGACAGCTACTACTATCCGACCTGGACGCAGACGTTCGGCGCCAAGTTTTGAGTTCGGACACGGGTGGGGCTTTTAGGGATCTTCACCCTTCGAACGCGCGATATCCTCGTACTTGGAGGGACACTTGGTCAGGATTTCGTCGGCCATGAGCAGGTCCGCGCCGGGCTGAAGCACGCCTTGCACGACCAGCTCGCGGCCGGGCTTCATCGAATCGGGCAGGATGCCGCTGTAAGAGATCGAGAGCACCTTTTCGTTCTTGGAAAGGTCGAAGCGGAACTCGTCGCTGTTCGGTTTGCGGCGCACCGAGCCGTCCACCAGCAGACCGTTGACGCGCACGGGGCGTCCCTCGAAACGCTCTCGCTCGGCGAGCACTTCTTCGACCGTCTTGTAGTAGACCATCGAGTCGCCGAAGCTCGACGCGATCAGATAGATCAAGCCTCCGCCGACCAGCAGGGCGCTGATTGCAATCTGGATGATTCTCCGGCGCAACTCTTTCCTCACTCGGGGGAGAAGGTGCGGACCATTGCGTCCAGCTCCTCTTCGATTTCGGTGAAACGCTCGTAGGAGGCGGCAGCCTCGAGCACAATAACCTCGTCGTCGACCACGAACAACGTGGTGCTGAAGGCCCAGTCCTCGGCGCCGTGGGGCAGCGCGAAGTCGAGAGTGCAGCCGGCCAGCCCGGCGTCGGTCTCGAAGCACTCACGCGAGTCGAGGGCGTAGCCGCGCTCCGCGAGATGCCCGGCCAACGCGTCGGTCCAGAACTCGAGGTCGGCCTTGGGGTAGTTGTCCACCTCTCGCGCTTTGACGCGAACCCCCTCGGCCGTGATCAGCTTGTAGTCGCGGGACTCGTCGTACTGCTTGAAGCTGTCCCCCAGCTCCATTCTGTAGGGCGGGGGACCGCAAGCGCTCGGCGCCCAGCAGCAGGCCAGAAGCACGACGAGGCACGCGGATCGCGGAAACCTTCCGGGTGGTTGTTTCCTTCTGTCCTCTGAGTGGATTGCGACGCCCATTCAGAACCCTCCCAGGAAGAGATCGAGATCGACCGTGTTGATCCATTCGAACGGCGAGTGCACGTAGACCACGCGATCGCGCTTGCGAAAGCTGAACGAGACGTCGAGCACGGCCCACTGCGATCGCTCGCGCACCACGCGCAGCCTGCCCTTGACCTCCTCCAGTTCCCTGACAAGCCCGGTCATGTTGCGCTCGATGCGCAAGGTGGCCTGTACGCCCGAGTCGTCGAAGAAGCTCCGCAGCTTGGCCAGGATTTTTCGCTTGGACCTCAGACGGCCTTCGAGCTGGGCGATCTCCTCGGTCAGGTCCTCGCGCTCCAGCGTCTTTTCCAGCACCGGTCCCAGCTCTCCGGCGGACTCGACGATCCGTCCCAGCTTGTCGGGAGGGATCTTCAGCACGAGCCGTTCGTCGGTGACCAGCGTGGGGAAACCGTTCAGCTCGCGGGCCGCCTCGATCAACCGGGCGCGGGCCTCGTCCGAGTGGACCACCTTGACCACCATCCGGGAAACGAGCGCGGTCCGGCGTCCGCTCTCGGTTCCGGCGTCGTCCGCGGGTTCGGCCGAAGGCTCCGATCTCTCCGCTCGATCAACCGGCTCCTGCTCCGATTGCTCGCCGGCTTCTTGCGGCTCGTCGGCCACGGCCGCGGCCGCCAGCAGCAGCAAGACGCCCGATAGCAGCGGAGCGCAGAACGTAGCGATTGCCAGGCGATTTTTTCTGTTGACGGGAAAGCTCATCAGTACACCCGGAAAGTGGCCAGCGACTCGACGATCGCGTCGTGGTGGTCCTCGAAAGACTCCTCGCTGGGATAGAAGACCTCGACCACGTACAGGTCGTCTTCGCGCGTCGTCACGCCCACCAGGTAATAGCGCGGCTCGACGCTGGCGTCCTTGTAGACCCGGTAGCGGATCTCGCCGGCGACCTCATGCTCGATCAGCTCCTCGTCGCGGCCGTCCATCTCGTGGTGCACGGCCTCGGACCAGAACTCGGGGTCGCCCAGCGGCTCGTTGTCCACCACCCCGCCCCTGATCACGGTGGTGTCGGCTGCCTGAGCCCGGTAGACGTCCTCCTTGTCGAACAGAACGAAGTCCGCCGGCAGATCCATCTCGAACTCGCCGAGACCTTCGCGGATCGTGATCTTGTGCGAAGAGAGATCGCGGACCCAGGAAAACGGCGAGCGGTGTATCTCGGAGCCGGACTGCTCGAGAACCGGCTCCAGCTCGATCGTGATCGTGAAGTAGTCGACCAGGTTGCGCAGTGTCGAGAGCGTCGACTCCATCGATTCGATTTGCTCCGAGAGGCGCTTGATCTCCTCCAGAATCCGCAGGCGCTCCTCGACGTCCACGGTGCGCTCTAGCAGAACCAGCAGGCGCTCGCGAGCTTCCCGCGCCACGGCCAGGCGTGCGCCGATGTCGGTGAACTGCTCGGTCACGTCCATCGCCTGGATGCGGCGCTGGAGCAGATCGCCGACGGCGGCGAAGGTGTCCATCACCTCCTCGAAATCGCCTGCTGGAACGCGGACAACGATCACGTCGCTGGTTAGCGACTCCACGTATCCGCCCCTCTCCTCGGTGATTCCCGTGATCTCGTCGACCGCTTCGAGCAGGCGCGAAACCCTCAGGTGGAGAAAGCCGGTGTAGACGACCATCGGTTCCGGGAGCTCCCGGCTCTTGGCGCCTTCTTCGCCGCCGCGATCGACATGCTGCCGCCGGCTGTCTTCCTTGTTCGAGCTTTGACGGGACGTTTCGTTTTTCTTGTCGTAGCTCGAAGGAGAGGCCTTCTTCTTGGCCGGAGCAGATGGAGCGGGCGCCGCCGTAGCTTCTTCACTCTCCGCCTCGTCGAAGAAGGCCGCGTCGTCCTCGACGTAGGCGGGTTCCTCGGCGAGGGCATCCCGCGTTTCCGCGCCGCCGCCTCCTCCTCCGACCGTTTCCACCTGGGCGGAGTAGGCTCCCTCGTAGCCGCTCTGCTTGGCCGCGGCTCCGCAGCCGGAGCAGATCAGGGCGAGTACCGATGAAATGATGGCCTTGGTTCTCATCGACGCTCCTGCGTCAGTGCCATGCTCGGCAGACATCAACCGCTAGAAGATAGCGGAAAAAGAGGCCGTATGCGAGGACCTTGGAAAAACAGGGCTTTCTCTGTTGTCGAGCCGTTGCGGGCCACGTAGATTGCCTTCGATGAAAGACGAAGCCTCGTCGCCGGCCCGACCGCGCTCGACTCGCAAGCAGCGCTTTGCCTGGTGCCTCTACGACTTCGCGAACTCGGCCTTTCCCACGGTGATCGTGACGGCGGTCTACGTGATCTACTTCAAGTCCGTGGTCGTGGGTGGAAACGAGCCCGGTCGCTCGGATCATCTCTGGGGCCTGGCCAACTCGCTGGCCGCGCTGATCGTGTTCCTGACCGTGCCGCTGCTGGGAGCGATCGCCGACCGGGCGGGTCGCAAGCGGGTGTTCATGATCGGATTCGCCTCGCTGAGCATCGCCGCCACCGCGGCTCTTTCGCTGACCGGAGCGGGGACCGTGCTTTGGGCGATCGTGCTTTTCATCGCGGCGGCCGTCGGGTTCGAGAGCTCGTGCGTGTTCTACAACGCCTTTCTCCCCGAGCTGGTTCCGGCGGACAAGATGGAGCGGCTCTCCGGCTCGGGATGGGCGCTGGGCTATCTCGGCGGCCTGGGCTGCCTGCTGGCGGTCATGCCGCTCGCCTCCGAGCGACCGCGGTTGGTGCCGCTGGTGGTGGCGGCCTGGTTCGCCGTCTTCGCGGTGCCGGCGTTCGTGGCGCTGCGCGATCTGTCCAGGCCGGATCCGCCGGCCGGAGCCGCGGCCGCCTTTCGCCAGGGTCTGGCTCGGTTCGTCACCACCCTCCGTCGCCTGCGAAGGCACCGGCAGCTGGTGCGTTTCCTGTCGTCCTACTTTTTCTACAACAACGCCGTGTTGACCATCATCGTCTTCGCGGTGGCGTTCTCCAGCGACAGCCTCGGGTTCTCGATGGAGGAGAGCGTATTGCTGATCGTGGCGATGAACGTGGTGGCCGCTCCCGGTGCGTACGTCTTCGGGCACGTCGCGGAGCGCTTCGGAGCCAAGCGTACGATCGTCGCCACGTTGCTGATCTGGCTGGCGGTCGTCGCGGGCGCCGAGATCGCCGTCTGGCCCGGTCTGTTCACCACCGCGCAGGCCAAGGGTGTCTTCTGGGGAGTGGCTGCTCTCGCCTCGCTGGGAATCGGAGCGATCCAGGCCACCAGCCGCACCTTCGTCGGGCAGCTGGCGCCGGCGGGCAGGTCGAGCGAGTTCTTCGGCTTCATGGCCTTTGCTGGCAAGGGATCGGCGGTACTGGGGCCGTACGTTTTCGGTTGGACCTCGGACGCGTTCGACAGTCAACGAGCGGCGGTGGCGACGATCGGGGCGTTTTTCCTGGTGGGCCTGGTGCTGATCGCGCGGGTGGCGAATCCGAGATGATGAGCGCTATGATGAATGTTCGTTCAAGGAGGTGCTCGATGAGGTTTTTCGTCTGGAACATGTTTTTCATTTGCATCTTTCTGGACTGGCCTCGCAGAGCGGCGGCTGCGAGCAGGACCACGACTGCGTGTTCCTCCCCTGGCCGTAGTGGATTTTTTGCCCGCCCGCGTACCGGCTCGGCCCACTTTCGCATCGAAAACCGTATTCGGCTTCGAGCCGGGGCAGGGGGGGCTTTTTCAGAAGGAGCCGACAAGACCCAGGCCGAGCCCGCCGGGGAGAGGGGCTGCAGAGACGTCGAGCCGGTAGCGTGACGCGGTCTCCGCCTCGTTTTCTGCGACGGGTTCCTCGTTTCCGGTCAGATCGACGATTGCGAACACGGTCGACGCCACCGCACCGGCGACAGTAACGCCGGCGAGGATGTTGGTCAGCAGGCGATCGCGCTCGCCCGTCTCCTTGGCGTCGGCGTCGGTGTAGCCCGATTTTTCGAATTCGTCGGCTTCGCGCAAGGTGAGCGAACCGAACACGGCCGTGGACGCTCCGGCTGCCAGCGTGACGCTGGCCGAAATCCAGAAGCCGGGGCCGAGCTCTCCGTCGCGGTCCGCCGCGTCGTTGTAGCTTTTTTTTCCGAACTCATCCGGCTTCACCAGGACCACACGTCGGCTGCTGCGCTTGGGCTCGAGCTGGATATCCACCGTCTCGCCCCGTCCGACCCTCTGCATCGACACGACGGCGACCTGGCCGTCCACCACCGCCTCGACGCGGTGGGAACCGGGGCTCACGAACAGCTCGACAGGCGCAGGTCCCCGCTCCACACCGCCGACCCAGACGACGCATCCTTCGGCGGTGCAGTCGGCGCGAAAGCGACCGAACTCGCCGACCAGCTCTTCGTAGCGCTCGCGGATTTCGTCGTTGTCCAGCTTCTCGAAAGGGTTTTTTAGGTAACGCCGGTAGTGGTTGGCCGCCTCGGCGAGCTTGCCGGCCTCGTCGTAGCTCACCGCCACGTTGACGAGCACGGCAGGGTGGGGCGCGATCTCGTACGCGGCCTGGAACTCCGTGGCAGCCTCGAGGAAGCGCGACTGGCGGAACAGCTGCTTGCCCCGCGCGAAGTGCTCGTCCGCCTCCTGCTTTGCCAGCTGGTCCGGGGGCTCGACTTCGGAGGACTGCGCCCCGGCCGGCCTTGCAGCCAGCAGCACCGTCGCCAAGCTAGCGAGCAAGATCGCTGTCACTCGCATTGCGCGTCTCCTTTTGTGTTCGCTCGTTGTTGGCCACGCGGCTCTCGCGGCGCGGCGCAGCGCCGTTTTACACGTTCGCGATCCGGTGTCGAGAAGGCTAGTGCCTCGTCAACCCCACAATGCCGGGTCGGGCCGGCCCTCATCGACGATCCCTGCGTCACTCCTCCTCGAATTGGCACCGCCAGTCCTTCGTCGTCGTTCCTTGGCCTCGCCGATGATCTCTCGCCCCGTACCCGAAATCGTCGGGTTGACGAGGCACTAGCTGCATTGCAACGTCACCGTGTTCTGATACCAGGTAAAGCTTTGCGGCTCGTCGCTGTCCGGGAAGGTGTAGAGCACCTGCCAGCTCTGCCCGCCGTCGCATGACCCCTCTACCGTCAGAGTAGCGTCCGTGGCAAAGGACTTGCTGCCGATCGTCCAGAACACGATCTTCCAGGGGCCCGCTCCGAGCGCTGCGAGATCTGGCGTGATCAGCCACTCGTCCTGGCCCTCCAGGTTGTGGTCCCAGCAGATCTGGGCGCAGTAGCTCCCGGACTGGGGATCGATTGCCGTGCTTCCATCGCCGACAGCGTACACGTCCCAGGTATAGTCCTCGTTCGTAATCTGGTGTTCCCAGTCGGCCGGCAGCACGCCACTCTCGAACCCCTCGACGACAATCCCGATCTGATCCGCGTCGCTGATCTCCACCTCGTCGAGTCCCTGCCAAGCGCCGTCCGTGCCCGAGTAGCGAAATCCGACGAGCACATCAAGGGACGTATCTGTATCCGTGTCTGCGTCTGTATCCGTGTCTGTGTCTGTGTCTGTGTCTGTATCCGTGTCCGTGTCCGTGTCCGTGTCTGCGTCTGTATCTGCGTCGGTGTCTGTGTCCGTGTCTGTGTCCGTGTCGGTGTCTGCGTCCGTATCTGCGTCGGTGTCTGTGTCCGTGTCTGTGTCCGTGTCCGTGTCTGCGTCCGTATCTGCGTCGGTGTCTGTGTCCGTGTCGGTGTCTGTGTCCGTGTCTGCGTCTGCGTCTGTGTCCGTGTCGACATCCCCGTCCGGACCAGCGTCATTTTCCACGAGCGCGGGAAAATCCGCGAAGCAACCCGCAAGGAGAACGAGAACTGCCGGCGCAATCTTGTGCATCGTCAACCTCCGCTGTATGGGCTATCGACCAGGCCGGGGCCTTTTTTGTTCTTGGCCGATTTCTTCTTGCCCGCCGGCCTCTTTTTCCCACTGCGTTTCTTCTTACCCGCCGGGTGTCTCTTGCCAGTTTTGGGCGGCGACTTTTTCTCTATCGGTTCTAGCGCAATCTTCAACCGACCGTCCTCCGAGGCGGCGAACTCGTGCGTAGTCGATTCGAATCCCTCCGCAGTTGCCGTGAGCGTATGGCGATCACCCGATCGCGGCACGAGGATCTCGGTCGTGTCGGCGGCGAGCTCGACTCCGTCCAGCTCGAGAGTGGCGTGCGAGGGAGTCACTTCAATCTCGATGCGCGCCGGAAGACGGGCGTCGGCGTCTTCTTCGGTCGAGGCGGCTGGGGCGGTTGAGCTCGTGGCGCCCAGAGCGCTCCCTTTGTCGGGTTGACCCGCGGCGACGCGGCTCGTGCCTGCGTCGGGCTGTTTTTCGCCGCCCCCGCCGGCCAAGAAGACGGTGAGAATCACCGCCGCGGCAGTGACGGCGACGGCACCGGCGGCCAGAGCGCCGACGAGCTTCTTCCATCCTCCGCCGGCTCGTGTCTTGATGCTGCGCGGAGTCTCGGCGACGGTCATGTTAGTGTGCTGTGCGGCGGCCCCCGGTGGGCGCGAATCAAGGACCCGTTCGAGCTCGTCCGGATCGATTTCCTCAACGCGTTCGACTGCCGAGCGGATTCGTTCGCGGTGTTGGACGAGGTCGTGCTCGAAGCAACGGTGCATCAGCGCCGAAATTTCGGTCGAGCTGTCCCAGCTGCCCGGAGGATCGGCCGAGGAGTAGACATGCGCCATCAGTTCGCGTCCCATCGCACTGGCTGTTTCGTAGCGATTCTCCTTGTCGCCATCGAGGGCGGTGAGAATGATCTTCTCGAGCGCCGGATCCATCGAGCGGCACATCTCGCGCGGTCGCCGGAGATCGCCGTTCAGGATCTTGTTGAGGCGCTCGGCGTCGCTCTTGCCGGGAAAAGGGTGGCTTCCGGTCGTCAACATATAGAGACAGACCCCGAGCGAAAACAGGTCCGCGCGACGATCGAGCGACTCACCGCGAATCTGCTCGGGAGGCATGAAGCCGATCTTGCCTTTGAGCGAGCCCGCGTCGGTGTGTGAAACGCGCTCTTGAGCCCAGGCGATTCCGAAGTCGATCAGCTTGACGAATCCGTTGTACGATACGAGTACGTTCCGCGGCGAGACGTCGCGGTGCACGAGGTTGAGCGGCTCGCCGTCGGCGTTGCGCAATTCGTGGGCGTCGTGCAGCCCCTGGCAGACCTTGGCCGCGATGTCCGCCCACAGCGGATGGGGCACTTCTATGCCGAACGCGCGAGAGCGCCGGTAGATATTGCGCAGGCTCTGTCCGACGATCAGCTCGCACACCATGTAGTATAGGTCCCCTTCCTGGCCGACCTCGATCACCTCCCCCACGTTGGGGTGGTGAATGCGAGCGGCCAGGCGGGCCTCGTCGAGGAACATTTTGACAAAGTCCTGCTCGCTGGAGAGATGGGGATGGATCACCTTGATGGCGACTAGTCTTTCGAAGCCAGCCATCCCGGACAGCCGTCCCACGTGGACGGACGCCATGCCACCTTGGGCGAGCGGATATATTACGTCGTAGCGCCCGAGCCGCGGTCTCCCGAGCGAGGGCGGCGGCTTGGAGACTTTGCTTGGGACGGGTGGGTCGTTCATCAAAGTCTCGATCTCGAATCTTGACTTCCGCCGTGCTCTATTCGGCTATTTTTGATCCACGTGCGAGACCGATTCCGAGCACTATTCGGAGGCTCTGCTCGATCCGACGCTTCTCAAAAATAATTCTACATGAGCATGGAATTTCCTACAAGTCTCTAGTGCCTCGTCAACCCCACAATGCCGGGTCGGGCCGGCCCTCATCGACGATCCCTGCGTCACTCCTCCTCAAATTGGCACCGCCAGTCCTTCGTCCTCGTTCCTTGCCCCCGCCGATGATCTCTCGCCCCGTACCCGAAATCGTCGGGTTGACTCGGCACTAGTAGCACGTCAGGCCTCCAAGATCGGGTAGAGCCTCCGCAGCTTGACCCGTGCGTCTACAAACTGAAGACCCTGAAGCGCGGGTGTCAGACCCGCTGAAGCGCGGACCCTGAAGCGCGGGTGTCAGACCCTGAAGCGCGGGTGTCAGACCCGCTGAAGCGCGGCGTGGGTTGATAGGAAGTTGATTGGAAAGTTCCGTTCATGGCGGTTTTTCGCGCCAGGCCAAACTTTTTTGCAACCGAGCGGGGCCAGCGTCCGATGTAAGGAGCATGGGACATCCAATCAGAATCTATCAGCCGGGGATCGTCTACTCGATGGTCTCCAACATCGTCGACCGCCAGTTCATGCTCAAGCCGGACCACCACCCGGACAACCCGCTTCTGTCGCTCGAGAGCCCGCCCGAGGCCTTGTCGCCG
>JAWOBP010000212.1:0-2897 GCA_046484285.1 Polyangia bacterium
GCATTCCATCCCATCCGGTAAGCACGCCTCTTGCTCGGGATCCCAGTGGTAGCCAGCGCCGCAATCGTCGACGCACTGATCATAGTCGGCGTGATAGACCTCACCGGCACCACACGCTGGTGCAGGAGCAGTGGGAGTGCCGCCGCGCACGCAGCGTACGACCGCCTCCCAACCTGTCTCGTACAGCCCCGGTGGATTGAAGCCCCATCGCACATAGTCGGCCCCGATGTAGCTGGAAGACAGATGCACCAGCCTAGCGCCGAGCACGCCTTCTTTACAGTACGGCCGCTCGCCTCCCGGTAGACCTTGACTGCCACACCCGCTGTCCTGCGAGCCACACCCCTCTGTGCACGATGTCTCCAAACAGGGCTCGTTTACACCGCAAGCATCGCACACGTCCGTCGCCGCGCAGGAACCGCCCGTCTCCATGGCGGGGCAGTCGTCAACCAGTGAACGCAGCTCGGCGAGGTTGGGCATGTACCAGTCGTCGTAGCCGGCGAAGCTGAGATCCTCGCAGTAAGGAGCCTCCGCAAAATAAACGCTACCTTTCCGTCCTGGGGAGGAACACGTAGTTCCACTCGCCATGGAAGCTGTCTCGCTTGATCCGGAGGGTCGCCATTTCGGCCTCGCTGACCTCGCGTCCCTTTTTGTATGTTCGGGTATCGAGATGAGCATACACCTTGAGGCCCGTTGTGGTCTTTGTCGCGCTGATGAGGTCGACGACGGTTTGATAGTTTGTGAGCGGTCGTCCGCGCCAGTTGGTCGTGATCTGGCAGAAGAGCCGATGCTCGATCTTGTTCCACTTGCTCGTGCCCGGCGGGTAGTGAGCTACGCGTATCCTCATTCCCGTCTCGTCCGCGAGCGCCTGCAATTGCAACTTCCAGAGACGACAACGGTAGCTGTTGCTCCCGCCACAGTCGGCAGTCACCAGCAACTCCTTCGCGTGCGCATAGCGTCGGCGACCGAGTTTGCGCCACCACAGCCGGATGCTCTCGACGGCAAACTCGGCCGTGTCCGCTGTGATGCCGACACTCACGAAGCCCTCGTTGCGTCCGACGTCGTAGATGCCGTAGGGGATGGCCTTGCCTCTGCCGGGCGTCGGGAAGTCGTGTACGTTGACGTCTTCGGGCTGGCCTGCTGGACGCCACTCCCGGCCGGCGTTCGAGTAGCGACCCACCAACTCCTTCTTCTTGGTATCCACCGAAATTACCGGAGTGCGGCGTCGTTTCGCAGACTTCGTCAACGTCGCGATATGCTCGAACTGCCCGTTCCGATCGGCGTGCGACGCCCCCTCGAGCCGCTTGCGTGTCGATTGCAGACTGTACCCGCTCCCACGCAGCATCCGGGCAACCGTGTCCGCGCTGACCACGAAACCTTGTTTTTGCAACTCGTCCGCCAACTTGGTCGTGCTCTTCGACGTCCAACGCAGCGCAGACTCTGGGTCGCCCCGCGTTTGAGGATCGATCAGCCGATCGAGCGCTTCCGCAAGTCCATCCTGGTGAACCTCGGCGATCTTGCGACCCGCCCCATCCGCCCGTATTCGACCTGCCTGCGACAGCGACTCGGCTCGCCCGGAATCCAAGTCCGCGAGGCCTCGCAAGATTGTCGACTTCGCAATCCCCGTTGCGCGATGAACTGCCGCCACGCCACCTCGGCCGAAACACTTCGCCTCGGTCGCGGCCCACATACGCCGCTGCAGCTCTCCCATGAACGGGGCCAGCGCCTCGAACTTCGTCTGAAGATCTCTCTCCTTCATCAGAACCGTAGATCATGGCGGTACGCTTCATGCAAGCCCGAAATGCCTGCCATAATATCTGCTGCTCAACCCGGCGAAGCGCGCTCGAATATTGGGGGATATTGATTGGGAACGGGATCGTTTATTTTGCGGAGGCCCCTAATGTTACGCTCGTGCCCACGCCCATGTCGAGGGACGATGCCGTCATATCGACTGCCAGGAGGGTGAGTGATGCATCGAGGGCTCCTGCGAGCTTTCCGAGTAGAGGGAACAGGCGGCGCCCGCGAGCGGACGCGATGGACTCGCGCCATGTCGCCTATGCAGAGTGATCCGAAACGAAGCAGGCTCGAGAGGCTCATCGCCACCACCTCTGTCCTGGCGGCGATGAGCCTGCTCTGCTCGGCGTGCGGCAGTGCGCCGATTGTGGCGTCCACGCGCACCACTCCGGCGGGCACCTGGGAGACCAGGCCGTCGGCCTCGCTGGTAGCCAATGCGCAGGTGCTTCAACCTGATCACCTGGACTTCGTTCCGTCCTTTTCCCTCTCGCATGGGCTGAGCTCGACCGCGGACGTCGGGCTGCGGGCATTTCCCGGCGGGGGAACTCTCGGGTTTGGAAAACGTTTCGACCTCGGCCCCGTAGAGCTTGCGCTGCGCCCCGAGCTTGGCGTGCAGGTCGTCGCGGTCTGCCACTCGGACATGTGCGGCTCCCCGCATCCGGCAGCGCTGGTCGAGCTGCCGGTTCTCCTCGGCGCCAGGCTGGGAAGCTGCCGAGTCGTTGCCGGGCCTCACTTGAGGCTGCTCTACTCCAACATGAACGGAGAGCTCCTGAGCAACGCGGCTAGAGCCTGGCTCGAACTTGGTCCGGCAGTAATCCCGGGGGCGGTGGTCGGGCTGGAGTATGGCATGAAGAGCGGGGCGCACCTGCTCTTCAGCCTGCAGGGCCATCGCCTCGAGGGATGGACAGGCTGGGGACCCGAGCCGGCCTACATTCTCCAGACGACCGTCACGATCTCGTTCGAGCCCTGACGAAGCTAGAGGCTAGCCCCAAAACAAGCGCACCTCACCGGCTGCGACGCCGCCAGAAGCCCGCTGGGCGGGTCATCGGGCGAAGCAAGCTTCACCCGAAGACCCTCCGCGTTGCGCCTCCTTGCCGTTGCGTAAG
>JAWOBP010000064.1:0-7219 GCA_046484285.1 Polyangia bacterium
GACGACGACCAGAAGTGCCAGCCCGGTGTTCCCGGAAACGCCGAGCTGTCGATCGCCGGGGCCTCGCAGCGATAGCTCGCTATGCTCTGCAGCTCCTCGGAGTTGGGCAGGCGCCAGTCCGATTCGCCGCCCCACGTCAGACCCTCGCAGTAGGCGAGCGCATCCTGCCAGCTCATCCCTTCCGGGCTCCCGCCGCCGCACGCCTCGCCTGTCAATCCGGCGGCGCAGCCCTGCCAAGTGAGCCCGGTCAGAGAGTCCTCCACGACCCGATCTCCCGAGACTATAGAAGCTTCGAAGGCTCGCGGCTCCATCGGCCCGCCGCGGACACAGCGTGCGCTTTTCTTGTTTATCTTGCCGCTGTCCACGACTACACCGGTGAAAAAGAGCACTGCCCACGCTTTGGATTCGTAACCCGCACGAGTCGACGACGACCAGAGTCCCCACCAGGGGGAGCCGTTCGGAAACGCATCGGCGTCGGTTGCCGGATCGTAAGCCTCGCCTCGATACACCAGCGTCGTCAGCTCGTGGATGTCCGGCAACCGCCAGTCTTCGTAGCCGCCCCAGCTCAAGCCGTCGCAGGCTGCGACCCGACTCGACCAGTCGCCGCTGTGCTCCGTTGCAGAGTCGGACAAGTCGCACAAGTCGCCGGATACCCCGAGAAGGCATCCCTGCCACATTAGACCGGTGACCTCGTCGTTCACGATCGGCTCGCCCGGCGTGGAGAGGTCGCGCGTGAAGCGCTCTGACGAATCGTGCGTGGTATCCCAGCCGTACTGAGCGTCCTGGCCGTGGAAGTCCTGGCTCGACGCCGGACACTCGATCGCTCCGCTATCATCGTAGCAGGTCCGCTGGTTGGTGTCCGGCAGCGGGAAGTGCGGACCCGGAGTGTTGCACGACGCGTCGCCGCAGCCAGGCGAAACGCAGATCTCATCGACGCAGATGTCGAAAGACCGGTCCGGGTCGGTGACCACTTCGCACGGAGTGAAGTCATCCTGTCCCTCGCACTGGGTATCGCTGCCCGTGCCGGTATCGGAATCGGTGTCGGTATCCGTATCCGTGTCGATATCGGTGTCGGAATCGGTATCGACATCGGAATCGGTATCTGTGTCCATCTCTGTGTCGGTACCGGCATCTTCCTCGGTTCCGGCCGAGGAGTGGTGCCAGCACGAGCCGAGCCAGATCGTGAAAAGCCCGACCGGGACCAGCATTGCGACCTGCTCGATTCCCTTCATCGAATGCCTCGATCCCGCCTTTTTCGAGCTTTGGAGCCGCCGCGCATCGAGAACCCGCTCAAAAAGATCTTGCACAGCGGAACCCTATTTCTCCGTACTGGCTCGTTTTCTCGTCGACGCCACGTTCTGTGACATGCAAGTTCTTGTATGTTGAGTGGTAGCTACCGCCGCGCACCATCCGACAATGAGAATAGTCTATTTGATCCTCCCACGCGCTTCCGTCGGTCGGAGCTCCAGTGTAATCCGGGTGGAACCAGTCCTGCACCCACTCGTATACGTTGCCCGCCATGTCGCAGAGACCCTGGTCCGTATTGCCATCCGGCTTGGAACAGACAGACCATGTACGCCCGGTATCGCAGCCGTTGGCGTATTCTTTCATGATCGCGTATTCGCAAGAGGCCTGCTCGTCTCCCCAGGGGTAGGTTATATCCTGGCCCGCGCCGCTGGCGGCGTACTCCCACTCGGCCTCGCTCGGCAGGCGCCCCCCGACCCACTGGCAGAAAGACACGGCCTGATGCCAGCTCACGCAGTTGACCGGGTGCTCCTCGTAGCCCTGATCTTCCCAGTTGCAGAGCAATTCCTCCGTGCTGGCAGAAGGCTCTACGCACGCGGACGCCGCAACGCACTCGGCGTACTGCGCGACCGTCACCTCGGTTTTTGTGATCTCGAAAGAAGGCACGTCCACCTCGTGCACAGGCTGCGCGCCGACTTCATCCGATCCCATCTGAAACGTTCCTCCCGGAATCGACACCCAGACGAGATCGGGGCACTCGTCACCCTCACAGGGCTGAGCTCCGGTACCAGTGCCCGTGCCGGTATCGGTCTCCGTGTCGGCGTCTGTGTCAGTGTCGGCGTCCGCGTCACTGTCCGCGTCGTTGTCCGCGTCCGTGTCCGAGTCGCCGTCGGCGTCCGAGCCCGCGCCCCCGTCCGGGCCGGCCGAGGAGTCGTGCCAGCCCGAGGAGATCGCAATCGGGTCTATGTCGAGAATGACCGGCTGCAGCTTCATCTCATTGCTCCGTCGGTGGCCAGGGTATGGTTTCCTTCCTGGTGTAGGTTCCATAAGGACCTGTTATTCCGTTATTAATCCATTTAGGGCAAAAATTTTTCGTTTACAAGCACTGTCGCTGCCGCCTACGAGACGAACCGAGCAGGTGGGGTAGCCCGAAGACGTCGGTGGCTGCCGCAGCGACACGGCTCGTTAGGGCCAATGCGAACACTACGCGCTGAGCTGGCAACCTGCGCCGGCTGCTGGTCTACCAGTCGCTTCGGTTCCTTGTAACCCGCCGGCAGCGCGGCTGGCGCCGCCTTGCTCACCGGCCACGCCTTTTCGGACTGGCCTTGCGCCACAACGCCAGGAGCTGGGCGTTGATCGAAAACACCTCCGCCACGGCGCTTTTGAACTCGCGCCCATGCTCCACGAGAGGCCGTATCTCCTCGACCCAGTTGGCAGGGATCTGCTCGACACGCTTTTTGCCATCGACCATGAACGTCAGCGACCACATCGGATGACCCTTGCCGTTCGCACAGTGGCAGTTGGGCTTGCCGCACCTACGGTGGGTCAGCGCGAGCGATCCTGGCAGGGCGTTTTCCAAAATCCCATACTTGCGCACCAACTCATACTTGCGTTTCCGCAACTGCGAGGCGGCGCGGCCCTTGGCGGTGAACCATCTCATCTGCGTGTAATACCACACACAGTTTGGGCGGAATCAAGCCCAATCCAGAATTGGAAAATTCGAAAATTGAAAGATCGGGTGAACCCGCCTCGTTACCGCGGGCTACTCATCTGGGGCGGAGCCTCTGGAGTGGTCGGGCCGGGCGCCTGTGTGGTATCCAGACCGCGGACCGCGCAACCGGAGTGGATCTTGGACGAGCCGTCGTTCTATCGAATCGCGCTGTGGGGCCTGCTGGCGCTGTCGCCCTGCATCGCGACGCTGCTGTTCTTCGTCAGCGCGCCGTACGGTCGCCACGCGCGCGCCGGCTGGGGTCCCGCGATTCCGAGCAAGGCCGCCTGGTTTCTGATGGAGCTGCCGGCCGTGGTCACGATCGCGGTCTGCTGGGCGGTCGGGGATCGCCGCTTCGAGCCGGTCTCGCTGGTCTTGTTGGGAATCTGGGAGCTGCACTACCTCAACCGCACCTTCGTCTACCCCTTCCGCCGGCGCGGCGAGGGACGTCCGATGCCGATCTCGGTGGCCGGAATGGCGCTGCTGTTCAACGTCTGGAACGGATACCTGAACGGCAGGTGGCTGTTCTCGCTGGGGCCGCGGCGCGAGATCGAGTGGCTGTGGGATCCGCGCTTCATCGTCGGCGCGGCGGTGTTTCTCGTCGGGTTCGCGATCAACCAGCACTCGGACACGCTGCTGCTGCGCCTGCGACGGCCGGGGGAGGGGGGCTACCGCGTACCGCGCGGCGGGTTGTTCTCGCTGGTGACGATGCCCAACTACCTCGGAGAGCTGATCGAGTGGATCGGCTGGGCGGTGGCGACCTGGTCGCCGGCCGGAGCGGTGTTCGCCGTCTTCACCGCGGCCAACCTGGTGCCGCGCGCCTGGACCAACCGGCGCTGGTACCGGGAGCGTTTCGAGGACTATCCGCCCGAGCGAAAGGCGATTATCCCCTTCGTCTTTTGAGCGAAACGGTGCTATTGTCTATCGAAGGAGGTCTGAATGAGCGCTATCAGAAAGGCGATCCCGATTCTCTTCCTGGGCCTGTCGTTCGTGCTCGGCGCCTGCGCTGACGACGACGACACCGGGGGCGGGGACGACACGGATACGGATACCGGGAGCGACACCGGGACGGGCGAGTGCGTCGCTCCGTTCGAGTGGGGCGGCGCCTGGGAGCAGGGACAGGTGGTGGGCAACTGGACGTTTTCCGGGTACGTGGACGGCGACGGCGACGGCGTGGTCGAGGAGGAGCTGGTCGAGTTCGACATGGACTACATCCACTGTCAGGGCAAGCAGTCGATCGTGCTGACCGTTGCCGACACCACGTGACCGTACTGTCCTGAGCGGTTCGCTCAGCTGGGAGGAATAGAGGAGCAGCTCGCGGAGCACGACAGCGGTTACTTGGCGATCTGCACCGCGATGTACAACGAAGCCTCGGCCGAGGTGATGTACAACTACCTGAGCAATCACATGGACGGGCTCTACTTCTCGGGGCAGGATCCGCCGATCTACTACCCCGGAGTTCCGTACACCGCGATCATCGACATGGAGACCGGAGAGCTGGCGCTCAAGGACGGCACCGCGCAGATGTCGACCAGCGCGATCCTGACCTACACCGAGATGCTGGCCGAGGACTGATCTTCCGGCTCAGAACTCGGTGGGCACGTCGATGAACGTGCTCTCCACGCCGAAGCGCTTTTCGAGCTCGCTGCCCACGGCGCGCACTCCCACCGTTTCGGAGTGATAGTGCCCCAGGTAGACGACGTTGACCCCGCTCTCCAGGGCGAGATGGTGGTCTTCGTGGCGCCCCTCGCCGGTGACGAAGGCGTCCAGCCCCTGCTCGGCCGCCAGCGACAGATCGCCGGAGCCCGCGCCCGAGACGATCGCCAGCGTGCGCACCTGCTTCGGTCCGAAGGGCAGCGTCTTGGGCGTGCCGCCGATCTTCGACTGGAAGCGCCCGGCCAGCTCCAACAGGGTCAGCGGCTCGGACAGCTCGCCGCTGAAGCCCAGCGAGTTGCCGTGGTAGTCGCCGAAGGGGCGGCGCTCTTTCAGATCGACGATTCCGGCCAGCTGCGCGTTGTTCCCCAGCTCGGGGTGCGCGTCCAGCGGCAGGTGCGCGGCGTAGAGATTCAGCTCGTTTTTCAGCAGCAGCTCCAGGTGCCGCCGTTCGCGGCCGGTCACGCCGCGCAGGCCGCCCCAGATCATGCCGTGGTGGACGAACAGCAGCTGGCACTTCAGCTCGATCGCGCGGCGGTAGGTTGCCAGCGCCGCGTCGGTGGCGATTCCCACGCGCTCGATCTCCTCGGCGCCTTCGACTTGCAGCCCGTTGCAGGAGGCGTCCTCGATGGAGGCGACTCCCAGCCGCTCGTCCAGGTAGGCGACGATCTCGTCTCTGCGAGCCATCTGTTTGCTCCTTTCGGCGTTCAATCGGCGTTGCCGTGCAGCTCCTCTCCGTTCCAGCAGTAGGTGCAGAGCCGCTCGCGGGGAAGCCCGATCGCTTCGATCATGTCTCCCAGCGTCTGGTAACGGAGAGTGGTCAGCCCCAGCCGGTCGCGGATCGCGTCGATCATCGCGGCGTGGCGATCGGTGCTCGGATCGGTGTACTGTTCGAGGTGGGCGTCGGGATCGCCCTCCAGCGCGCGGATCGCCTTGCGCGTGGCCAGGTCCGTCTCGGACTTGGAGCGCGAGAAGTTGAGGAACTTGCAGCCGTGGACAAGCGGCGGGCAGGCGGGCCGCATGTGCAGCTCGCGGGCGCCGTAGTCGAACAGCCTGCGGATGATGTCCTGCAGCTGGGTGCCGCGCACGATCGAGTCCTCGCAAAACAGGATCCGTTGCCCGTCGATCAGATTTCTTATCGGAATCAGCTTCATCTTGGCTACCAGGTCGCGGACCCGCTGCTCCTGGGGCATGAAGCTGCGCGGCCAGGTGGGCGTGTACTTGACGAACGGACGGCGGTAGGGCAGGCCCGCCTCGGAGGCGTAGCCGATCGCGTGGCCCACTCCGGAGTCCGGAATTCCGGCCACCATGTCCACCTCGACCTCGTCGGCGCGCGACAGCGCTGCACCGCAGCGGTTGCGCACCGACTCGGCGTCGATGCCCTCGTAGCTGGAGGCCGGGTAGCCGTAGTAGATCCACAAAAAGGCGCAGATCTGCATCCGCTCGCCGGGCGCGACGAGCTGTTCGATCCCGTCGGGGGTGATCCGCACCACCTCGCCGGGGCCGAGCTGGCGCATCGACTCGTAGCCCAGATTGGGCAGCGCGCAGCTTTCCATCGCCACGGCGAAGGCCCCCTCCTTCTCGCCGACCACCACCGGAGTCCGGCCCAACCTGTCGCGCGCCGCGTAGACCGCGTCCTCGGTCAGGATCAGCAGCGAGATCGAGCCGTCGATCCGCTCGCCCGCCTCGCAGATGCCCTCGGCCAGCGTGGCGCTCTCGTCGATCAGCGAGCCGACCAGCTCGGTCTGGTTGACCTCGTTGCCCTTCAGTTCTGCGAAGTGGAAGTTGCGGCGTTCGAGCGAGCGCTCGACCAGCGCGTCCAGGTTGTGCACGCGGCCCACGGTGGCGATCGCGTAGCGGCCGTGGTGCGAGCCCATCAGCAGCGGCTGGTCCTCGTAGTCGCTGATCACTCCGATTCCGAGCCTGCCGTGCAGCTTGGGCAGGTCGTCGTCGAACTTGGAGCGGAACTGCGCGTTGGAGATGTCGTGGATGTTTCTCTTGAACCCGTTTTCGCCGCGCACGACCATGCCGCCGCGCCGCGTGCCGAGGTGCGAGTGGTAGTCGGTGCCGTAGAACAGGTCGCCCACGCAATCGTCGCGAGAGGCGACACCGAAAAAGCCGCCCATGAAGCTCTCCTTTCGCTGCGGCTCCGTCGCCGGCGGGCAGTGTCGGCCGAATCGCCGCCGAGTTCAAGCCCGCACCAGGTTCGATTTTCAAAGCCCCGTCGTTCGACCCAATACGCCACTACGCCCACTACGCCCCTTACCGCCCTTACCCCCTGAACGGATCAAGCCCTTACCGCCCTTACCCCCTGAACGGATCAAGCCGTAATCGTTGGGGTTTTCAAAAAGATGCAACTCGAGGGGCCGAGTGGCCGATATCTACTGTGAGCAGCGCCGAAATGGGACGGCGCGCCGCAATCCGGGAGGACCGCGATGAGATTCTGGAGCCCCGACAAAGCCTACTTCGTCACCAACCGCTGCGAGCAGGAGCGCCTCTTCCTGCTACCCCGCCCAAGAGTGCTGAAGCTGATCGGCGCCTGGCTGGCCAAGAGCCTCGAGGAGCACGGCGACGGGATCGAGCTTTTCGCCTTCATCTTTTTGTCCAACCACT
>JAWOBP010000089.1:0-4410 GCA_046484285.1 Polyangia bacterium
CCTTACAGCCTTCATCCGATTCGAATCATCGGCCGGTGGATCGAGACCCTGGAGACGGGTTTGCGGAGGTCAGGTCTGGATGAGGCAACCGCCGGTTGCAGCCTGACTGTTACGACGATCCTCACCTCCTTGGGAGCCTTTCTTCTTATCTCCTTTCTGGCCGGTCTTGCTCATCCCTGGGCCGCCCGACTGTTTCATCTGTATATTCTTTACTCCTGCCTCGCCTTGGGGGACCTTTTTCAACACGTAAAGCCGGTGGTTCAACGGTTGGAAGCAGATGACCTTCCGGGCGCCCGGCTCGCCCTCTCACGCATAGTGGGACGAGAGGTGAAAGATCTCGACCGATGGGGAATTGCCCGCGCAGCCGTGGAAACTCTGGCGGAAAACTTTGTGGACGGTTTTATCTCTCCTCTTTTCTGGCTTTTTATAGGTGCTATATTGGCTGAATCAACAGGATTACCAGTTGTTTTAGTCTCAATGTGTGCAATATTAACATTTAAATGCGTATCTACTCTGGATTCTATGGTAGGATATAAAAATAAACGATATATCCATTTTGGCCGAACCGGAGCTCTGTTGGACGATGTAATGAACTTTGTGCCGGCAAGGCTTTCCATTCCAGTCCTTTTTTTTGGAGCCTTGCTTTCCAATTCAAGCCCTATTGAAGGGCTGCGAACCTCCCTCAGGGACCGACTCAAGCACGATTCCCCCAACGCAGGGCATGCCGAGAGCTTCACGGCCGGGGCACTCGGCGTATGTCTAGGAGGTCCGACTCAATACGACGGAACCATCAAGGACAAACCCTGGTTGGGTCTTGGAACGCCCTGTGTCAATGAGCATCAAATTCTGGCCACAGTGACCTTGCTCCGCCGATCCTCCTGGCTTCCCATGCTGCCCCTCATGCACCCTTTTTTCCTTCCATAGTTCATCCAATCGTTCTTCTTCATTTCCCCGTTCGGTTTGCCGACAATGGCATTGGACATCATCGGCATTGCATCAAGCCCTGTTGTGCTCCATACATTCGTCATTCAATATATTTCTTGACTTTTGATCAGTTCTCATGTAATTGCCCTTTCCAAAAGCTTTATCATTGCTCACTCAGCATGAAAGGAGGGCGTATGGCCACCGCCAAGCAAATCCAGTTTCGTCTGACACAGCAGAAGAAAAAACTGCAGAGGGCCAACAAAGAAGTCTCCGCAACCAAAGCCAACATCAAGAAGCTGGAGACCCAACTGAACAAGGCCAAGGCGGCGGAAAAGGCGAAGAAAAAATCGGCGCCTAAAAAGAAGGCCGCGCCCAAGAAAAAGGCTGCGCCCAAGAAAAAGGCCGCGCCCAAAAAGAAGGCTGCGCCTAAGAAGAAAAAGTAGCGACAGGCTCCGCGCGGCCTGACATGATTACATAAAGGGGGCAAAGGGCGGCAGGCGTCCCAGTGGTGATGTGTTGCCTCTCTTTGTGCCCCTTAGAGAGCACAGAGCATCCTTGAATTAAGCGAGCGATTGTCGAGTTCGCCCGGCAGGCTGTAATCTGAATCACTCGATTCAGGAATCAGGTTTTCCACCCATCAACCCCCAAGCCTCCAGTTGAATCCGCATGCGTCTCCTGTGGGTTCCGTGCCAATAATACCTGCCGCATACCGGGCATTTCCAGAACCTGGGCCTGTGCCGATAAAAGACGTATTCCGGGACGTGCTCCCGAGCGGATTCCGTGTCGGCATACACCAAGACGCCGTTGCACACCGGGCACCGATGAAAGGCCCGTTCAGTGTTCGCCCGAATCCAGCCCTCCTCCTGCAGTTGGCGCAGCTGCCCGCCTATGTGGTCCGATCGAATGAACACGCTTCCGGGGTGGGCCTTCCACGTGTCGCGGCAGCGAGTGAGAAGCCTTCTGCCCTCGAGGGAGGTCGGATCATGCACCGCACCCCAGGGGTAAGTGCGTTGGTAGTGCGTATCGTACCCCAGAATCCGAAGCCACTTGGCCAGCCTTCCCAGCATGCAATCCGCAAGGAATCGCTCCTCTTCGACCGTCTTTTTCAGTTCAGTTTCCAATTGTAGTTGCCCCCGAGGGTATCCGTGGTGGAGGATCGACTCGGCGACCTTGCGCATGCTCGGGTAGGCCGCTCGCAGCATGTGGTTGGCGTAGATGACGACGCTGACCCCGCGGTCGGCGAGCTCCTCCTCGCTGACATGGTTGTAGCTCGTCGGCACGACGACGATCGGCACGCGCGTGGCGAAGCCCTCGGCATGCCGGCAGAACTCGAAGATCTCGTCGGGCTCCTTGCGGCGGGAGTGGATCATGATCGCGTCGGCCCCGGCGTCGATGTAGGCCTGCGCGCGGGTGACGGCGTCCTCCATGCCCTTGTCGAGGATGAGGCTCTCGATGCGGGCGATGACCATGAAGTCCTCGGTGATCTGCGCCTGCTTGCCGATCGTCAGCCGCGCGGAGAAGTCCTCGATCGAGGACTGCGTCTGGGCGACCTCGGTGCCGAACAGCGAGTTGCGCTTGAGGCCCTCCTTGTCCTCGATGATCACCGCCGAGACGCCGAGGCGCTCGAGGGAGCGCACGGTGAAGACGAAGTGCTCGGGCTTGCCGCCGGTGTCGCCGTCGAAGATCAGCGGCTTGGTCGTCACCTCGAAGATGTCGTTGATGTTCTGCAGCCGCGAGGAGATGTCGACCGCCTCGATGTCGGGCTTGCCGCGCGAGGTCGAGTCGGTCAGCGACGAGGACCACATCGCGTCGAACTCCACGCGGCGGCCGTCGCGGTCGACCTCGGCGGTCTCGGCGATGAGCCCGGTCAGGCCGTTGTGCGCCTCGAGGGCGCGCACGATCGGCTTGGTGTCGATGAGCCGGCGCAGCCGCCCGAGGCGGATCTCCGGGGTCGTGCCGATCTGGCGGACCGAGGCGTTGAGCTGGCTCGAGCTGATGCCCTGGGTGTAGGGCACCTCGATGAGCTCCCCGCCCCACTCGCGCAGCGCGTCGATGACCCGCTGGCGGGTCTCGCGCTGCACGCCGGTGCGCCAGTCGTCGCCGTGGACGACGTAGTCGGGCTGGAGCTCGCGGAGGTTGGGGACGTAGTCGAGGGTCTCCTGGGCCACGACCCGGCTCACCGGCTTGAGCGAGGCGACGACCGCCTCGCGTTGGGCGTAGGTCATGTGCGGCAGCCGCTTGTAGCTCGCGATCGCCCCGTCGGTAAGCAGTCCGACGGTGACCTCACCGAGCTCGGCGGCCCGCTCGAGGATGTTGATGTGACCGGGGTGGATGAGGTCGGCGCTCATCCCCACGTAGACGCTTGGCACGGCGCTCATCGCTTGCGGTCCGTCCGTTCCGGGGGCGCTGGCTTACCGCCCTAGCCTAGGCGACCGGGCGCGGTCGATCGGGGCCCATGGCTCGTCCGATCGCCTGCAGCGCGCCGCCGACCTCGCGGGGACGGCGCGCGCGCCTGAGCGACCCGAAGGCCTCGGCCAGGCGCAGGGCTCGGCGTCCGCGCAGGGCGGCGACCTGGGCCTCGAGGGCGGCGACGCGCTCCTGTCGTCCCGCCGGCGCCCATGAGGCCACGCGCCCCGCGGCATCGCCGAGGTCGAGCTCGGCGGCGTCCCGCACGGCCTCGCCGAAGAGCGTGGCGACGAGGCCGTCGACCTCCCCGGGGCCGGTGGCCAGGCGCTCGGCGCGGCGCAGCGCGCGGGTGGCCACCGCCCGCAGCGGCGGGTCGCCCTCAGGCGTGCGCACCGCGCCGAGGCGGTACTCCTCGAGCTCGGCCCACAGCCGCGACAGCGTCGTCGGGCCCACCTGCGTGCCCGGCGCGACGCTGACCCGTGCGGGGCTCAAGGGGTGGGCCCGCGCCCACGTCTCGGCGTCGGTGACGGTCACGCGCTCCTGACCGGCCATCCACAGCGCGAGGCGCTCGCGGACGACGTCGCCGGCCTCCCCGGTCACGCCGATCGCCGCGTCGGCGGTGTCGCTGGCCAGCAGCGCCTCGACGCAGGCCAGCGCCTCGGCCTCGGTCGTCGAGACCGCGTCGACGGCGACCTCGACGACGAGGGTCGGCACGGTGTAGGTGCGACCGGGCTTCGGCTCGCGGTGGACGCGGAACGGCAGGTGGTTGGTCGCGACCGGTCGGCGGGCGCGCTGGGCGGCCTGCTTGGCGGCGACGTCGGCGAGGAAGCGCTGCCCCTGGTGCCAGCAGTGCGCGGCGCGGTCGGGCACGAGCACCGCTCCGGCGGTGAACAGACGGTAGCCGAAGGTCACGTCCTCGATGCCGCGCACCCCGAAGGCCGGGTAGCCGCCGCACGCCTCGTAGAGCGCGGCGGGCATCCCGATCGACGAGCCGACGCCGGCCCGCCAGAGGTCCGCGCGGGTCTCGCGCAGCTCGTCGGTCTCGGCGAGCATCGCCTCGATCCAGTCGTGGTCCTGCTG
>JAWOBP010000221.1:0-26251 GCA_046484285.1 Polyangia bacterium
CCGGGGACCTACCCGCCGTCCTCGCTGTGGCCGGTGGGAGCCCCGGCCGCGCCCTGCTGAGGCGAGCCCGAATCGAGACCGAGGCAAGGACGAAGAGCGCAGGCGAGCCGAAAAGCGGACGCCCGGCGCACCGCTGCGTCTTTTCGAGCGATCATTGTCGGAAAAGCGGCAGGCGGGGCGGCGCGGCGAGCGGAATCCCGGACGATTCCCGGCCGAAAAGGTCGAACGAAGCCGGCTGTTCCGGTTTGGCTGCCGAGCACGCACTGCGAAAACAGCAAACCGTCGAGAAGGGTCAGAGCCAACTCCAGAATCAACAATGATTACAATTCGATCCGTATAGCCCCAAAAGATGGTAGGGTGATTCTGTTCCCCCTCATTTTCGTTTTCCCCTGTCGTGGATCGCCGGTTCCTCCGGTCATCGTAGCGCCGCAGCCGATCCTGTGAAAGCCCGGAAAAACGAAAAGCCCGACACCGATGCTCAGCGGCCGGAATCCGCGGTCGGGGCGTCGTCGGCGGGGACTCCCTTCTTCATCACTATCAGGTAGGAGCCCGGCCCTCTCTCGATCAGCAGGGTCTTGTCGGGCGAGGCCTTCTCGATCGCCAGCTCGTACCACGGCTCCTCGCGGGAGGACTCGCCCGCCTCGACGAACTCCGGGACCAGCACGTCCACCTCGACCAGCCCGCCCTTCAGCTCGCGGCGCAGCTCGGGCGCGAAGGTAAACCCGGCGAAGTCCTCGGGCGGGTGCAGGTCGTTGTGGATCTCTCCGCCGAAGACCGCCACCAGCCCGCGCCGGCCCGCGTCGCTCGCCCCGCGGCCGAGCACCTCCCGCGCCTTGGTGCCCAGCCTGTCCGCGACCAGCTCCAGCATCGCGGCGTAGTCCAGGCCGCCGTCTCGGTGGATCCTGCGGTAGTCCTCGCAGCTCATCTGCAGGATGTGGGGCCGCACGCCCAGCTCCTTTGCCCTGCTCAGCAGCTCGATGTTCTCGTCCTCGGTCTCGTCCGGACGGCGCGAGACACGCTCCACCTCGGAGACGACCCGCTTCTCCTCCTCGCCGCAGTCGCCCTCGCTGACCCAGGCCTCGACCACCAAATCCGAGGTGCGATCGGCGATCGCGGGCAGCAGCTCGGAGGCGAAGCGCTCGATCGTGGAGCGCACGCCGGCGGTCTCGTGCGTCTGGTGCAGCTCTCCGAAGGCGATCAGGCGCGGGCTCTTTTCGGCCAGGACCGCCTCCAGCGCGGCGACCGCGCTGGGGTAGTAGTGGTGGGGCAGCTCGGCCGGCGGTTCCTTCTCCAGGGCCGCGGCTCTTTCGGCGGCCGCGGAGCGCCGCTCTGCCGGCCCGGAGCGTCCATCTCCACAGCCCAGAGCGATCAGCCCGGCCAAAGCGACCACCGCCGGCAGCCGAGCTTGCATCAGAGCCCGCCTATCGTGATGCTATGCTGGCCGGTCGCCAGCTCGAAGACGTGCAGCGCGATTCCGATCGAGGCGAACACCTGCCGGTCCGAGGCGGTCACGGCCCAGACCTGGCCGGTGTCCGAGGAAGGAATCGCCACGTCCCACAGGTTGCGCCCGCTCGCGACGTCGAGCGCGGCCAACCGCCAGCCGCTCTGCCGGCCGGCGGTCTGGTAGGGAGCGACCAGGCGGCCGACCGAGATCGTCGCCGCGTCGGGAGCGCCGGGGCGCACGGTCATCGGGTCGACCGCCGGGATCGCGGTCATCCAGCGCGGAGAGACCTCGGGCTTGTTCATCCAGCTCGACTTGGGCGGGCGGCGACGGCGACGCCGCTTGCCCTTCTTCTTGCCCTTGCCGCTGTCGTCTTCGGGGCGCGGCGGAGCATAGGCCGCGGCCATCGGGACCGCGGTTCCGGGGTGCTTGCCGCCCAGCGCCACGTAGGTACTAGAGCCGAAGTCGACCGCGACGCTGTCTACGTTCATTCCTTCGATGATCGGTTGCACGATCTCGTTGTCGAAGGTGTCGCCGCCGGTCACGACGCGCGGCCCGCGGCCGGGCACGTCCGTCCACAGCCCGCCGCACTGTCCGTCGTCCTCGACCTCGCCGCCGGGACTGGTCTGACCGGTGGACGGGTCGACCAGCAACTGCTGCTCGTCCTTCTTCTCCACGCGCACCCAGCCGCCTCCGGCCCCACAGAATCTCTCGACCCGCTCGCCGAGCGGAACGCTCCAGGCCTGAGCGCCGTTGCCGGTCGAGTACGCCTTCAGCACTCCGGTGGAGTCGGCGACCAGCAGCTTGTCCCCGGCCAGCGCGGCGCGGCACTTGCTCGCGCGCGAGCTGTCGCCGACGCTGGGGGTCTGCCACAGGCGGCGTCCGGAGACGGCGTCGAAGGCCGCAACGTGGTTGGTCGTTCCGTCGTCTAGGAAACGCACCCAGCCGATCGGGTCGGCCACGCCGTCGCCGGTCAGGTCGGCCAGCATCGCCTGTCTGTTGCCGACCCACTGCATCCGCTCTCCCGCGAGCTGCCCGGCGCCGGAGGAGAGCCCGTCCCCCAAGCCGTCCAGTCCCATGCCCTTTAGCATCGGGATCAGCACGCCGCCCATCGAGCTGAGACCGATGAAGACCGGCAGCACGATCCACAGCCAGGTCAGCGAAGCGCCGCTGTTGACTTTGATCACCGGCTGCGCGGGCGCGCCGGCCGGTTGCGGAGGCGGAGGAGCCTGCCGTGCGGCCTTTTTCTTGTCCTCGACGCGCGAGGTGGTCCCGCAGTACTCGCAACGCGCTTCGCTCTGGTTGGGATCGACCTCGAGCCTGGCCCCGCACTCGGGACACTTGGCGGTTCTGAGCCTTACCTTCGCCATCGGTCTCCTCCGTCGGGCAGTCTTACGACAGTCGGCCGCATCATACCGGATCCCACTGCCGGTGACAGCCGAGAAGAGATCGAGACCGTCGAGCGTCGCCTTGACCAGATATCGACAGCGGGCGTCTGATCTGCAAAAATCCGTTTTTGGGAGAGGTCGTGGGCGAATCCAAACCATACGACATCGCGATTGTGGGCGGCGGGATCGTCGGTCTGGCCACGGCGTTGGCGCTGGTCGAGCGCGGCGGCGCGCGGGTCGTGCTGCTCGAAGCCGAAGAGAGGATCGCCGCCCACCAGACGGGACACAACTCGGGGGTGATCCACTCCGGGCTGTACTACCGGCCCGGCTCGCTCAAGGCGCGCAACTGCGCATCCGGCAGGGAGGCGCTCTACCGATTCTGCGAAAAACGCGGCGTGCCCTGCGAGCGCTGCGGCAAGCTGGTGGTGGCCACGCGCCCGGAGGAGATCCCGCAGCTGGACGAGCTGGAGCGCCGCGGACGCGAGAACGGTCTCGACGGGCTGCGGCGGCTGGCGCCCGAGCAGGTGCGCGAGCGCGAGCCACACGTGGCCTGCATCGATGCGCTGCTGGTACCGCAGACGGGTATCGTGAGCTTCGAGGTCGTGAGCGAAGAGATCGCCGAGGCGGCGCGCGAGGGGGGCGCCGAGCTGCGGCTGGGGACGCGGGTCTTCGCCGCTCTACGGAACGGGCCCGAGCTGGTGATCGAGACCTCGCGAGGCGAGCTGCGCGCGCGGCACCTCGTCGGCTGCGCCGGTCTGCAGAGCGATCGCCTCGCGCGGGCCTGCGGAGTGGAGCCGGGGCTACGGATCGTGCCGTTCCGCGGCGAGTACTTCGAGCTCGTGCCCGAGAGGAGGGGGCTGGTCAAAGATCTGGTCTACCCGGTTCCCGACCCGCGCTTTCCTTTCCTGGGAGCACACTTCACGCGCATGATCGATGGAAGGGTCGAGGCCGGCCCCAACGCGGTGCTGGCGCTGGCGCGCGAGGGCTACCGGCGATTCTCGATCTCGGCGCGCGACGTTCTTTCGTTTTGCCTCTACCCGGGCTTCTGGAAGCTGGCGCTGCGCTACTGGAAAACGGGTCTTGCCGAGATCCGGCGCTCGCTTTCCAAGAGGGCTTTCGTCGCAGCGCTGAAAAAGATGCTGCCCGAGATAGAGACCGCGGACGTGCGCCGGGCGAAAGCCGGAATCCGCGCCCAGGCGCTGGAGCCGGGCGGAGGGCTGAGCGACGACTTTCGCATCGTGGAGGCCCGGGGGATGATCCACGTGCTGAACGCCCCCTCGCCGGCGGCCACCGCCGCGCTGGAGATAGGGCGCGATATAGCAAAGAGGGCAGACAGCAGCTTCGAGCTGTGAGCCGGCAGCCGCGACCGCCACGCCCGCGCTTGACATAGAACGGCGAGAGGGTAATTTCCCCCCTTGCCGCGCGAGCCGCAGAGCAAAGGCGCGAGCGGGCCAACATAGCTCAGCTGGTAGAGCAGCTGATTCGTAATCAGCAGGTCAGCGGTTCGAGTCCGCTTGTTGGCTCAAGGAGGGGCCCGGGAATCCAGGCGGTTCCCGGGCCTTTTTGCGTCGGGGTGGGGACTGGACGACGAAATCTCTTGTTGTTGTGCGCGCGCGGCGGCTGCACTAGAATTCTTCGAGAGGTCTGATTTACCCGAAGGGAGGGACGAGATGATTGACAGAATTGCTTTGCTTGTCTTGGTAGTGCCGGGGCTGGCGCTCTGTGTGGCGCTCGGTGCCTGCGGCGGCGACGACGGTTCCGGCGGCGGCGACGCGGACAGCGACGCGGACACCGACGCGGACACGGACGCGGACACCGACGCCGACACGGACACGGACACCGACGCCGACACGGACACGGATACCGACACCGACACGGACGGCGACACGGACACGGATACCGACACCGACACGGACGGCGACACGGACGCGGATACCGACACCGACACGGACACGGATACCGACACGGATACGGATACCGACACCTGCACTGAGCTCGATCCGTACTGCTGCACCGAGGAATGCCCCTGCCAGGCCAACGGGACTCGCTGCGTCTACCCGGAGGGCCTGGGCAACCTGGGGGTCTGCAAGGATCTGATCTCGACCGAGGGCGAGTGCTGGGACCTGGAGGATTGCGGGTACGGCCAGGCCTGCGACGGGGCCGTGATCTGTCCTTGCGGAATGGACTGCACCGTCGAGGACTCTCCGGGCAGCTGCGTCGGAATCGGCGGCAGCTGCTGCGACAACGACGAAGTCGATCCGGGCTGCAGCGAGGGCTACTTCTGCATGGAGCTCGACAACGAGGACACCTGCCACATCGAGCTCGATCCGCCGTATTGCTGGAGCGATGACGACTGCTCCGGCGGAACGTGCGCGGACCTCCAGGTCTGCTCGTGCATGGTGGACTGCATGTCCAACCCCGGAATCTGCTCCTACGAGTGAGTCACCGGGATCCGGGCGTCACTCGACGACGACCGTCCCCTGATCGGGCGTGGCCAGGAACTCGAAGGCGTCCAAGACAGCCTCCGAGTCGAAGATGCCGTCCTCGGTGTCGTGCAGGTGGAAGGTCAGCGAGAAGACCTCGGAGCCCTCGATCGGCCAGGCCGTCTGCAGCCAGCCGGTGGAGCTGCCGTGCTCCGGGCCGTCCTCCAGCGACTGGCTGCACTCGTAGCCGGTCCCCGAGATGTCGGTCCCCACGTCCCACGAGTAGCCCTCGGGGCAGCCGTTGTACCAGCAGCAGTCGCTGTAGGCCGAGTTGACCGCGATGTAGCAGTAGGGCTCGTCCTCGACGCAGCCCGGGTCACCTGCGCCGCAGACGAAGTCGACGTACTGATCCGGCTCGCGGCAGTCGGTGAAGTTGATCACGGTCGGAGAGCCGGCGTTGGTGCTGCCGGCCTCGATCACCGCGTAGAAGCGATCGTTGTAATCCGAACCAATGTAGTCGTCGTACTCCTCGGAAAAGAAGACGTACTTGAAACGAAAGGCCTGCGCCTCCTCGGGCGCTCGCAAAAGAAGGCTCCACTGGACGGCGTCGTGGATGTCCACCTCGCCGTCTTGCGAAAAAGGGTCGGTCGCGTCGACGCTGTAATCGTCGCAGCTGACCGAGTGCTCGGTTCCCTCGGCCGGTCCGGTCGCCATCAGCGCGTACGATTCACCCAGCGCCGGAGCCAGGTCGTTGCTCGCCGAGCCGAAGCGCTCCACCGCCTCGTAGGTGTCCTCGAGGGTGCAGCTCTCGTTGAGGCCGGTCAGCGCCTGGTAGCCGGAGTCGAGCAGCACCTCCTCGTCGCAAAGATCGAGCGCGCAGGCCATCTGCTCCAGGCTCGAGCCGACCGCCGGGCAATCGGAGCAGTCCTGCTCGATCACCTCGGGTCCGGCGTCCGGTCCGCCGTCGATCACGATCCCGGTCTCGCTGTCGCTGTCCGTCTCGGAGTCGCTGCCGCTGCAGGTCTCGGAGTCGCTGTCGCCGCCGGCGGAAGCGGTATTGCCGGCGTCGAGCTCATGCTTGCTGGCACCCTGGTCCGCCGGAGCGCAGCCCCAGCCGGACGCGGCCAGCGCAAGGGCGATGACGACGAGCAGAAAGCGCACGGAGAGCCTCCCGAATCTAGCTCCGACGATCATTGTGCCACAACCGCCGGCAATTCGCGACCCGACGGCGAAGCCGTCCACCGCACGAGCACAGTTGGGCGCCGCGCCGCTCACGGCTGTTGTATCAGCCCGTCCTTGCACAGGTGGGGGGAGGACAGCACGGTCTCGGCGTCGCACTTGGCGCCCTCCAACTCGGCCTTGAACAGGTTGGCCCCGTTCAGATCGGCCCCGCGCAGGTCGGCGCCGGGCAGCCGTGCTCCGCGCAGGTCGGCCTGGTAGAGGTTGACTCCGCTCAGGTTCGCGCCCGCCAGGTCGGCCTGCATCAGGTTGGCCTTGTAGAGGTTGGAGCCGCTCAGGTCGGCCTCGCTCAGCCTGGCCTTGCTCAATCTGGCGCGCGCCAGGTTGCTGTTCGGGATCTTCGCCCCGTCCAGGTCGGCCCCGCGAAGATCGGCCCCGGGCTCGAGGTCGTCCAGCAGGTCGGGCGGCTTCGAAGCATCCGAGCCGTCCCCGCATCCGAGCAGCAGCGTTCCGGCGAGCATGGCAGCGAGCATTCTGATCATCGACGCCTCCGAATGAACGGGACTCTACCGCAACGCGGCGAAAACCCATA
The DNA here is from genome assembly GCA_046484285.1 of Polyangia bacterium. GTDB lineage: Bacteria > Myxococcota_A > Polyangia > JAAYKL01 > JAAYKL01 > CAZHCG01. The sequence continues at coordinate 7,024 of JAWOBP010000221.1, forward strand.
GGCCGAAACCGCGCCCGCGCCGATCCATTTGGTTCGTCTTCAATAGTGGTGCTGAACGAGTCCCGCTTGTTTGTAGGCGGCAAGCTCGCCCGGGTGAGAGACTCATCCACGAGGAGCGGCTGAAGAACCCGGGCACGGGCAAGGATCGCTCCCAGCGTATCTGCATTGAGCGAAAACGGCGACCAGGTGAACCTGCTGGCGGTCTCGAAAGAGCCGGCCTGGCGACTCGTCGAGATCATCACCGGCTTTCCCAACCCAGCACGGCGACGGCTCGACTTCTCCATCCGCCCGCGCTCCAGGAGGTCCCGAGAGGGAATGACATGCGATCTCGCCGGTGGTAGTCTCCTTTCGTCGGCGCCGCCGGTAGGCTCTTTCATTCCATCCGGCGGCCCGGTGGAGACTAGATGCTGGACGCGTTGCTGGCACCAAAAACCGTCGCCCTGATCGGCGCCTCGCGCAACCCTGACAAGGTCGGCCACGCCCTGTTGGCCAACCTCAAGAAAGGCGGATTCGAGGGTCGCCTGGTCGCGGTCAACCCGCACGCCGACTCGATCCTGGAGATCCCCTGCGTCGCCGATCCGGAGCAGATCGAGGAAAAGATCGATCTGGCCGTGATCGCCGTGCCGGCCGAGTCGGCCGAGCTGGCGGTGAAAAAGGCGATCTGGGCCGGAGCCCGCGCCGTGGTCGTGATCTCCTCGGGGTTCAAGGAATCGGGCGAACGAGGCGCGCGCATCGAGCAGTCGATGGCCCGGTTCTGCTCCGAGCACGGCGTTCGCCTGCTGGGGCCCAACAGCGTGGGCCTGCTCAACACGGCATCCAGGCTGAACGCCACCTTCGCCCGCCAGATACCCAAGCCCGGCGGCGTCTCGATCTTGTCCCAGTCCGGCGCGATCTGCGCGGCGATCCTCGGCTGGGCCGAGCAGCGCGAGATCGGAATCGCCAAGATGGTCAGCGTGGGCAACAAGGCCGACCTGACCGAGGTAGATCTGCTCGAGGCGCTGGGAAAGGACGAGTCGACCAGGGTGGTGGCCTGCTACATCGAAAGCATAGAGTCCGGGGGCGATTTCATCCGGGTCGTGGAGCAGGTGACCTCCATCAAGCCGGTCGTGGTGCTCAAGTCCGGAACGACGGCGGGGGGAGCCAGCGCCGTCTCCTCCCACACGGGCAGGATCGCCGACGAGGAGATCGCTTACGGAGCCGCCTTCCAGCGCGCCGGAGTGGTTCACGTGGACACCATCGACGAGCTGTTCGACCGCACGCGCGCGCTGTCTTCCGTCTTTCCTCCCGGCGGCGATCGCGTCGCCGTGGTCACCAACTCCGGCGGTCCGGCGATCCTCGCCGTCGACGCGATCGAACGGGCCGGGCTGAAAACCGCGCGCCTCTCCGAGACGACCCTGGAACGCCTGGCCGAGATTCTGCCCGCGCAGGGCTCGGCGACCAACACGGTGGATCTGCTGGCCGACGCCTCGCCGCAGCGCTACTCCGACGCGGTCCGAGCCGTGAGGGACGACTCCGGAGTGCACGCCGTATTGGTGGTGCTGGCGCCGCTGGCTATGACCAAACCGCGGGAGACCGCGCGCAGCCTGGCGGCGCTGGACGCGAGCGACAAGCCCCTGCTGGCCTCCTTCATGGGCGGCTCGGACGTGCAGCCCGCCAGGCGCGAGCTGTCCAAGGCGGGGATCCCGGACTTCCCCTCTCCCAGTCGCGCCGTGCAGGCGCTGGAGGCGATGCGGGGCTACTCGGCCTGGAAGAACCGCCCTCCCCGCGTAGTGACCCGCTTCCCGGTCAACCGCCGTCGCGTGGAGCGCATCTTGAAGCGCTGCGAGCGCGCCGGCCGGCCCCGGCTCAGCGAGCTGGAGGCCAAGGAGGTCCTGCGCGCCTACGACTTCCACGTGCCCGACGGTCACGTCGCGACCACGGCCGACGAGGCGGTGGAGATAGCCGATCGCGTCGGCTACCCGGTCGCGGCCAAGATCCTGTCGCCCGACATTCCGCACAAGGCCGAGGTGGGCGGCGTGCGCCTCGAAGTCGCGACGGCGGACGCCCTGCGGGACGCCTTCGACCTGATGATGCTGCGCGTTCCGCGCCGGTTGCCCGAGGCCCGCATCGACGGCGTGTACGTGGAGCAGATGGCGCCGCGCGGCCGGGAGGTGATCATCGGCATGTCCCGCGATCCCCAGTTCGGACCGATGCTGATGTTCGGGCTGGGCGGCATCTTCGTCGAGGTGATGGAGGACGTCGCCTTCCACCTGGCCCCGATCACGGCCGACGAGGCGATGCAGATGCTACGCAGCACCCGCTCGTTCGCGCTGTTGCGCGGAGACCGCGGTCAGGACAGGGTCGACCTGGACTCGATCGCCGGCGGTCTGCAACGCATCAGCCAGCTGGCCACCGATTTTCCGCAGATAGCGGAGCTGGATCTCAATCCGTTCATCGTCCGCGGCGTCGGCGCCGAGGCGATGGCGGTCGACGCGAGGATGATCCTCGCCGAGCCACGGAAGAAAAATGAGTGAACATCGAGACCGCACGGTACCGCGCACCGAAAGCGACTCGGACTGGCGGGAGAAGTACTCGGACCTGGTCGTCGACGCGGCAGAAGCGGTCAAGGTCGTGCGTCCGGGGCAGCGCGTCTTCGTGGGCACCGGCTGCGCCCAGCCGCAGGAGCTGGTGCGCGCGCTGACGGCCCGCTCCAAAGAACTGACCGACACCGAGATCGTGCACCTGCTCACGCTCGGAGAGGCCCCCTACGCCCACGACAAGCTGACCGCGCACTTCAACGTCAACAGCTTTTTCATCTCCGAGAACGTGCGCGACGCGATCCAGGAGGGAGTCGGCGACTACACACCGATCTTCCTGTCGGACATCCCGCGGCTGTTCAACTCGGGAAGGCTCCCCCTGGACGTGGCCCTGATCCAGGTCGCGCCGCCGGACGAGCGCGGGATGTGCAGCCTCGGGATATCGGTGGATATCGTCAAGAGCGCCGCCGAGAACGCGGGGCTCGTGATCGCCGAGGTCAATCCCCGCATGCCGCGCACTCGCGGCGACAGCTTCCTCCACATCTACGACATCGACATGCTGGTTCCGGTCGACACACCGCTGCTCGAGCTGCAGGACCCCGAGCCGACCGAGGATACCCGGCGGATCGGAGAGTACGTCGCCGCACTCGTGGAGGACAGCTCGACCATGGAGCTGGGAATCGGCAAGATTCCGCACTCGGTGCTACAGTTCCTGGCGGGAAAGAAGGACCTGGGCATCCACACCGAGATGCTTACCGACTCGGTGGTCGACCTGATCGAGAGCGGGACGATCAACGGCTCGCACAAGTCGCTGGACCGCGGCAAAATCGTGGCCAGCTTCTGCATGGGCACCCGCAGGCTCTACGACTACATCGACGACAACCCGAGCTTCTCCTTCCATCCCACCGAGTACGTCAACGATCCGCACCTGATCAGCCAGCAGCACCGCATGGTGGCGATCAACGTCGCGCTCGAGGTCGACCTGACCGGCCAGGTCTGCGCCGACTCGCTGGGCACGCGCTTCTACTCCGGGATCGGCGGGCAGGTGGACTTCAACCGCGGAGCGGGGCGGGCCGAGCACGGCAAGGCGATCATCGCCCTGCCCTCCACGGCCAAGGGCGGCGAGATCTCCCGGATCGTGACCCACCTCAGCCAGGGCGCCGGAGTGGTCACCACGCGCGGCGACGTGCACTACGTGGTCACCGAGCACGGAGCGGCCTACCTGCACGGCAAGAGCATCCAGGAGCGGGCGCTGGCGCTGATCAGCATCGCCCACCCTGATTTCCGGCCCCGGCTGGTGCGCGAGGCGATCGAGGCCAAGTACCTCAGGCAGTCGATGAGCGACGTGGAGGGACGGATTCACGTCGGTCCCAGGGAGCTGACCACGACCGCGCTGCTGGACGACGGCACCCAGGTCCACTTCAGGCCGATGCACCCCACTGACGAGCCGCGGGTCAAGGACCTTTTTTACGCGATTTCTCGAGATACTATCTACTATCGCTTCATGTCTCACTTGAAGAGAATCCCCCAGAGCCGGATTCAGAATTTCGTCTATATCGATCATCGTTACGACGTGGCGATCGTCGGATATCTGCCCGAGGCCCACGGCGACGACATCATCGCGATCGGCCGCTACTACCTCGACCCGACGACCAACCGCGCCGAGATAGCGTTCACCGTCAGGGACGACTGGCAGGAGCGAGGAATCGGCACCTTTCTGCTCAAGTACCTGATCACGATCGCCAAGCGCAACGGAATCTCGGGCTTCACCGCCGAGATCCTGGCGGAGAACAAGCCGATGCAGGCCGTGATGCACAAGGTGGGTCACACCGTGCGCAGCAGGCGCGAGGGAGGAGTGGTCCACATAGAGATGGACTTCTGAGCCCGCGCGCCCCTATCGTTGATTCTCACCGCCGCTCCGTGATCCTTCGAGAACGCCGCGGGACGGCCCCAACCCCCCGCGGAACGGCTCCAATCACTGCGACCTGGCGCATCTGAAGCCCACCGAGGGCAGGGTGCTGGCCGGGTCCAGCTCGTGGCGGAAGGCCGCTCTCAGGTGGTAGGGGAAATCGTTTCCAAAGGAGCCGCCGCGGTAGACCCGGTAGGAGCCGGCCGGCTCCTCCCACGCGCTCCCGTCGGTCGGCGCCCCGGAGTAGTCCGGGTGGTACCAGTCCCGGACCCACTCGTGCAGGTTGCCCGCCATGTCGCACAGGCCCTGCTCGGTGTTTCCGGCCGGCTTGGAGCAGGCCTCCATCGTACCCTCGTCTCCGCAGCTCCCCTCGCCCTCGTCCATCACCGCGTAGTCGCAGTCGGGCGTCTCCTCGCCCCAGGGGTAGGTGATATCCTGGCCGCCGCTGCGGGCCGCGTACTCCCACTCGGCCTCGCTCGGCAGCCGGGCCCCGACCCAGGCGCAGAACGCCGCGGCCTGGCTCCAGTCCACCATGTTGACCGGCTGCGCTCCGCAGCCGGGGCCGCTGTTCCAGTTGCCGAACGCCCCCGTGCCCGGCTCGCCGCAGACCGACGCCTCCACGCAATCGCCGTACTGCGCCACGGTCACCTCGGTGCGCGTCATCTCGAAAGAAGGCACGTCGACCTCGTGCAGCGGGAGCTCGTCCAGGTCGCCCTCGGTCGAGCCCATCTGGAAAACCCCGCCGGGGATCGTCACCCAGGGCAGATCGGGAGGCGAGACCGTGCCGGTGCCGGTGCCGGTATCGGAATCGGTGTCAAAATCGGAATCGACGTCGGCGTCGGCGTCCGAGTCTGTCCCGGAGTCGGACGAACCGTTCCCGCCCACCTGTCCGCAGCCCGCCGCGAGCGGCACGACGATCAACGCTGCGACGGTCGTGGCTCTCCCGATGATAGCGTCCTCCTCCTCGGGCTACGGGGTCTTCAGCTCGTCGGGCAGGTCGAAGGCGAAGATGCCCCACTGGCCCGGGCCGTAGTACATCTGCACGTAGACGCGCTCGCCCCAGATCCTGGGAAACGCCTTGCCGTGGCCGGGCAGGTCGGTGATCTGCGCGGTCTGCTCGGTCTCGAGGTTGGTGCCGAACAGCTCCACGTCGGTGAAGCTGTTCTTGTTGTTGGGGTCCGCGCAGAAGCGGTAGTCGGTCCAGATCACAACGTCGCCGAAGACGTCGGGGTTGTTGGCGATCCACTCGGCGTTGGTCAGCTGGGTCTCCTGGTCGGTCTCGAGGTCGTAGAGGAACACCGCCGCGTGGTCCCAGGGGCCGTCGAGGCCGTATGCGCTGTGGCGCAGGTCCATGTAGACCACGCGGGAACCGTTTATGCGCGGTAATGCCTGTTGATACTCGTCGGTCAGCATCTTGCTGGAGCTGTCGCTCAGGTCGTAGAGCTGAATATCCATGACACCTGTTGCAAAAACCAAGCGATCTTCCCAGAGGCTTATTCTTCCAAGGGCGCCCCCATTGACCAGAACGCTAGCATTGCCGCACGGACCAGAGGTTTCGAAATAGCAGAGTGTCGGTTCCCAGCTACCGCAACCGTTCCAACTGACGAGCACACTACCATAGGCTTCTAGATATTTTGCAACAGAAAATTCTGCATCGTTTGCGTTGCATTGGGCTGATATGATAGTTTGTTTTTTTTGCTCTCAATTTACCATTATTTTTTCGTTAGTATTGTGTTCAACTGCCGGTTCATAAATATTGTAAGAATAATACAATTTGTTTTCAACTACAGTTGGATATATTATTCCAGCATCGTCGCCAATTCCAATATCCAGCTCGGGGTGAGGGTTGGGAATTTTCAGCTGCCTACGATTTTCCACGTCCACGACTCTCACGTAGCGTGGCTCCGACACGAAGACCAGGAAATCGTCCCAGACATCCCACTCCTTGTCCTGCGCCTCGTTGTCGGAAAAGGTGAGCTGCTGGCAGCCCGGGCCGCAGTCGATGCCCTCGGGCAGATCCTCCCACTCCCACGGCCCTTCGGTGAACACGGCGTGTTCCGGGTCGCAGGCGTCGGTGTCGCCGTCGGAGTCGGAGTCGGAATCCGAGTCGGCGTCAGCGTCGGCGTCAGCGTCGGAATCGGAGTCCGCGTCGCCCGAGCCGTCCGGGCCGGAGTCGGCGGCCTCGGCGCCGCCGCCAGAGCAGCTCGAGAAAGCCGGCAGCCACGCCACGGCGCAGAAAAACACAGGCAACGCGCGCATCACTCGATACCCCACATCTACCATCGATTGTACAAAATCCGCTCGCGCCCCGCCAGGCCGTTCTCGGGTCAATCTTCGGCTGAAACGAAAGTCCGGGGAGTGGCTCACTCGTTCTCGATCAGGCCGCGGACGACTTTGGGATCGGCCAGCTCGTCCAGGCCTTCCAGCTCGCCCGCCACCACCCGCCTCAGCACGCTGCGCAGCAGCTTTCCGCTGCGCGTGACCGGCAGATCCTCCACCACGCGGATTTTTTGGGGAACCGCCTGCTCGCCGAAGCGCTCGGCCACCTGCCGCCGGATCTCCCGCTCGAGCCCGGCTCCGGCGGAGCTCTCCACGAACGCCTCGACCCTGCGGCGCCCCTCGCCGTTTTCGCAGCGCACCACGGCCACCCGCTCCACTCCCTCCAGTCCGGCCAGCAGCGCCTCGATCTCGACGGTGGAGACCTCCTCGCCGTGGGCCCGCGGCGGGCGCGCCTCTCCAACCGCCCAGATCTCTCCGCAGCGATCGCGGCGGGCGCGCATTCCCAGCACGATCGGAAGCTCGGAGCCGGCCAGCTCCAGCGCCAGCCCGGGAACGGGGCCGCTCAGCGCGGCCAGGCCCCCGACGTTGTCGGCGCAGCGCCGCCCGGCGTGATCGACCACCTCCAGCGGGACCCCCGGGGCGGGCGGACCGGCGCAGGCCGGCCTGACGGGAAGCGCGCCAGGGTGCGGCCCGGCCACGAATCCTCCCGCCTCGGGCCTCGATATCACCTGCGCGACGTGCGCCCCGCCGCCGAGCAGCTTCTCCCGGACCCAGGCGTAGAGCGCAGGTGTGACCGTGTCCCCTTCCAGCAGCACCAGCCCCTCGAAGCGACCCTCGCCCGACTGCGCCTCCGGTTCCTCCCTGCGCCGGATCTCCGCCGCGTCGGCGTCCAGCAGCGCCGCGCGGCAGCCGCGCTCGGCCAGCGCGGTCGACAGCTCGATCCCGCTCTCGCCGCCCGGTTCGCCCGGCAGTGCCAGCGCACCCCCGGAGCACAGCGCTCCGAAGACCGCGGCCGAGAACGAGGCGTGGTGCGAGAGCGCTTGCAGCCAGAGGCGATCGCCCTTCCCTTTCCGCCCCGCCAGCAGGGTGGTGAAGGCATCGATCCCTTGCAGCAAGAGGCCGGCCAGCGGAATCGTGCACGGCCGCCCGGCGCCATCGGCCAGCACGACCGCGGGGTGCATCGCGGACAGCGGCGAGGGTGCCGGGGCGTCGCCGCCGCCCTCCATCCACTCCGCGTCGAAGCGCAGGGCCTCGATCGCTGCCCCGCCCCCCGGCGCCCGCTCCTCGGGGACGGCCAGCAGAATCGCGCCCCGACAGGCGGCGGAGCTCGCCCTGCGATCGAGCAGCCCCGCGTCTCCTCCGCGCGGATCCTGGGGAACCGCGACCAGCCCCCTGTGCAGGCAGGCCAGCATGCAGGCCACCAGCTCGGGACCGGGCGGCATTCCCAGCAGCACGCGGTCTCCGTCGTCGAGCCCGAGGCGATCGAGCCGCCCGGCAATCGAGCCGATCGCTCTCGACAGCCCGGTGCGGCTCAGCGACCTGCTCGGCTCTCCGCCGGAGGCAATCAGGTCCTCGCGATCGCCCTCGCGATCCAGAAGCACCCCGACGCAGCAGGCCACCACGTCGATCTCGCCGCCGGGAAACCATCCGTCCGCATCCCGCGCCTCTCGCGGCTCGCTGCTCCACTTCAGCTCGCCGGCGCGCCGCGACCAGTAGCCGACCGGGTCGGCCAGCGATCGCCCCAGGTGCTCGCGGTACTCCCCTGCGCCTGCGAAGCCGCTCTCGGCGGCCAGGCGCCGCGGTGGAGAGAACTCGCTCAGGCCCATCAGGTCGCGCATGCTCATTTCGCGCTCTCGCCTTTCCGCCTGCGGATCATCAGGCACGCCAGCGCCAGCGAGGCCAGCTTGCTGCGGGCGCTGTCACCTCGCGAGGTGAGCACCAGCGGCACCTCGCCGCCGATGATCGCGCCGGCGATTGTCGCTCCGGAGATGATCGTGAACGACTTGTAGACCGCATTGCCCGCGTCGATATCCGGAACCAGCAGCAGATCCGCGTCGCCGCGAATCCGCCCGCCGTACTTCTTCTCGCGCGCCGAGGCCGGAGACAGCGCGATGTCGACCGAGAGCGGCCCCTCGACGATCAGGTCCTCGCGGCCCTCCAGGCGCCGCGCGATCTCGCGCCCCTCGGTGGAAGAGGTCACCGCGTCGGACGGTTTCTCCACCGCCGAGATCACCGCGACCTTGGGACGCCGGTAGCCCAGCAGCTTCATCGCCTCCAGCGCGTTGTCCAGGATCGCGAGGCGCGCCTCGACGTCCGGGTAGGTGTTCATCGCGGCATCGGTGACCCCCAGCAGACCACCACGGTCCGCGAGCTCGAACAGGCCGAGGTGGCTGAGGCGCAGGCCGGAACCGGTCTTGCCCGCCTCCTTGAGATACCCGAGGTAGCCCTTGAGCACCGCCGAGGTCATGCAGCTGCCCTTCATCAGAGTGTCGACCACGCCCTCGGTCAGCATCTCGGAAGCCAGCGCGACCGGGTCGTCGGTGTCGACCGGGATCACGGTCTCCCCGTCCAGTGGCACGTCGTGCTCCCAGGCCAGCTGGGAAACCGCGGCGTAGGGCCCCAGCAGGCAGAAGCGGGCCATCGGCTCCGAGCCGGCCCGCAGCGAGTTCTTGACCGCCAGCAGCGCCTCGGCGTTGTCCGCCCCGACCAGCGCAATCGTAGGCGGGTCGGCTCCGCAGGCCCGTTCGATGATCTCCTCGAGGTCGGCGGGAGGCCCGCCGAGCCGCCTGCGGGGAGCGGGAAACACCTCGGTGTCGAAGAGGAGGTTTTCCGTCTCGCGGCGCTCGGCCGTCAGCTCTCGCGCCCGATCGTAGGAGAGCTGGCCTCCCGGCCGTGCCTGGGCGCGCAGCAGACCGGCGGCCAGCGCCTGCTGCTCCACTCCGCCGGGAACCCGAACCAGCGGCACGCCGAGATGCAACCGCTCGCCGATCCCTGCGCAGAGATCCTCGTCGCGGGCCAGGCCTCCGCTGAGCGCTATCGCTTCCGGACAGCGCATCGATGCGCACAGAGAGGCCAGCTCGCGTGCGATCCGATCGGCGTAGAACTCCAGCACCAACTCGACCTTGCGGCTCACCGCGGAATCATCGCTCCGGCCAGCTCTCTCGCGGAGAAGAGAGAAGTCGTCGGTTCCGGCCAGCGCCAGCAGGCCGCCGTCGGTCGTCAGCTCGCGGCGCAGCTGTCCGAGAGAGTAGCTGCGCTCGCCCAGCATCTCCAGCACGCGGTAGAGCGGAAGCGCTCCGCAGCGGTTGGCCGACGGCATTCCTCCGAAGGCCGGGGAGACGCGCGTCATGCGCCCCAACTCGTGGAGCACGGCCGACATCCCGCCGCCCAGCTGGCAGGTCACGATCTGCATCTTTTCGCGATCGACGCCTCTGACTCGCGCGATCAGCTCGGCCACCGCGCGGTGGTCCAGGTAGTGGGCCACCGCGACCTCGTCGCGCACGCGGCGGGAAGCGGTCAGCCGATCGATCGCGGTGCGCTCGTCGACCGAGGCCGGATCGACCACCGCTACCAGCACGTCCTCTCCCGCCTTCTCGCCCAGCGACGCCGCCACCTCGGCGGCGAGATTGGCCGGATGGGGAAAATCGGACTCCGCCAGATCGCGGAGCATCTCCGGAGTGACGCGGTAGGTCCCGGCGGGCACCGGCGCCATCGCCCCTCCCATCGCCGCGATCCCGGATATCTCTCCCAGGCTCAGCTCGTTCTCCTCCAGCCAGTCGAGCACGCGGTCGACCCTCCACCGCGCGCCGTCCGGCTCTCCCGGATCGCGGCGAACCGCCTCGCGAGCGAGCAGCACGAGCCCGGAGTAGACCGCGATCTCGGTCGTGGTGGAGCCCGGGTTGATCACCAGCGTGCTCCAGCGGGCCTTGCCCGCGATCTCGGCGACGTCCTCGCCGGCCAGCGCGCGCAGCACCGGGTCCTCCCTTCCCGGAAGCGCGCCCGCCAGCAAGGCAGCGATCTCGCTGGTCAGCTCGTCGCCGGCTCGCGCGGCCTCTCTTCGAATGTCATCGCGCTGCCGAGTCGACTTCGACGGATCGGTGACGCTCATTTCCCGCTGACCTCTCGTCTGGTGGAAGATGGGAAGCTGGACCGCAACGTGACACACACCGCTTATGACACCTGGCGGAATCCATGACAAGAGAGATCCGCGCCGTCTCTCAGCGCCAGCCCGCGTGCCTGCAAAAGTAGGAGAAGTTCCGTGAATCCACCGGAGTCCTGGACTCGCAGCGCAGATCCACCGCGCCCCTGATCTCCAACCCGGCGAAAATGAAGGCAGGAACCGTAGTGATGAAGTGCCGATGGCGTACCGGAATGCCGGTCGACCAGAACTCGAAGGAGCGCTCGTCGAGGATACGACCATCGAGGGAGCCGAAATCGTAGTACACCCGCCACAGCGTGGGCATCGTCTTCTCGATGAACTCCCGCGAGTCATGCGCGTCGATCGTCGTAGAATAGGGCCCGCTGGTGAAGGTCCAGTGGGCGGACAGCTCGCCCAGCTTCCGATACGCCCGCTCTTCGGTCGAGTCGAAGAACTCCTCGAGGAGCAATTCCTGCATGCCCAAAAAACTCCCTATCGGAATCCGGGTGGTCATCACCACCTCTTCGGCAAAGAAAGAAAATCGCTCCGCCAAAGCGGCCTCGAATTCGCGCCACCGCTGCTCGCCCCAGCGCGCGACCATCTCGTGCTTTCGCGCGATGTACGTCGTTCCCTTGACGAACATGCCCACCCCTAGAGAGCCATACATGTGAGATCAGTTGCTTTCTACTTCATTACCGCCGGCACGGCAAGGGTGATTTCCAGTCGAGAGAAACTTTTTGACTATTTATTCAGCTACCAACAGCCACCAAGACTATCTGTCGTACCTGCGCCTCCGGCGCCGCCCAGGCGCCAGCAGGTATCGAAAGCGGCCGGACGAGTAGCCCGATCCGGCCCGTTCCGGTCGCACTCTCCCTTGCACGAAACCCTCGCAGTGGGTTACTCGAAATGGGTCAACCACTTTGCAAGGGGGCTGATCCGATGAAAGCCAAGATCGCAATCGCGCTGGTCGCAATCCTGCTCGCCGGCGGGGGAGCCGGATTCTACTTCTACTACCAGAGCCACCTGCGCTTCACCGACGCCTTCACCGACTGCCCGGTGGCGCAGCTTCGCGAGGCGGCGCCCTCCCCGGACGAAACGCTGGAGATGGTCGACGAGGACTTTCTCGGCTCGCTGTCCGTCGCAGAGCGCTGCGGGCTCGACTGCCGGCACGGCAACCAGATGGCATGCGTGGTCTACGGCGCGGCGCTGCACGGCGGGGTCTTCGTGATGCGCAGCGAGGACGAGGCTCGCGAGGCGTTCGACAAGGCCTGCACGCACGGAGTGGCGCTCGGCTGCGATCTGGAGGAGCGAGCCGGGGAGCTGGTCGAGGAACGCGAGCGCCGCGCCGAGGCCGAAAAGGCGCGCGAGGCCAGCCGTGACGTGCTGCGCGCCATCGACCGCAAGCGCTCCGAACTGGGCCGGCTGATCAAGGAGGCGCTCGAGCACTTCGACGGCTCCGAAGGCCCGATGCGCAGCGCCAGAATGCTGAAGTGGTACGAGGGCACGATCGACTACCTGCTCTACGGAAAACCGATGCTGTCGCGCATGAACCGCAAGGGCTCGGGCGACGAGAAGGAAAAGCTGGGTCTCGAGGAGTTCGTGCTGGCCACCTACATGAGCGGCGAGGCGAAACCGGACTTCGAGCCGATCTCCGCCTTTTTCGACAAGCTGCTACGTCTGGGCACCGCGCAGATCAAGCTCGACTACCGCGTGGAGAAGAAAAAGGAATCTCAGATCCCCGAGCGCAACGGCTACTGGCGAGCCAAGCACACCTTCCTCTACAACGCCGCCGAGACCTACATGGACGTATTGGACATGTTGGAAAAGGAAATCCGCCGCGACTTCGAGCCGTCCTGAGCGAGCAGGATCAGAAGATTTCGAACCCGCTGAAGTAGAACGCCACCTCGCGGGCCGCCGACTCGGGCGAATCGGATCCGTGCACCGCGTTTTCGGTCATGTTGTCGCCGAACAGCGCCCGGATGGTGTCCGGAGCGGCCTGGGACGGATCGGTGGCGCCCATTATCTTGCGACACCTGCCGACAGCGTCCTCGCCCTCCAGCACGATTGCCACCACCGGCCCGGAGGTCATGAAATCCACCAGCCTGCCAAAAAAGGGCTTTTCGGAGTGCTCGGCGTAGAACGCTTCGATGTTGCTCCGGCCCGGCTCGGTCATCCGCAGCGCCGCGAGGCGCAGGCCCTCCTGCTCGAAACGACGCACTATCTCGCCGATGCGGTTGGCCCGCACGGCGTTGGGCTTGATCACGCACAACGTCCGCTCGCTCATCTCAATCGTCCTTTTCGCTGGAGCCCTCCAGATCCTGCTCGTCCACCTCGAGATCCCCTTCGTTCTCGGCCTGCTCGCCGCCGGTCGCCGAGCCATGTCCGCTCTTGCTCCGGGCGTTGCTCTTCTGGGCGACCGCGACCTCGACGAGCCGCGCCGCAGGCGGCCGGCCGTACTCGTCCTTCAGCTTGCTTTGGAACTTGTCCAGGAGCATGACCTCGACATAGCTGGGCATTCCGCTGACGCGCAGCCGCACGCGCACCAGCTCGCGCCCCTCGTAGACCAGCGGCACCACCTCCATGGAAGCGCTGTAGGTGCGCCCGCGGTCCTCGTACTCGAACAGCAGATAGCCCGCCGTGTCGTCCTTCTCCAGCACCTCGAAGCCCTGGTCCACGCGAAGAAAACGAACCGCGCTGTTCCAGATCTGGCTCGCCCGGTAGGTCAGCTTGCGGTCCGTGTCCGCGCGAGCAGCCGCGCTCGCTGCCAGCGACGCGAGGACCACGAAGACAATCAGAATCGAGCGCTTCATGCGGCACCTCCGTGTATTCACATATACTACATAGGCACACTTGATCAAAGTTTTCGGTCGTTCCGTGTCTTGCGCTAGACAAAAGGCCGAATTGATGTGATTCGAGCAGATTCGAAGGAGGTCGAGATGCCGGACGAGAAACAGGTCACCCCGGACGATGCGCTGCGCCGCCTGCTGGAAGGCAACGCCCGCTACGTCTCCGGCGAGATGACGCATCCGAATCGAATCGGGCCCGAGCGACGACGCGAGCTGAGCGGCGGCCAGTCACCGTTCGCCTCGGTGCTGGGCTGCGCCGACTCCCGCGTGCCCCCGGAGCACCTGTTCGACGCCGCCTTGGGCGAGCTTTTCGTCTGCCGCAACGCGGGCAACGTGCTGACCGACGCCGCGCTCGGCTCCTTCGAGTACGCAGCGGCCCACACCACCTGCCCGCTGCTGATCGTGCTTGGACACAGCGACTGCGGCGCGCTGACGGCCGCTGTCGCCGCAGCCGAAACACCGACCGACTCCGAGAGCCCTTGCATCGACGACTTGATGCGCCGCCTGCTGCCCGCGGTCCTGGCCACCGGCGGCTCGGGCGACGGCGACCCTGCGGCTCGCGTGAACGCCGCGGCCGCGCAAAACGTGCACCTCGTCTGCGAGCAGGCCCTCCAGCGAAGCTCCATCCTCTCGAATCTCGTCGAAAGCGCTCGTTTCCGGGTCGTCGGCGCCTGGTACGATTTGGGCACGGGACGCGTCTCGATCATCCGCCAGTGAGCCCTCGATTCCAGCGTGCCCGAGACGCTGAAACGCACCGCCTACTGGCAGCTCACCATCTGCACGTCGTAGCTGATCGCCGGCGAGACGCCCGTTACCTCCACGTGATACGTGGTGCCCGGCTGGCTCGTCCAGCCGTCCGGAACGAATCGGATCGCGTGCTGTGACCCGTATCCGCTCGAAAGCGAGAACACATCGACAGACAGCTCGGTGTCGTTCGCGGTGACCATCACCTCCGCGCCTGCGAGACCGATCGAGTCGCTCTGGATCGTCCAGCCGGTGGAATCCACCGAGTCCCAGCTCACCGAGCCGATCGCCTCGAAGGGAAAGACCCCCGGAGAAGGCCAGGCCGTGTATGACGCCCCGGCGCTGCCGCTGCCTCCCAGCACCCAGTGGCACGAGAAGCTGCCGCTGCTGCCGATGCCCACCGGACCGAGGCTGTTGGAGAGAATCCAGCGCCTGTGCCCGATCGTGCTGGGGTTTCCCGGATCGACCATGTAGAGATCGATAGCGCTCACCCCGGGCGTGGAGGAGATATTGCTCTGACCGGCGGCAGCGGCGCCGTCGGCCGAGTAGCATTCCCAGCTCGACGGCGGGTTGTGGCTGAGCTGGCCGTTGGCGGTCATCATCAGCGCGCACTCCTGGGCTCCGGCGTTGCGCGCCGAGTCGTCGGTCACGGCGGGCAGATCCGCGATCCAGCGGTAGAGGTTGATCAGCTTCAGAGCGTTGGCGCGCCCGTCCGCTGAGATGTCCCCGGCGTCGCAGGTCGCCGCGTTCCCGCTCCAGGCTCCCTCGCCAATGTCGGCCCGATCCGCGTTCCAGCGCTCGCAGACAGAGGTTGCCGTATCCGAGTCGGAATCAGAATCGGCGTCCGTGTCCGCGTCAGTATCGGTGTCCGTGTCCGCGTCCGTGTCCGCGTCAGTATCGGTGTCCGTGTCGGCGTCCGTGTCCGCGTCAGTATCGGTGTCAGAATCGGCGTCCGTGTCCGCGTCAGTGTCCGCGTCGGTATCGCCGTCGCTCCCGCCGCCCCCTTCGTCGCAGGCCGGACAGCCGGCGAGCGCCGCCAGCGCCGCACAGATGATCGAAACAACTCGCATTCGCTTCTCCTTTGTGAATTGCCCACTGTCACGATAACTCTACCTTCAAAATCGGCCGGCCCGAAACAACAGTTTGAACGAACGGCCCCAAGTGGATTAATCTGCTCTTCATCATGGCGACTCCAACTCGAATGTGCATCATGGCTCTCGTCCTGACTTCGTGCGCCTTGAGCACTCAACAGGCGGGCGAGCTGGACGGCGGTCAGGATGCGGGATCCGACGTCGACACGGACGCCGATTCCGACACCGACTCTGACTCGGACACCGACTCTGATACCGATCTCGACATCGATACAGATGCCGATACCGACAGCTCCTCCGACTCGGGAAGCGACCCGCTCGCAGACCTGGAGACCGTGCTGCGCGCCTCGTGCTACTGCATCGACTGCTCGCTCGAAGAGACCCAAAACGCCGTCGAGCTGGGATGCAGGTACCTGCGCTTCGCGGTCTTCCCCTGGGATCCCGAGACCCACGACGCGCCCTACGCGCGGCTCGAGAGCCTGAGCACGACCTGCGCCGGCAGCGCGATCGTGGAGTTCGGCATTCCGGAATGGGTCTCCGACGTGCACCTGGGCGACGAAGTGAACGTCTCCGCCTACCACGAGTTCATCGACGATTCGCTCTCGTCGCAGCTGGGAACCAGCACGCAGCTCGAATCCGATGCTCCGTTCGATCGCTGCGGGGTCTGCCACGAGTGCGGCCACGTTCCGGTGCTGACCCAGGACGAGGGATGGGCCTGGCACCTCTACATGGCGACCCGCGCGATCGACGCCGGCGCCCGTTCGATTTACCTGCCACAGCTCAACCTGCGAGTGGCGAACAGCGAGGACCTGCCGCGCTTCGAGGCGCTGGTGGCCTCCATCCAGCAGTACGCCCAGATGCAGCTCGGACATAAAGTCGTGATCGGGTCCGAGTCGCTGGAGGGCTACGACACCGGCGCGGGGCTGGCGGAGCTGATCGATTTCGTCAAGCGCCCGCTCGACACCGACGTGGCGCTCCAGGACCAGCTGGGCTACTTCGCGCTGGACAAGGACGGCGAGAAGGTGCGCTGCCTCGGCGACGACGAGTTGCTGGAGCCTTACGACGAGATCGTGTCCTCGGCCGAGATCGCCCACTTCCACCCGGAGATGCCGATCGGCCCGCTGTGCGTCCTGGAGGAGACCCGCGTCTACAACTACGGCACCTACGACGGCCCCGGCGGGCACCAACACCCGGATCCCCTGCTCAACAGCCACGGCATCGCCCACGTGCTCTGGGAGCTGGACGGTTGTCACGCCATCCACTGGAACTGCTCGGAGCCCTTCGAGCAGTTCCGCGAAGATCACCTGCTCTCCCCCCTCTTGACCGGCAACGAGGAGTACGCGGTCTGGTTCAAGATTCCCGGAGACGACAGCGTGACCTACGCCTTCGGCAACGTTCGCACCGGGCTGAGCACCACGATCCAGTTCCTCTCACAGCCTCGAGCGGTGCGCAGGGCCCTCATCGGCTACATGTCGAACCTCGCCGCGGCGATCAGCTCGAGCGACGACCAGGCGAGTTTCCACTTTCCCCAGCCCTTCAAGCTTGATCAGAACCACACCTGGCAGGTTTCCTCCGGCTCGAACGTCTACCAGCAACAGATCGTCAGGCAGTGCCCCGACGACGGCGGACACGCCGTCTCTCTGCCGGGAGTCTGCTACTGGGCCGATCAATGCGGCGACATCACGGCCATCGAGCGGGCCCTTTCCGGCGCCGGACTGGACGGAGCCTGCGGCCAGACGACCGACAGCTGCGCGCAGGGAACGGCGGACACCGGCGCGGTGGCCGACACCGCCGAGCAGCACAGGTGGATCTGCAGGGGGCTGGAAGGCGGCGCCGACTCTTCGATCTGCTCGGCTCCGATCGATCTGCCAGGCGAGATCGCCTTCGCGCCCGGCGAGCTTCTGCTCGGCCCAGGAGAATCCGTCGAGACAGCCTCGGCGCGGCTCGTGATCCAGGACACCGACGGTAACCTGGTCCTCTACCACAAGCAGAGCGGAGAGCCGCTCTGGGCAGTGGCGGCGCAGGAGCCGGATTACGACGGCGGCGCGAGCGGCGACCGCGACTGGGCGGTCTTCACCGAGGAAGGCGAGCTGATCGTGGCCAGCGAAACGGGCCACACCGTCTGGTCGTCCGACTGGTCCCACGGAACGGGGGATCAGCTCGTTCTCGGAGCCGACGACACGCTCTCGCTTTTCGACGGAACAGAGACAATATGGAACACATCCAACTGAACGACGGGAGAGAATCTCCATGAAAAAAATCTACGTCGCAATCGCGGTCGCCCTGGCCTGTGCCTGCACGGATCTGAGCTCGAACACGAAGCCGGGAGTGGACACGGACGCCGATTCCGGCGCGGACGCGGGCACAGACGGCGACACGGACGGTGACTCGGATTCGGACACAGACACCGACACGGACACGGATACAGACGCGGACACAGACGCGGATACGGACACTGACGCGGACACGGACACAGACACCGACACGGACGCGGACACAGACGCGGACACGGACACCGACACAGACACAGACGCGGACGCGGACACAGACACTGACGCGGACACAGACACTGACGCGGACACGGATACGGACACTGACACTGACACAGATACAGGCACGGGAACGGCGCCCGACCCGGTCGACGGAGTTTGCGGAGAGGATCGAAACACCTGCCTGGCCGGGGCCCCGAACGACGACGCGGTCGAAGACGGCGCGGTCGAGCACCGCTGGATCTGCGAGGGGCTCCACGGCGGAGGCGACTCGCCGACCTGCACGGCTCCGATCACAGAGATCAGCTTCGCTCCCGGCGAGCTGGAGCTGATGCCCGGAGAGTGTGTCGAGACGGCCACCGCGCGGCTCGTGATCCAGGAGACCGACGGCAATTTGGTCCTCTACCGCAAGGAGGACAGCCTGGCGCTGTGGGCCACGATGTCCGAGGAATCGGCCGACTACGATTTCGACGCCAGCGAGCCGCAGAACAGGGTGCGGTTCGAAGCCGACGGCGATTTCGTCGTTCGCAACTCCACAGAGCAGATCGTCTGGCAGACATCGACCTCGTACGGCACCGGTGATCTGCTGACCCTCGACGAGAACGACATCCTGACCCTCGAGGACTCGGGAACGAACATCTGGAGCACGCAGTAGCCGACACCTCTGCAACTTGCTTGCAACTTGCTTCAACTTGCTTTGGGGCTATACGGATCGAATTGAAATCATTGTTTATTCTGGAGTTGGCTCTGACCTTTCTCGACGGTTTGCTGTTTTCGCAGTGCGTGCTCGGCAGCCAAACCGGAACAGCCGGCTTCGTTCGACCTTTTCGGCCGGGAATCGTCCGGGATTCGGCTCGCCGCGCCGCCCCGCCTGCCGCTTTTCCGTCAATGATCGCTCGAAAAGACGCAGCGGTGCGCCGGGCGTCCGCTTTTCAGCTCGCCTGCTCTCTTCGTCCTTGCCTCGGTCTCGATTCGGGCTCGCCTCAGCAGGGCGCGGCCGGGGCGCCCACCGGCCACAGCGAGGACGGCGGGTAGGTCCCCGGCGGCCAGTCCGCCGAGGTGCGCCTGCCCATCAGCGCTGCTTTGAGAAACGCTCCGAGCTCCTCGCGGTACAGGCCCGCCGCCAGCTTCTCCATCTCGAGATGCTCCGCCTCCAGCTCCCGGTCGCGGCAGAACACCTTGACCCGCGGGCTGCGAGACGGATTGCGCGGGCGC
>JAWOBP010000223.1:0-10721 GCA_046484285.1 Polyangia bacterium
AGCCGTCAACATGGCTGTAGCTTTCCGACGCGGAGCGGACGTCGAGTCAGCGAAGCCGGAAAGATACAGACCTGTCAACGAGCACCGCGAAGCGGGCGCAGTTAACCAGACCAACCGAGAGAACAGCGCCATCCCGTTTTTGGGGGCCAAGCCCGCCATCGCAACCCGGTCGGGAATCGACGACCTGCCCAACGCGCCGCCAGATAGCATCCAGCGACATCAATCAATATCGACACTTACACAGGTTGAGACGAGTGCCCGAGCTTGCGTTCTTCGTGAGAGCGTGGTTGATTGAGGGGGGGTCTGACGAGCCACGCACGGCTTCGGCGAGATCTTCGACTTGGACGCCGACGCCCTTCGGGCTATGGCGGACAGGCGCGGAACGTGTCTTATGACAAGTCAAACTGCGTTTGTGCGCGTTGTGGAATGCGCACAGGGTCGGGATCTGAATTTTCCTTCTTGGAAACAGGCAGTGTCTGGCGCCTTTTCCTCTGGAGTGTGGCGTAACGGCTTCGCTAGGGCATGTCCCGCACGCAGCGGACGAGGGCGGCGTGAGACTGCTCGCCGAGGTCGATAGGGTTAAACACGCGCCATGCGAGCGGGGAATAGTCGATTGCGTCGCCGACGTAAGGGGTCGAGGTCGCGAACTCCCCTTCCGGAGGGTAGGGGAATGCGCAGTGGTCGATCGCGGCGCCGGCTCCAGAGATCGCGCGCGGATCCCACAGGCTCACGAGTTCCTTGACGTTCGGCAGTCTCCAATCAGCCTCGCCGCCCCACATCAGGGTCTCGCAGTAGGCGTGCGCGTCCTCCCAGTCGTAGCCGTAGGGGTAGTACCCGGAGCAGTTCTCGCCGGTCTGCCCCGACGCGCACCCCTGCCACATCAGGTTCGTCACCGCGTCCTCCACAACCGGGTCCCCGGTGGACACGACGCGCGTGAAGCGCGCCGCCGGGACAGGAGGAGGATCCCCGCGGACGCAGCGCACATGATTTGGCCAGCTCTTCCAGAAAAGGATGCAGCCCCCCGCGTCGGTATGAATGGCCTGGGCCGCTCCTGCCTCGCCCGCGTCCGTCGTGGACGTCCAGTGGCAAAGCGAAGAGGTGGAAACCTCCGGGAAGGCGTCCTCGTCCATGGCGGGCTCCACCTTCCCGTAGTCGATGATCGACTGAAGCTCGTGGACGTCGGGGAGACGCCAGTCGTCGTAGCCGCCCCAGTCCAGGGCGTCGCAGTAGAGCACCGCCGCGATCCATCCCGCCGACGCCGCGGAGCCGAGGTCGCACATGGCGCCGCTCAATCCCGCCACGCACCCCTGCCACACCAGGCCGGTGTTGCCGTCCTCGACGATCGGCTCGTTGGCTACCGGCACGGTCCGCGTGAAGCTCGACGGCGAGACGGGCGCGGGCGCGCCGTGGGGGCCGGGCGTGTTGCACTCGGCCGTGTTGCAGGACGCCGGAGAGATGCACCGCTCGCCCACGCAGATGTCGTAGGAGAGATCGGCGCCGCAGCTGACGGTGGTGTCCAGGGAGCAGGGCGCGAAGTCGTCCTCGCCTTCGCACTGGGTGTCCGTGTCGGTGTCGGGGTCGGGGTCGGTGTCGCAGTCCGGATCGGGGTCGGTGTCCGGATCGGTGTCCTGCTCGTCGCAGCCGGCGTCCGCCGCGTTGGGGGCGTTTCCGTCGACATCGAAGGGCTTGTTCCAGCCCACCGAGTGCATGTGGTCGATGAAGGCCAGCGCCTCGCACATGGGGAGGCGGGGGTTGTTCTTAATCAGAATCCTGTTTTTCACCTCCTCCAGCCCGAACAACGCATCGATACTCTCGAGGTGGATGTTATCGTAAATGCCTATCGAGGGCTCGCCCGATAGGATCTCTTTCAGGTTCTGCAGACCGTTGAGCGAAACGAGCTCGTCATTTGCGCCGACCACCAAGCCACCGTAAATAGTCACTAGATTGTCAAGACCCGACATGTCGAGAAGCTTCGGGTTCCCGTGCACGGACAACCCCGAGGAAGTTACCAAGGTGAGGCCCTCCAGCCCGTGGAGGTTTTCGAGACCGGCGTTGTGGGAAATCGAAATGGTCGCCGCGGTTGCAAGGCCGTTTAGACCCTCGAGATTCGTCAGACCATCCATTCTGTAGATGTGCATGAACTGCGTGACGGCTTCAATCGACTCCAGCCCGTGAAGGCTTTGCAGCGAAGGGTTTCTCTCGAGCAGGAGGTCCGTCGTGGCTTTGATTCCCGACAGCCCGGAGATGTCCGTCAGGCTTCTGTTGTTCTGCAGCCACAGCTCGCCGTTGAAGTCGGTGAGGTTAGACAACCCGTTCAGGTTCTGAAGAAAAGGGTTGGCGATGATGTGCAGCCTGCTCGCAAGAGACTCGAGGCCCGAGAGACCGTCCACGTTCTGAAGCGGGTCATTCGACATTATATACAGCCCATCGCCGCCCACCTTTTGGAGGGACTCCAGACCGGCCAGGGAGGCCGTGTCCACGGCTTCTATTCTGACTCCGCCCATCACCTCCTTCAACGACGACAACCCGATCCCCGGGAACGCCTCGTGGCTCGCTGCCCCCAGGAACTCCAGGCTCATGAGCCCGTTGACACGCACCAGGTTTGACAGCCCATCGAGCCACCCTGTCTGATCCCAGCCGTCGCCGCCGTGGATCACCAGGTCTCCGTCCACGCAGAGCAGGCTCTCGAGCCCGTTGACGTTCGGAATCGTCGCGTTCTCGATGCGAAGATCGCCGGTGATCCGCGTCACCCCGGCCAGCGCCGCGATGTCGGCCGCGTCCGCCACGACCGCGTCGCCACTCATCACGTTGCCGCCGCACTCGTCCGTGTCGGAGTCGGTGTCGGAATCGGTGTCGGTGTCCGTGTCGGTGTCTGTGTCCGCGTCGCCGTCGGTACCGCCATCCGGCGAGTGGCGGGTGTCATTGCTGCAGCCGAGCGGGATCCCCGCGATCAACGCCGAGATCAGCAGCACTCGACAGATACCGGTATCATCACGTTTCTCTTCGCCCATGATGCCTCCGAGCAATCTCGAGCAGAGGACGCCGGGACGAGGCCGAAGCTCCGCCCCGGCTCCAACGGTCACCGAGTCAACCTAGTACTCGCAATACACTTCGGTTTCGCAGTCACAGTAGTCCCAACCGTTCCCCCCGGAGCAGGCATCTGTCCCAAGGTCTCCCCACAGGAAGTCGTCTCCCGCGCCTCCGTAGATGACATCGTTTTCATCACCCCCATGGAGATCGTCTATTCCATCTCCACCCCAGATCTGGTCAGCGCCCTGTCCTCCGAGAATCTCGTCATCAAGGTAGGAACCTCGAAGCAGATCGTTGCCCCGGCTGCCGGAGATGTAGTCGTCGCCACCATTATACCAATAATCCGTGGGGTCGTCGCCGTAGATGTCGTCCGCTGTGAGCGTCCCGTAGATGTCATCGCTGCCGTCGTCGCCGAGCCCGATCGAGTAACCGTAGGTGCCTCCCTCGTCGTTGTCCAGCACGATGTAGTCGTCCCCCTCGAGACCGGTGACCGCTTCGCCGTTCAAGTAGGAGTCATCGTACTGGCTGCCGTACACCTCGTCGTGGTAGCCCCTGCCGTACATCTTCAACGCACCCCCTTCGAATACCGAAGTGAAGGTCGCGAAGTTGCAGTCCTCGCCGACGATGGGCGTCGAGCTGGTGCCGTCGTCGTTGAGCTGGTAGCGGATGATGCCCATCACGTCGCGCGCCGCGGTGGACGCCGCGTCCATGCCGTAGACGCGGAGATCTACCAGGGCGTCCCGGTCGCAGTATCCGACGCGCTCCCATTCGTAAACGATTTGGCCTCCAAATTGATAGGGCACCCGCTTGCACATGATGATCCGGTTGGGCTCGTCGTCGAAATCGGGATCGTCGCCGTCGTAGTAGGCGAACCCGGTGGCGGAAAGGTTTCCGCCGATCACCGACTGCTCGGGCACGTTGCAGCGGATGGCGTACGGAACGTTGTTCGAAGTGAGGTAGTAGCACGCCCCCCCGCAAGTGCCCCTGGTGCCGCCCGTCGGCTCGGCCTCCCCCCAGGCGAGCGCGTCGTGGGCCTCGGCGCTCTTGGCGGGCGGGTCGATCCCGTCGCCGAACGGGAAGACGAGGGGCTCGTAGTTGGCGTTCTCGTCCTCCTCGTTCAGAAGGACGCCGGCGACGTCACCGGCGAACACCGATCCTACCAGCAGAACGACCGCCGCCAGCGCGCACACCATGGTCATCATCATCTTCTTCATCGCGCCACCTCCATTCTGACCCGGAACGCCCGGGTCAGGGGAAAAAAGGCCGGCAAAGTGCCGGCGATTTCGCTCCGTCGGCCAAAGCGGTTCACGTTCCCTCTCCCTAAGTGTAGGACAAACGTAACCGTTCACGTGGATGAGTTGGAAGAGATCGCGGTGGGATCGCGAAAAAAGTGCGGATCGTGCCGGGATCGTTGGCTGATTAGGTTTGAAGGATCGCGCGAGGCATGATCTCATCAATACGTGGCATCGGTCGAAAAAGAGCTTTCCGCCATCTCCGAGCTGCAGAGACAGCTCGCCCAGCTCACGTGCGCCGCGGCTGAGAAGCGTTTCTATGAGGCGTTCGCGATCCTGGACGGAAGGCGCCCAGAGGTCGAGATCCCGCGGCGGCTGGCCGGTGAGCAAGGTCTTGAAGGCACCCCCGCCCAGGAAGAACCGCGCGTCGCAGTCCGTGCCGACAGTGGCCGCCACCTCCCGCCGCGCGAAGTCGATCACGTCGCGCTCTTCGAGCGAGCAGAGCGCGGTCCGCATGACGTGGTGATGGTGTTCCTTGTAGGCCACCGCTACCCGACCGCCGTCGTGCCAGAAAAAAGCACCCTCCATATACCAGGGCCATGCGTCCTTCCCGAGCGATTCCCCGAGCAGCCGCGCCGCGGTGGCGGTCACGATCGAGTCGTGCGTGACGTGGACGTGTAGCCCGGGGCGATCCCCGGCCGAGGCGAGCATGTGCTGCACGAGAAACCTCGCCGCCGGGTCGGGATCGGCCATCCCGGGCAACGCATTGTCCTGCGAGACGAGGTGCTCCATGACGCCCTCGTGGTCGAGCTTCTGCCAGTTGGCCCACGCGCGCTTGCCGTCCACCACGTAGATGCCGGGATCTCCGAGGTATCGGTCGCGACCGACCCTGAGATCGGCTCCCGCGCCATGCCGAATGGCCTCGGCGGTCTGGACACAGCGCAGGACCGGGTTCGCGTGGAGCGAGCACAGCCGGTTCCCCATGATCTGCCCGAGCTGACTTGCGAGCGACTCCCCGATGCCGGTGATAGGGACGGCGTTGCCCGCCTCCCCTGGGGGGAGCGGTCCCCGAACCGAGTGGCGCAGGAGCACCGCGACCGGCGCGTCCGTCGGGACCTCGTCGAGCCAGCTCAGGGTCGACGGCGGAATCCTCCAGTCGATGTTCGTCATCGCGGCACCCCCACGATGATCGACGGGAGTGCGGCGAGGCGACGAACCTCGACGAGATCGAAGCCAGCCTCGTCCAGGAGGACCGAGTACTGCTCGACCGTCCGCTCCTTGCCGCCGGTAGCCATGAGCAGGTGGAGGTCGCACAGTCCACCCGCCGATCCGACATCCGAAAGCAACATCTCGACGACAAACAACCTGCCACCCGGGCGCAGAGCGCACCGCGCGTGACGCAGGATGGTGAGCGCGATTGCATCGTCCCAGTCGTGGAGGACCCGGGCCAGGATGACCGCGTCTCCCTCGACGTCCCACGGCGCCGTGATGTCGGCAGTTCGCAGCTCCGCTCGCGAGCCTAGTTCGGCCGACGCGGCCCGCTCGATCACTTCGGGGCGATCGAGCACGACCACCTCCAAGTCCGGGTATCGCTCCAGGAGCAGCCCGGCGAGTGCGCCGAGGCCGCCGCCCGCGTCGATGATCCGCTCATCACCGCGGAGAGACAGAGCGGCCGGGACCTCGCCATAGTCGTGGAGGGCATAGCTGGCCAGCATCCGGTGGTGCCCCTCGATCCGCATGGGCTCTGCGGCCACGTCCTCGAAGACATTCCTGGCCTTCCAGTCGGAGCCCTCGCGGAGGGCGCGGGGGAGGTTCGACCACAACTCGCGGAAGCGCCCTGCGTACTCAAGAGCAGCATCCCGGAGGGTCAAAGGGTGATCAGCTCGCAGGTACTCCCCTCGTTCCGTTGCGGTCCAGATGCCATCCTCGAACGCTACGAGCCGAAGCTCGGCGAGGGATCGCAGCAGGCGTCTCCCTCGCTCGGAGTCGATCCCGCAGGCTCGCAGAAGCGGCTCTTCCGGTCCCGGCAGCACATCGAAGACGCCCAGCTCGACGGCCGCGGCAATGGCGTCCGTTCGCCAGAACCCCACGAGGTCCCCGGACAGGGAAGCGAACTCGCTCCGCAGAGCGGGCCGCAGCTCCACGATCCGCCGTCCGTCCTCGTCGATGACCTCCAGCCCGCCGTCGAACCTCTCCACGCGGGCCTGCCCGTTGTAGAACGGCTCCACCCCGGCGAAGCGGCGAGTGTAGATGGGGAGACCCCTGCGATCGACGTGCATCCAGCCGTCGTCGTCCCGGGCGCGGGCGAAGCCCTTGTGGAACACGTCCAGGTCGAGGAACCACCGCCCGTGGATCTGCGTACCCCCGAGGTCGATGTGGGTGGAGCGCCCGTCGTGGCTCTGGACGACCGCGATCCGGTCGCGATAGTCGCCCGCGTAGCGCCACCGGGCCTCGTAGGCCGGAACGCCATCGTGGTCGACGTGAAGGTATCCACCGTCCGGTTCTCGGACTGTGCAGCGTCCTCCCTGGAAGTTGCCGCACCAGTCGAAGCGGGCGTCGTACAGGTCGGTCCCGTCCGGAAGGATGTGGTGCCACCCGTCGCTCTCGACGACCGCAGCGCGTCCCTCGTAGTAGCCGAAGGTTCGCTCGAATCGCCGATTGTAGGCGGGCGAGCCGTCGGTGCGGATGTGCCACCCCCGGCCTCCTCTCTGGACTGGGGCGAGGCCGGGCTCGTGGAACGCGAGGACCTCATCGAATCGCTCCTCGTACAACGGCGTTTCGCTGCGCAGGTGGTGCGTACCTTCCCGCGCAAGTCTGGTCTCTCTCCACGTCATGGCTGCACCTCCACGGGCTTGCGCATGTTGCAGCCGAGGCAGAGCGCGCGGTTCCTGTAGGTCGCCACCAGTTCCCGATAGGCGTCGCCGCGCCATATCTCCATCAGCCCTGTCTCGTGCAGGTTTCCGAACTCGCCCAGGGTCCTGCGCTGAGCATCGGGCGCGCAACATGGATCGAAGCGCCCCTCCGCGCTGACCCAAGCCTCCCGGCCGAGGAACGGGCACGGGCCGCCCGGTGACAGGTCCTCGGTCGCGCCCTCGTAAAGGGGAAAGAAGTTGTCGAGCATGATGCGCTCTCCGTTCGGAAGCGGCTTCTCGGTCGCGGCCTCCCGCGCAGCCCTCACCGCCGCATTCCAGCGGCCGATCGCGTCGGGGTTCCTCCGCATGGACTGTGCCTCGATGGCCTCGAAGTGGGTCCAGACGTGGTGTCCCTTGACGCGATCCACCCCCAGCTCGACAGCGAGGCGCACGATGTCGGCAAGTTCCGCCACGTTCGCCTCCAGGAATGTGAGCTGGAAGGTCACTCGGCAGCGGTTGCCGCCCTCGGCCGCGTGCGCGTTGCGAACCTCGATGAACGTCCGGACGTTCTCCAGGGACTCTTCCCACCTCGACCCGCGCATGATCGCCTCCTGGGTCGCCCTTGTGGCGCCGTTCCAGGAGATCTTCACGTCGGAGGCGACGGGAACGATCCGCTCGGCCCACTCCCGGGCGCCCAACCCGGGGAAGGACCCGTTGGTGGTGAGGTTGAGGCGGACGCCGTGCTCGATGCACACGCCGAGGATCTCGGAGAAGCGCTCGTACAGTAGCGGCTCCCCCATCGTCGAGGGGATGATCTCCTTCAACCCATGGGGCACGGACTCGGCCACCACGCGCCGGATGAGGTCGATGGGCATCTCGCGCAGCGCTTTCCCCTTCTCCCTGCGCGCCCGTTGAAGGGGACTGTGATGGGAATGCTCCTCGCACATGATGCAGTGCCGGTTGCAGGTATCGGGGTTGGTGTCGAAGGTGATGCGCCACGGCCCGGGAAGCGGATCGATGCGGGCGCTGTTCCGACGCCGGATCGCCTGCTCGTAGATCCCCTCGATCTCGCGGACGTGTGCATCCACCGACGGCACGTCACCCGACTCGCTGTAGATGTAGCCCCGTGCGCCCAGGCGAACGGCCAGGGCCGGGTCGTCGACGAGGCGCTGCATCTGGACCGCGAGCGCCGGGGGAGACCTGTGCTCGAACAGGAGGCCGTTTTCCTCGTGCCGGACGTACTCGGCCATCCCGCCGGTGTCGGCGGTGATGACGGAGACCCTCGCCTGCTGCGCCTCGTGGATGACGAGGGGCGAGTTCTCGGCCCAGATCGACGGGACGACGATAGCGTCGACGCGGTCGAACACCTCGGGCACGATGTCCTGGTTCCGGTACTCGGGCAGCCACTCCACGCGTTTCGCCGCGTCTCCCGGCAGGGCTCCGGCCATCGCCTTGAGCGCTTCGGTGTCCTGACCGCGGGGCCGCCCCCAGATGCGAAGCAGTGGACCGCCGTGCAGCCTGCCGAAGGCGTCGATCAGGTGATGGATTCCCTTGGCCGGGATGTGCGTCCCGATGTAGCCGAAGGTGAACGGTTCCCCGGACGTGCGACGCCTTCCCGAGAGTCGCCCGAGGTCGAACCCGTAGTCGAGGTAGGACAGCTTGGACGCCGGGAGACCGAAGTAGTCGCGGTAGCGGTCGAGGAGGTAGCGGGCCGGAGCGACGAACAGGTCCACCCGCTCCGTCACCTCACGCAGGTGACGCATGCGGCGGTCCACCCAGTCGGTCCAGTACGCGATGTCGGCCGAACGCGCGTTCGGGTCACCGCCGAAGTAACGGGCATAGCACCTCTCGGCACACTGGCGATCTTCCTGCCCATCGCAAGCGACCCAGAGATCGTCCGGATTCTCCGGGAAGAACTGCATGAACTGGCCGCGCGGACACATCACCCAGTAGTCATGAAGAGTGAAAACAACAGGAACCTCTCGTCGCGCCGCTTCGACGACGAGAGAGGTCGAGAGGTGGTTCAGGTGGCCGACATGGACGACGTCGGGCCGCACGCGATCGAGTACCTCGGCGAACCGCTGGTCGATGTCCTCGACCCTGTAACGATCCTTGAGGCGGGGGTTGTTGACGACGTGAAGGAGGACGCGTTCGTCATCCGCATCGGATTCCGTCCGCAGCCGGAAGTCCGGCGCGAACGAGTCCTCCTCGCGAGTGAAGACGCGCACCTCGTGCCGATCGGCGAGGCCGTGGCAAAGCGTCTGGCTGTAGACCTCGGACCCGGCGTTGTAGTGTGGGGGGTAGCCGTGGATGACCTTGAGAATCCTCATCGCGCCACCTCCCTTCTCGCCTCAACGAGAAGCTCCCGACGGAACTCCCCGATGAGTCGCCCGAGGCCCTCGCGGATCGACACCTCCGACCGCCAGTGGAGCAGTTCTCGCGCCCGCGCCGGGTCGCCGTAGAAGGTGGAGACGTCGTAGGAACGCGGCGGCGCCTCGCAGATCGTGGAGCGTCCACCAGCCAGCTCGATCGCCATCGTCGCCAGCTCTCCGAGGGTCGTCGGCCGCCCGGTGAGCAAGTGGACAGGCGGGGGCGCAACGCGTCGATCATCGAGAAGGTCGATGAAAGCGACGAGACCGCGCGTCGTGTCGTCGATGTGGGTGAAGTCGAAGGTGTGATCCGTGCCGTCCACCCGGAGCTGTTCCCCGAGTACCGCAGCTCTGGCAAACGCCGGGACGACTCGATCCTCGTGGTCTCGCGTCGTGCCGTAGACGTTGGAGAGCCGGGCCACAGCGGCACGAAGCCCCTCGTCTCGGGCAGCGCCGACAATCCGCTCTCCCTCGACCTTGGTCCGGCCGTAGACGTTGCACGGGCGCAGCGGGGCGTCCTCGGAGACGGGGAGCGCCTCGGGCTGTCCGTACACCTCTCGGCTGCTCGCAAACAGCAACCAGGGACGCCGCCTTCGCGCCTGGGCGGCCTCCACGACGTTGCGCAGACCGCCGATGTTCGTGATCTCGCACTCCCGGGGGTTTCGCTCCCCCAAAATGACTCGCGAGACCGCGGCGAGATGGACAACGCCTCGGCATCCTGCGATTGCGGCACGAACGTTGTCCACGATCCGCACGTCGCCCCGTTCGTCGCCTGGGCCGACAAGGTCAAGGCCGACGACCTCCTCGCCCCGGGCTTCGAGCGCAGCGCGCAGCGCCGTCCCGACGAGCCCCTCCGAGCCGGTGATCAGAATCTTGTTGGCGCGGCTACTCCACGCCTCCTGGGTTGGGTGGTTCCTCGACATGATTGTCTCCTTGGTGAGGAACGGCCTCCCCGGACAACGTCCCCTCCCTGGGTCTAGGAGGTCGCCTGGAGCACAGCATGCAAATGAATGCAGACGAGGTCTTGAAAGGCCGAAACATGGGTCACTCTAAGTGTAGGACAAACAAAGGCCCTCTTTGCTTCGCTGTCCCACACGCCTTCGACCGTTCGACTTTCCACTTTTCGTCGTCGCGGCCGTCGTGTTCGCGACTGAACCGCGACTTCTCACCGCCTCGAGTCGCCATTTCGATGTCGAGAATAGCAGAAATTCGGCGGGCGCGAGGAGGATTTCTTGTAG
>JAWOBP010000198.1:0-10627 GCA_046484285.1 Polyangia bacterium
CCGGGCGCCAAGGCCCGACGAAGAGCACGTATCGATGACTGAGGAGACGGCCCGCACGGCGAACCGGAGAACCGCGAAGAGCAACAAGGAGAGCGTCATCGGGTGAATGTAGAGCGACATCGGCTATCACGAACGGCGAGGGAGCATTTCTCCCTTGACCGTGACGGCCGCTTTATCGATGACACCCGAACGGGAAAGGTTGACTCGGCACTACGACCGGCAACACCGGTCTGCGCGCCCATCGAGACGCCACCCGCCGCGCGACCCCTCGAAAGCGCCGATCCGCCTCGGCCCTGTCCCGAAGACGCCCGGGGCTGCCCGCCGGTGCGCCTCGGCGCCTCTCAGAAAACCCTACAGCGCGGAGTGCTCCCCAGGTAGCCCGCTGTCCCACCGCCGCGTTTGGTGCTAGGTTTTTCGCATGGAGGCCCCCAAGCCGATCCTCTCGATTCGCGATCTGGCCGTCGAGGCCGGGGAGGCGGATCGGCGGGTGGTCGTGCCGGACGGTCTCAGCCTCGACGTGAAGCGCGGCTCCACGACGGCTTTGCTCGGCGAGTCCGGGTCGGGAAAGACGCTGACCGCGCTGGCGGTGCTGGGTCTGCTGCCATCTGGAACGCGCGTGCTGCGGGGTAGCGTCCGGCTGTTCGATACCGACCTGTTGCGGCTAGACGAGGAAAGGCTGCGTCGCCTGAGGGGAGAGAGGGTCGGGATGGTCTTTCAGGAGCCCACCACCTCGCTCAATCCATTGATGCAGATCGGCAAGCAGATCGCCGAACCGCTGCGCGTGCACAAGGGCCTCGACAAGAAGATTTCACACCAGCAGACGCTGGCGCTGATGGAGATGGTCGGAATTCCGGACCCGCGTCGCCGCTACCGCCACTATCCGCACCAGCTCTCCGGAGGGGTTCGCCAGCGGGTCGTGATCGCGATGGCGCTGGCCTGTCGTCCGGAGCTGCTGCTCGCCGACGAGCCGACCAGCGCGTTGGACGCCACCATCCAGGCGCAAATCGTTGACCTGCTGGCGCGCCTGATCCGCGACCTGCGCATGTCCGTTTTGCTGATCACGCACGATCTCGGGGTGATCAACGCGCTGGCCGACGATGTCGAGATCCTGCACGGCGGGCGGATCGTCGAGCGGGGACCCGTGGACGCGCTGCTGAAGCAACCGGCACACCCGTACACGCGCGCCATTTTGCGCCTGCATCCGACCGAGCGCCTTCCGGCCAAGAGGGGCGGGTTGGCGGCGCTGGCCTCGAGCCCGCCGGCGAGCCAGCTCGAGGAAGGATGCGCGCTGGCGGGTTCCTGTCCCGAGGCGGAGCCGCGTTGCCGAAAGCAGGATCCCGGCTGGTTCGTGGTGGAGGCGGGGCACAGGGTGCGCTGCTTCGCGGCCGGCAGCGAGTCGATCGATGGCTGACCATACGCGCGACGAGGCACCCCTGGCTGAGGTGCGGGAAGTGAGCAAGCTGTTTCCCGCGCGTTCCGGCCTGCGCGCCCAAAGCGGCAAACAGAGCTTCGTGCGCGCCGTCGATCGCGTCTCGTTCGAGGTGGGATCCGGGGAAACCGTGGGCCTGGTCGGCGAGTCCGGCTGCGGCAAGAGCACGCTGGGCCGATTGATGATCAGGCTCGAGGATCCCACCGACGGACAGATCCTGTTCGGCGGAGAGGATATCACCTTCCTGCGCGGCCGTCGCCTGCGCCGCAGGCGGCGCGAGATGCAGATCGTCTTCCAGGACCCGGCCTCGAGCCTCGATCCGGGCTTTACCGTGCGCGAGACTCTGGCCGAGGCCATTGGAGCCCATCGCAGCGTTTCGGCGCGCAGGCTGCAAGCGCACACCGCCGCGCTGCTCGAGATGGTGGGTTTGCCGTTGAAGGCGCTGGACCGGTTGCCGCGGGTCTTTTCCGGCGGGGAGCGGCAGCGGATCGCCCTGGCTCGCGCGCTGGCGGTGGAGCCGCGTTTCATCGTCCTGGACGAGCCGGTTTCGTCGCTCGATCCCGGCAGCCGCGCGCGACTGCTCGAGCTGCTCGGCAACCTGCGTCGCGAGTTGGCCGTGGCGTTGCTGCTGATCACGCACGACCTGGCCGCGGTTCGCGAGCTGTGCGACAGGGTTGCCGTGATGTACCTGGGCAGAGTGGTAGAGGTCGCCGAAACCGAGGATCTGTTCGAACGCCCGCAGCACCCTTACACGCGGGCGTTGTTGACCTCGGCGCTGCCGGTCGATCCGGATCGCCGCCGAGAGATTCGGGTCTTGCCGGGCGACCCGCCCTCGCCGCTCGAGCCGCCGAAGGGATGCCACTTTCACCCGCGCTGCCCTCACGCCGAGATGCAGTGTCGCTTGCTGGTACCGGAGATGCGCAGTATCACGCCCGGCCATCTGAGCAAGTGCCACTTCACCGGCTCGGAGCTGAGCTGATCACAGCGAGCTGTGATCCCAGCGGCTCGAAGCCGAAGACAGTTTTGAGCACCGATCGGGGCGTCACGGGTGCGCGGGCGGTCGACACGGTGGAGCCGGCGGGTGTTGTCGGTCGCCGGCGGTGCAATCTTGCAGCCCGGGATGGATCGGCGACCGAATGCCGAAGCTATTCTTGCACGAGCCCCTATCTACTGGATATATCCCAGTGATTTGAGCTTCTTCTTGACGTCTTCGGGCAGGTTTTCGCCCTCGGCTCCCGCGTCGGTCGCCTCGGCGCTCTGGTCCGCGGTGGACTCGGGCTTGTCGTCGGACGGGCAACCGGTCAGCAAGAGGCCGATTGCGATCGCCAGCAGGGTCGTCAGCTTTTTCACCGCTCACCTCCGGTTTGCGTCTCTGTCGACGTAGACACCGCTTGTCTACCACGCGGCCAGAGCCTCATCAATTCTTTCGAATCTTCATCTCCGCGAGCGGCTCGCCCTCCATGTAGGCCGGCGCCTCGCCGCCCAGCAGCGAGATGGCGGTCGGCGCGATGTCGATGATGCGCGGCTTCTCGCTGGAGTGCTCGAAGGAGGTGAACAGCACTCCGGGCACCACCGACGGGTCGAGGCAGTGGTCGCCGCTCCAGGCCTTGACGTTGTCCTCGAAAACCTCTTCGGAGAGCTTGCCGGTCGCCGAGTCCCAGGAGGTCCTCCAGCCGGCGTTGAAGCCGATCGTGATGTCGGGCGCGTTCCTCACGTAGGGACCGTCGTAGACGTCGAGCCGATCCCAGACGTGCAGCACGGCCGGCCTGTCCGGGCGCTCGGGATCGGTGATCCCCTGGAGCTTGTCGATGATCTCTTTTTTCAGCGCGAGGGCCTCCTCGCCGGGCTGCACGATTCCCCGCGACTCGCGGCCGGCCATGTTGAGAAAGATGCAGCTCAGGCCCAGCGAGTAGGCGCGCGTCTTTTCCCAGTCCACGTCGGCGAACCACTCGCGCTTGCCGCTGGCGCCTTCCTTGAGCGTCAGGTAGCCGTTCTGGCGCAGCCAGGTGTTGAGGTTGACCCCGCGGCTGAAGTCGTTGAAGCCGTGGTCCGACATCACGATCAGCTCGTCGCCGCGTCCCAGCTTGGCCATCGTTCGCCCCAGCAGGTCGTCCATCCGTTCGTACATCCGCTCGATCGGATCCTCGCCCGCGGCGATCTTCTCCTCGGTCGGCGCCGGATGATCCGGGTTGCGATACCGCCAGAAGGTGTGCTGGATGCGGTCCGAGGTGTCGAAGACGCAGGCCACCACGCCGTGCCGTCTCTTGTCGAGCGCGTCGAACCACATCAGCTCTCGCTCGTCGTGGTTGAGGTAGGCCTGGTCGAGAAAGGCCTGGTCGCCGATCGCGCCCTCGTTGAGCGCCCAGGTGTCCTCGGCGAGCCCCAGCGTCGCGTAGGGGGCGGCGCGCTTGGCCAGGTAGACCGAGTAGGCGTAAGGATGCGAGATCGGCTGGGCCGGCTTCTCGGGGTCGATATTGATCGGGCTGACGTAGAGCTTGGTCTCGGGCTCGGTCTGGGTCACCAGGAAACGGGCGATGCCCTGGATCGCGATCCCGAGCCCGGGCTTGAAGGAGAGCCGGATCCAAGGCGAGTACTCGCCGACCTTCAGCTCGGCCCGCTGGCCCGCGACGCGAAGCTCGATCCGCTTCGGGCCGACGCGCAGCTCGAACGGGATCTCGAGATCCTCGTGCTGTTCGGTGACCGGATTGGGCGGTCCGACCAGCTTGCCGCGAACCACGCCGTCCCTGGACTCGACGCCGAACGTCATTCCGCCGGTCGACTTGCCGTCATCGATCTTCTCGGTGGTGTACAGCGAGTAGGTTCCCTGCGTGCCGAGGATGTCGGGCACGCACATCCCGGACAGGAGCTGCCCGTTGAACTTCTCCGGCGGGAAGGTGATCGGAACCCTCAGCACCGTCGAGGAGACACCCTGCTTGCCCAGCAGCGACCAGAACGGGACGCTCTTGCGCAGCAGCCGAATCGTGGGCTTGCCCAGCGGAATGCGGAACTTGCCGATCTTGAAAAAGCGGTCGACCTCCCCGATCTTGGTCGAGGAGAGCACCGGCAGGTAGTTGGCCGGGTCGCGCGCGAGGAAATCGTAGATGCTGTGCCGGCCCGGGTTGCAGCCGGTCATGAAGCACGACCAGGCCACCGGCGAGATCGGGGGCAGGCTGGTTCCCAGCGGCTTGAAGCAGCCCTGCTCGGCCAGCTTCGAGAAGTGCGGCAACCTGCCTTGCTCCATCAGCTCGGTTGCGATCTTGGGATCGAGGCCGTCCAGCCCCAGGATCACCAGCCGCTCGATCCTGGCGCGCCGCCGGGCCTTGCGCCCCCGAATCCAGCTGAGCAGGGCGCGGACCGGCCAGAACAGAATCGAGAACAGCACCGAGAAGAAGATGATCACCAACACGAACGCCGAAGAGATCAGGGCGAAGCCGGCGCCCGGGCCGATGTAGGCCGAGGCCGGAGCGCTCCAGAGCAGCAGGACGGCCAGGCAGAGCAAGGCCGGCGCGAAGCGTGAAGAGCACCCGGCGTGAGCGGTGGACGGTCGCATCATCCAAAACCCCTAGGCGCGGTTGCGGTAAAGAGAGGAGTCCACCTCGGCGGCCATCGCCCGCCGGTCGAGGCCGAGGTCGAGGAACTCCTCGAGGCGCTCGGCCTGCTCCTGCGGGCTCTCGATCATCTCCCCGAAATGGAAGTAGCAGACCGAGAAGCCGGGGTGCACCTCGAGGAACTGCTGCACGTTGCTCAGGTGCCTGATGAAGAAGTCGAACATCGCCCCGTCGTCGGTGGCGTCGGTCGGCTCGCCGCGCCGCTGGAGCATCTTCTTTTGCGAGGCGAGGATCTCGTTCATGTTGCGCCGCATGAACAGCACCCGGTAACGGTAGCCGTCGCTCGGGAGGTGCTTGAGCAGCGGCGAGACGATCTTGACCGCCTTGCCGCGCGCGCGCTCCAGCCACGACTTGTCCTCGCTCTTCTCCAGGTCCTTGACCGGCTCGAACTCGAAGTAGCCCTTGGGGTTGTCCTCGTCGGCGCTCCTGATTTCATCGGTCAGGATCGGGCAGCCGCCCGCGACCAGCATCTTCATCAGCATCGAGGTGCCGGAGCGCGGCAGGCCCGAGACCACCACCACGTCGGAAAAATCTTTGATCTGTTCGCTGCTCATTTCTCGTGTCACGTCTTCTTCAGGGCGCTGGTGCCGTCCATCTGCTCGGGAATCGGAACCCCGAAGCTGTCCAGCACGGTCGCGGTCATGTCGTACAGGGAGAACCCGGGACGCTTTTCCAGCTCGACGTTGGAGATGAACATACCGGGGACGACCGACGCGTCCAGGCAGTGATCGCCGCTCCACTTGTTCTCGTTCCAGTCCAGCAGGTGGTCCGGGATGTTGCCCAGCGCGGTCTGCCAGGAGGCGCGGTAGCCGTGATTGTAACCGACCATGATGTCCGGAGCCTCGGCCGCGCACTGGCCGCGGTAGCAGTCCCGCGCCACGCAGGCCCGCCGGACAGGGTTGGTGTCGCGGACCGGGTCGCGCGCCTCCTCCAGCTCGGCCGCGATCCTGCGCGCGGTCTGCTCGGCCTCGGCGGCCGGCACCGAGCCGCGGCTCTCGCGTCCCTTTGTGTTGATGTACAGCGCGTTGAACCCCATCGCGTAGGCCTTGGACTTGTCCCAGTCCACGTCTCCGAAAACGCTCAGCTCGCCCTTGGAGCGCCGGCTCGGATCCTTGGGGACCAGGTAGCCGTGGTCCATCAGCCAGCTGTTCAGGTGGAACGAGCGGTAGTAGGGGGCGAAGCCGTGGTCCGAGAAGGCGATCACCGTGGTGCGGTCGTCGATCTGGTCCAGCGTGCTGGCCAGCATCCGGTCCATGCGCTTGTAGACGTCGCGCATCGTCGCTCCCAGCCGCGCGGCCTGCTTGGCGTCGTACATCGGGTGGTCGGGATCGGTCAGGCGCCAGAACATGTGCGAGCGCTGGTCGGTGCTGGAGATGTAGTAGAACAGCATCCCGTTTTCGAAACGGCTCAGCTCGTAATCGTAGATCGCCAGGTTCTCCTCGAGGTACTTGTCGTCCTGGGCGAGGAACTCGTGGTCGTCGAGGACCCCCTGGTCGAGCGCCTTGGTGTCGGCGGGCAGGCCCTTGGTGTGGAAGCGGCCGAACCTGCTCGCCAGCTCCGAGGCGTAGCTGTCCGGGGTGCTGATCGGCATCATCGGGTCGGCGGGATCGATGTGCACCGCCGAGACGTAGAGCTTGAAGTCGGGGTGCGCCTCCTTGAGGTAGAAGCGGCAGATCCCGGTCACGCTGACGCCGACCACGAGGTCGAAGGTGACTCGCACCCAGGGACTCCACTCGCCCTGCTCGAGCAGGAGCTCCTGACCCTGCAAGTCGATCCTGGCGGTCTTGTGGACCGGGTCGCGGTAGAGGCTGAACTCGGCCTTGGTCTTGGCCAGATTCCTGTCGAAGGTGTTCTCCGGGCCGGTCAGCTCGGCGCGCAGCTTGTCGTGCTCGAGGCGGACGTCGTGGATCTCTCCGCCTCCCAGCGTGCTGTCGAGGGTCAACGGCTTGTCCGTGTAGTAGGAGAACATCCCGTAGGTGCCCAGCACGTCGGGCGTACCCATCCCGGACAGAGTGCGCTGTCTCTCTCCGGTGGGAGGGAAGTTGGACGGAATGCGGAAGACGGTCGCCGGAATCTCGTGATCGGCGAGCACCTCCCAGAAGGAGAGGCCGCGCCTGAGGTTCTCCGTCGAGCCGGAGGAGAGCGGGATGACCGTGTCGCCGATCGTGATCGTGGTCGGCGAGGACTCGGCCTGCGAGGTGGAGAGGAACGGGATGTAGGTCTCCGGGTCGCGGTGCACGAAGTCGTAGATCCCGTGGCGGCCGGGGTTTCCCCCGGAGATGAAGTTGGCCCATGCGACCGGGCTCTGGGGCGGGTCGCTGGTTCCCAGCGCGCCGAAGGAGCCCTGCCGGGCCATCCTGGCGAAGGTGGGCAGCTCGCCTGCGTCCATCATCCGCTCGACCATCTTGGGATCCATCCCGTCCATCCCCAGCGCGATCACCTTGCGCTCGGTCTCGCGCACGCTGCGTCCGCCGCAGCTGGAGGTCAGCGCGCCGGGCAACGACAGCGCCGCCATTCCGGCCAGCTGCCTCTTGATGAACTCCCTTCTGTCGATCTTGCCGTTGCTCATCGCTCGAGCTCCCGAGGCGCTGCTCTCAGCAAAAAAGGCGTCAGAATGTGACCCCGATCATGCCCCGCAGCGCAAAGGCCAAGACCAGCGTCAGCACCAGGTAAACATACACCCAGTGGAGACTCGTGCCAGCCAGCGCCATCTCGTCGGTGGGATAGTCGATGCTCACCGAAGAGACCCCGCTCTGGCCGCCGGCGACGGACTCTCCGGGGTAGAGGAAGCCGTTCACTATTCCGCCGCTGTGGCGCAGGGGCGAGAGTCTGGCGAGCTCTCCGTCCACGCGGACTCTCTTGGCGAAGCTGCGTCCGCCCGCCTCGACCCGCAGCTCGTGGCTGCCCGGCTCGACGGCCTCGACGCGCCAGAAGACCTTGCCCTCCGAGGGGACCCGCACCGGCAAAGCGGTGACCTCCAGCCCCTCGGGCGCGATCAGCTCCAGCTCGTCGCTCATCACCAGCTTCTCGTCGACCTCGGCCTCGACCAGGCGCTGCTCGCCGACGCGCAGCGGCCGGTAGCCGTACCAGCCGTCGAGGTTGGCCATCACGATTCCGACCGGCAGGATCATGCACAGAAGCGGCACCAGGTTGAGCGACAGGTAGCGGAAGTTGACCAGGATGATGCCGCCGGCCGAGGTCAGGATCACCCGCATCGAATCGCGGTAGATCGACATGGCGAGCAGGTTGGCCTTGATCCGGTTCTTGGCTCTCGTGATCGCGGGCTGGTTGGAGGTGTACTTGTAGACGTACAGCACCAGGATCGCGGTCAGCGCCGAGATGACGATCATGCCCACCCAGGGATGGATCATCACCAGCAGCGACTGGAGCCAGTCGAAGCCGATCGCGACGCCGTGGAAGATGTGTGCCATCGAGCAGTGGTTTTCCCGCGACCCCGCGAGTCGCGAGGGGACCCTCTTTGCTAGGAGATGTAGCCCAGCCCCTTGAGGCGCTTCTTGATCTCTTCCTCGTCCTCGGAGCTGCCGATCTTCTCGGTCTCCTTCTCGATGATGTGGACGATGAACTCGTCGACCGAGGCGTACCCGGCCAGCTCGGCCAGCTTGGCGGCGTTCTGGTAAAGATCGTTGGGAATTTTGACCTTGTGGCTCATCGGCGGCTCCTTGCTTCAGCTGGCCATATTATGCCCGGAGCCGCCGACGTCAAGTTCGAGCTGTTCACCTCCGCGCGGGGATATCTCGGACAATTTCGGCCCGTCGACGACGCTTCGGCGGGGTTCCTCGTCATCCTCGGTTCGCCGGGGCTCGGCCCGGCGCTGGCGGTCGGGCTGGGGGCGAAGGAGATCGTGGGACGCAGGCTGGAGAGCTGGGTCGAAAAGGTCGAGCACGAGACCTCGGCGTCCAAGGGCGGAAAAGAAGAGTCCGACTGAGGCCTTTCGGGCCGGGGCGAGACGCCGTAGCGACACGAGCGTGATCAGTCGTCCGGCTCGAGGTCGTCCGGGCGCAGCAGGCGATGGCCTTCGAACACGGTCAGGACTTGCAGAGTCGCACCCTGGACGCGATAGACGATGCGGTAGTTGCCGCGGAGAATCTCGCGCAGGTGTTCTTGGCCCAACTCGGGTACGATTCTGCCGGCGTTCTCGACTGCTGTTATCAGCGAGCTCACCCAGCGGCTCGCAGCGGTCGGACTGTCTCGGGAAATGTAGTCGCCGATCGCAATGAGATCCCGGCGCGCTCGCTCGGTCCAGAAGATAGCGGGCGCCTGCGGTGGCCGTCTCCGGTCGCTTTTCGGTCTCTTCTTTGAGCTCATCGCGACGGCGTGTCGCCGAACCGCTCGGCCAGCTCGGCTACGATTTCCTCGTGCGGGGTCACCCGCCCGGCATTTGCGTCGGTCAGCCCCTCCCCCACCGCCTCCACGAACCGCGCGCGCTCGGTGAGCAGATCGTACGCCCGCGGCGACAGGAGCACCCCGGCGGCCCGGCCGTTCTGAGTTATCACCACCGGCGCGCCGGACCGCGCGACGCGGCCGAGCCACTCCTTGGCCCGGGCCTTGAACTCGCTCATCGGCACGATATCCTCGGAAACCTTCAGTCCGCTCATCTCAGAACCTCCTATCGCACACAATATAGCATCATATTAGGTCTTGATAAGGCCCTGAGAAAATATCCCTGTTACTCGGCTGGCCTAGAACTGCTGGCGGTAGGTCTGCAGGAGGTTGCTGATCTCCTCCAGGTCGGGATCGCCGGCCAGGGCTTCTGCGGCCTGGTCCACCTGTGCGATCGTCTCGTCGATCAGGTCCAGCGCCTGCTGGCCGGACAGCTCCTCGAGCTCGTCCAGCGCGTCGGCGTAGGCGGTGATCGCGTCGCCCTTGAGCAGCAGCGAGTTGTCTCCTCCCCACAACTCGCCGCGGGTCGTCTCCAGCGCGGTGTCGACCGGCTCGTGGGTGAAGGGCCGCTTCCAGTGCGCGATCACGGTCACCGGGTCGTCGTCGGACAGCACGCTCGAGTCGCAGGAGCCCAGCACCTGGTGGTAGATCATCGCGTCGTTGGGCGCGAGGTGCCCGGGCTCGACCTCGTCCGGGTTCTCCGAGTACTCCTCGCCGTGGAACTCCACCATCTCGAAGGTGGGCGGCAGGTCGAGCTGCACCTGCACGTCGCGGGCCGCGACCTCGATGTTCTCCAGGAAGCGATCGCCGAACATCTTCTCGACCTCCTGCTGGGTGTCGATGAAGATGTAGGCGCCCTTGCCCGCGTCGGTGACCGCGTCCATCAGCTGCTCGTTGTAAGCGTAGGTTCCTCCGAGCTCGCCCACGCCGACGCCCATCATGTAGATGCCCTCGTCCTCGGAGTCCTCGGCGTGCTGGGCGATCAGCTCCTCGTCGGTGATTCCGATGTCGGCCCCGCCGTCCGACATCAGGACGACGCGGTCGATCCGGTCCGCGCCGTAGTTCTCCTGGGCCAGCTCGTAGGCGCGCACCAGGCCGTCGTGCAGGTTGGTGCCGCCACCGGCGGACCGGGTGGGGCCGGGTCGTTGTTGCGCGGGGCGCCGGGTCGCATATACTGCGACGGATGGAC
>JAWOBP010000033.1:0-4713 GCA_046484285.1 Polyangia bacterium
TTGTTGAGGTTGCTGCCCAAGTCCACGCAGTTCCTACCATAAGTGAATGCAGTAAGCCATTTTTCAAACCATTTGCAGAAGCTGGTTGAGTGACATCTTCCTCAGTCAAGCTATTGGGATTACTAACATCGAGCAATTGATCACAGCCGTAAAACATTGTAAGTGAAGCAATCACTAAAAGTGTAATAATTCTTTTAGGTGTTCTCATTATTCTATTATCTTTTTTGTTGATCTTTTAATTTCGTTAAATCAAAAATTACCATTGTTTTAGAAAGAAGCTTTTAAAGTGACTGAGAACGTTCTGAGCAGTGGCGTACCGTAGGTATCCATGCCGCCGCCAAAGTTCTCATATAATCCACCGTCATTGCCAGTGCTTCCTTCTCCTGTGGCAAGTGGATCAACCCCTCCATACTTGGGCGGGATCGAGGCGGTGCGCCGCGGGATCGAGGCGCCTGCCCAGGCGGCCGGCCAGCTCCTCGGCCGCGCGGACCGCCAGGCGGCGGTTGTGATCGCCGGCGTCCCCTCGCGGCGGCACCTCGACCATCTCGGCGCCGACCCGGCGCGCCTCGTCGCGGATCACCTCGGCCGCCGGGCCGGAGGTGGCGCCGCAGACGAGCGGGCGGCCGGCCCTGGCCGCGCCCGCCTTGTGCCAGGCGATCCGCTCGATGCCCGGCCCGAGGCTGACCACGTGGTCCAGCCCCACGTTGGTGATCACCGCCACCTCGGTCTCGACCAGCGAGGTCAGGTCCCAGCGCGCGCCGCAGCCCGCCTCGAACACGATGCAGTCCACCTCCGCGCGGCGGAAGGCCTCCAGCGCCACCGCCACCGAGGCCATCCCGTGGATCGAGGCGGGCGTCTCCGGCCGCAGGCGCGGGCGCGCCACCGGCAGCACCCACTCGACCAGCTCATCGAACGCGAGCGCGTCGACGAACAGGCCGTCGATCCAGATCTTCTCCGTGGCGGATTGCAGGTAGGGCGAGACGTGCAGCCCCACCGACAGGCCGGACTCGCGCAGGATCGAGGCGGCCGCCGCGCAGACCGATCCCTTGCCCGAGGTGCCGGCCACGTGCAGCGCGGGCAGGTTTCGCTGGGGGTTGCCGCAGGCGTCCAGGAAGTCGCGCATCGCGGCCATCCGCGCTTCCGGGTCGCGCACGTAGCCCTCGGGGCGGGCCAGCGAGAGACCGAGCCGGATCAATCCCTCGTTGATCCGGCGCTCGGCGCGGAGGTATGTATCGTAAGGTGTCATCGCGTGATCGATAGGCGAAATGCGCGTCTGTGTCACTGGCGAATCGACGCAGCGGGAGAGGAGGGGCGATGAAAGTCGAGCGCAGGGTTCACCGGCGGGTCGGGGTCGCGCTGGGGCGCCACCGGATGGCCGAGCAGGGAGACCGGATCCTGATCGCGGTCTCGGGAGGGGTGGACTCCAGCGTGCTGGCCCGCGTGCTGAGCGAGAAGCGCGCCAGCCTGCCGGTCGAGATCGAGCTGCTGGGCTGCCGGGTGGTGACCGACCTGGCTCCCTTCGACGCGGAGGCGCACCGCGGCCTGGAGCGGTTCTTTCGCGATCTCGGCGTGCCGCTGGCGCGGCGGGACGTGCCGGTGATCGGCAGGATGGAGGGCGGGGGCGACCCGAGCTGTTTTTTCTGCGCCATGCAGCGGCGCAGGGAGCTGATCCGGTTCGCGCTCGAGTCGAGCTGCAACAAGATCGCCTACGGCCACCACCAGGACGACGTGATCCAGACTCTGTTGATGAATATGCTCTACAAGGCCGAGATCTCCACGATGCCGGCGCGGATGGAGCTGGACGATCACGATCTGGTGATCGTGCGCCCGCTGTGCCTGGTACCGGAGCGAGACGTGAAGCTCTACGCGCGCAAGTTCGGCATCGAGCCGGCCGAGCCGCCCTGCCCCCACGCCGAGGGAGGCAGGCGCCAGAGAGTGGGGCGGCTGATCGACGAGCTGGCCCGGGAGCACCCGCGGATCAGGGACAACCTCTCGGCCAGCCTGGGACGCGTGCGCCGGGGATACCTGCGGGAGAAGCTGCGAGAAAACAGTGGCGGGCGCGACGAATAGATCGTAGCATTGAGCCTGGACGACGGATTTCGATTGAAGGTGAATTATTTTTTTCTGGCAATCGACTTTGAATAAAGTTATAAGGCCCACCGTACTAGGTAGCAGGCCGTCTCGGCCTGACCGAAGGTGAGAGGTCGCAACGCTCGGGGACGAGAGGTTGCTCCCCGGTTAACCAGGCTGCCAAGCGCAGCGAAATCGATGGAGGAAAAGTCATGAAGAAGTTTTGGTTTTTGATGCTTGCCATGGGTCTGGCGCTCAACATCGGCGCGTTCGCTTGCACCAGCGACGACGACGACGACAACGACGATGGTAGCAGCGACGCGGATTCCGACAGCGACACGGACAGCGACACAGACAGCGACAGTGACTCGGACAGCGACTCGGACAGCGACACCGACGGCGATGCAGACTGCGCGATGAACAGCGGCTGGCCCTGCTCCTGCGACGACAGCAGCGGCGGCGCCTGCGACGACGGCTCGGACTGCATCGGCATGTCGGGTTTCGAGTCCTACGGCTACATCTGCGCCGCCTCCTGCGAGGGCGAGGGCGGCAGCTGCCCGGCCACCGACTTCGCGGCCCAGGGTCAGTGTCTCCTTGCGGACCAGGCCCAGACAAGCTTCTGGTGCATCCTGGTCTGCTCCAGCGGCGACCAGTGCCCGCCCGACCAGGAGTGCGTGGACAGCGGCCAGGGCGTCTCGTTCTGCATCTGACCCGCGCCTTTCCCCGCGCCGCCTGACGGCGGCTTTCCTTTCCGCGACATCCAGCCGAGCTTTCCTGCGGACTTGTGTTCCGTCCCGGGACTGGTGCTACAATACCCGTCGAGGTGACGAAGGTGAACGGCAGGATTTTTTTCACGGCCGTGGTCTGCGCCGCGATCTGCTCCGCGGCGTGCAGGCACGTCGACGAGACGGGCGGGTGGCCGGCGGACGACGCCGGAGCCGACGCCGACTCGGACTCGGACAGCGACGCGGACGCCGATTCCGACGCGGACGTGGACACCGACGCGGACGCCGATGCCGACGGGGACTCGGACGGGGACTCGGACTCGGACGGTGATTCGGATTCGGACTCGGACGGCGACTGCCCGATCAACAGCGGCTGGCCCTGCTCCTGCGACGACAGCAGCGGCGGCGCCTGCGACGACGGCTCGGACTGCATCGGCATGCAGGGTTTCGACGGCTACTTCTGCGCGGCCCAGTGCGACGGTCCGGGCTCGACCTGCCCCTGGACCCAGTACTCGGCCCAGGGCGAGTGCGCCCTGTCGGACGGCGTCTCCAACTACTGGTGCATCATGATCTGCACGAGCTCCG
Organism: Polyangia bacterium; assembly: GCA_046484285.1. GTDB lineage: Bacteria > Myxococcota_A > Polyangia > JAAYKL01 > JAAYKL01 > CAZHCG01. The sequence goes on from JAWOBP010000033.1 coordinate 3,381, forward strand.
ACCAGTGCCCGCCGAGCCAGGAGTGCACGGACACCGGACAGGGCGTCTCGATCTGCATCTGAGCCGGAGTCAGCGCACGCGGCCCTTGCCCAGGAACTTCTTCTGCTGGTCCTCGGGCGCCCACCACGGCACGCCCATGTAGCGCACCGGCGCGTGCTCGAACTCCCCGGCGAGCCACGATCTCTCCACGCCGCCCTCGGCCTCGCAGCACAGCGCCAGGCGTCCGGAGGCCTCGCCCGCCAGCTGCCCCATCTGGCCTTCGGGGTCCCAGTCCTTCACCTCAAAGGAGGTGATCTCCACCGCCCAGGCGCAGCTCGAGTGCCACTTCTCGCCCGCGGCCTTCTTCCCCTTCTCGCCGGGCTCGCCGTCCACCAGGAAGACGAAGCCCTTCTCGTCCGGCGCCATCGCGCGCAGCTGCTCGCCGCCCGCCTCGGGCGGCTCGGAGAGGTAGATCGTGGCGAACTCGACCCCGTATGTCAGCCCCAGCGGCCCGCCCACCGGCTTTTCCCTGGAGATGTTGATTCTCCACGAGCGGTACAGGCCGGGCTGCACGCAGACCCAGTCGGCGGTGAACGGTCGCCCGTCGATCACGCCGCGGATCCGGCCCTCGGGGATGTCTTCCAGGCGCGGAGCCTTCGTCCACTCGAACGAGCCTTGGATCTCCTCCGGGGAGAGCCGTGGAGCAGCGGCGTCGGCCCCGGCGTCCGCGGCCGGCTCGTCCGGCGCTTCGTCCGCCGGCCCGGGCTCGACCGGCTCGGGCTCGACCGGCTGCGGCTCGGCCGGCTCGGGCTCGGCCCCCCGAGCCTCGGCCGCGGCGGCCGGCTCCTGGTCGTCTTTCGCCTCGTCGCCCCGCTCGTCCGAGCCGTCCTTGCCGCCGCACGAAAAGGCGAGCGGCAAGGAGAGCAGGACGGAAAGCAACGCGGCGAGACGCAACGCAAGACAGGATTTGCAACGCATGGCAACCTCCGAGATTTGACTATCACATCTCGGCCGCGAGGGCGAAATCGATATCGCGCGAGTCGGTGTAGCGTCGTTTTTTCGATGTCGGGGTGAGCGTTCGGGGATGGATGGCCGCATCGTTCGATCCACGGGGCGGGAAAAGCCCGCCGAAGCCCGGCACCCCAAAACAGAAGAAACAGGCCAAGCCGGACACGAGTTCGCCCCGCGCGGGATCCGCGCGGGCTGGAGGAAGGCCGGGCGTTCTCCTTTTCTCCAGCCCGTGCAGATCCTGCACGGGCCTTCTTGCGGTTTGGCCACAAAGACGCACGAAAACCGCGAAGAGAATAATAGAAGCCGTATTGAGCGAATGATACGGCTCCGTTCTTATCAGTAA
>JAWOBP010000218.1:0-9133 GCA_046484285.1 Polyangia bacterium
CCGCTTCTGTCGCTCGAGAGCCCGCCCGAGGCGCTGTCGCCGGACAACGACATCATCCCCGAGCCCAGCGTGATCAACATCATCGGCTCTGCGGCGGCCAGGGCGCAGCGCGACAACCCGGTGTTGCTCCACTGCCTCGAAGTGACCCCCAACCACCCGCACTCCAGCACCTCGGTCGAGGAGGAGCAGCAGCTGGAGAACATCCCCGGCTTCTACCGCGACTTCAACAGCAAGGTGGCCCGCCAGCTCAACGAGAAGTGGGAGCACGAGGGTCACGTCTTCGGCGGGCGCTACCGCTGCTCCGAGTGCCAGAGCGAGGTCAGGGCCGAGCAGCAGCTGCTCTACTCGCTGACCAACGTGGTCAAGGACGGGTTGGTGGAGAGCGTCGGGCGCTCGCCGTTTTTCAGCTGCTGGCCCGCGCTGGGCGAGGGCGAGGTACCTAGCCCGAGTTTACCGCGTTCGATAGCGAAATCCACCTGATCTGCAGATGGGATCGAGATTGGCGATCCTCGTAAAGCCGCATGACGTTTGCGTTTGCGTCTTTTGTCGGCAGACGTGCGCGAGGGGAGATCTCGTCCGGATCTTGTAAGACCTAACATACAAGCCTTGTTTTTGTGAAGATTCAGACTCGTCGGGGCCTTCGGTCCCAAGGACATCCTCGCTCGAAACCTGCTCCTCGTCGGCCTCTCGCAAGAGAAGAAGTTCAAGAAAGGTGAGCTCGCCTGGGCCTGACCTACCGCCACCGCGTCAGTGCTCTACTCTACCACGGTGATCGGTCCACGGGAGGTCGGGAGGTCGGGTCGGCCGTCCGATCGAGCCCGGGCGCGAGAACGCCCGGCTTTTTTCCAGTGCTCGCTGGAACCCTTCTTCTCCGCTTCGTCGTCTTCGAGCGGGCGGTGTTCTCACTTCCCGACCATCTCGGCGAGGAAGAACCTCAGCGCCGGCTCGACCACGGCCTGGTGCGCCTCGCGGCCCTCTCCGCTGTCCACCACGAAGCCCTCGACCGCTTGGCTCTCGCTGGCCGCGCAGCGGTGCTCCAGCTCGCGCAGCTTCCGGCCGGGGTGCTTCTTCGGGCACTCGACCGGGTCCAGCCCGGCCGGGCCGTAGGCCCGCCCGAAGTCGAAGTCGGCCTGGTACTCGGGCCGCTGCCTGGGCCTGAAGCCGGCGGTCTCCACCGAGTGGACGTTGATCGTGGGCACCTCGCGCCTTCCCAGCTCCTCGAGCTCGCGGCGCCAGCCGCGGCCCAGGCAGGTGTCGAAGAAGCCCACGCCCTCGGGATCCAGGCGGTGCGCGCGGTTCAGCCCCTCGCCGCCGCAGCCGGCCGCCCCCGAGTGGCCGAAGGCGTACCAGCCCTCGGCCTCGATCCCGCGCTCGGCGAGCAGCTCGCTCAGCTCGCTGGCGAACGAGCGCGGATCGAAGCCGGGCCAGTTGCCGCCGACGAAGCGGAAGACCGGCAGGGCCAGCACCAGCGGCCGCACCTCGCCGGCCTCGACCATCTCGACGGTTATCCGCTGGACGCGGTCCATGAACGGGTAGTCGCGCGGGTTCTTGCCCCGCTTGGGCTGACCGTGAAAGCCGATCACGACCGGGTAGGCGCCTTCCTCGCGAACCCCGGGGGTCAGCACCAGCCGGTGTCGATCGGCCGGGTCTTCCATCTCGTAGGCCGCGGCCGGACCGCGTTTCGGCCGCCACGAAAAGCGGATTACGCGCGCCTCGGCCGCGGGGTCGGTCGCGGCGCCCGCGTCGGCCGCCGCGACCGCCGCGGCGCCACCCGCGTCCGTCTCGCCTGCGGCGTCCGCGCCCGGCTCGCCCTCGTTCGTCCCGGCGTCCGTTTCCGCCTCGGCCTCCGGCGGTGAACGATCGTCGTCCCGCTCGGCGCGCGCCGCGGCTGGGGCCGCCTCGGGACGCGCCTCGCCGCCCGGCGGGCCCGCCGAGCAGCCGGCCAGCAGCACGATCGTAGCAAGCAGTCTCGTCGAGAACATCGCCACCTCCAGCTCGGGTCTCGAGAAGCGATCATTGCAGCTTATCGCCGCGGGGGTAAAGAGGTCGGGCGCGATGAACGGCTTCTTCTACCTGCCGGCCTTGCGCGCGATGCGGGCCAGGCGGTGCTCTGTCGCCTCTTCCCCCTCGGCCTCGACGGCGCGGCGCGCGTGGTGCGCGGCTCTCTCCCAGTCGTGCTCGCGGTGCTCGTAGTGCTTGGCCAGCGCCAGGTGGGCGACCGCGTCCCAGGGATCGCGCTCCACCAGCTCCAGCCACAGGTCGCGGGCCCGCTCGCGCTCTTTTCTCCGCGCCGCCTCCCGGGCCGCCAGGTGCAGCGCCGCCTTGCGGTCGTCTCCGGTGGCGGCGTCACCGGCGCGCCGCAGGTGGGCGTCGGCCCGCTCGTCGAGCCCGGCGGCCAGCGCGGCGGTGGCCAGCCCCAGGTGATCGGCGGCGTGCCGCACCGCCTCGGGATCGCCGTACATCCGATCCAGCGCGCCGCCCAGCGCGGCCAGCGCCAGCAGGTCGAGCGCGTTGTGCTCCATCACCGCCGCGATCGGAGCGGCCGGGCCGCCGCGTACGAACTCGGCGTAGACACCCGGGATCTCGCCGCCCGGGATGTCCCCCTCGCGCTCGAAGCCGAGCACGGCCCGCTCGATGCTCTGCAAGCTGCGATCCGACAGCCTGCGGCCGAAGATCCGCCGCGAGACGTGCAGCAGGTCGAGGTGCGGCAGCCCGGCGGCCGGGTTGCGCTGCTCGTTGATCACGAAACGGGTGTTGATCAGAGGCACGTCGAACGCCCGCCCGTTGAAGGTGACCAGATAGCCCGCGCCGGCGAGGCGCTCGGCGAGCCACTCGAGCTGGGCCGGCTCCTCGGAGGGGTCGCGCGCCAGCGCCTGCGCGACCTCGAAATCTCCGTCGCCGGTGAAGCGTCCCAATCCGACCAGGAACGGCAGCGTGCCGGTTCCGCCGCACAGGCCGGTCGTTTCGGTGTCGAAAAAGCGGGCGCTGCGCGGGTCGAGGTCGCGAATGCGCGGATCGCGGCCCAGCACGGTCAGGGAACCCCCGGCCTCGAGGTAGCCGGCCAGCGGCTCCTCGCCGCAGAGGTGATCCGCGGGGTAGCGGCGCACGTCGACGCGCAGCGAGCCGCGCGAGCCCAGCACGTCCCGGCCGGGCAGCTCGGAGTCGGGAGAAAAGGGAGCCGGCGCGGCGGCCCGGCTCGGGCGCCCGGGCGCATGGCGTCTCGAGATACGATCCATGCGGCGGCGCAGCTCGTCGAGCAGCTCGGGGCTGGGGCGCTCGGACGAATCCGGCCGCGGCGCCTTCTGTTCGCCGCGAGGCGGAGCCCGTCGCTCGCGCTTGCGGCTCCCGCGCCGCTCCAGCCTGGAACGCAGCTTGCTCACGGGGCTTCCTCCTCGGACGCCAGCATGGCCGCGAGCACGGCGGCCATCTCCTTGAGCGGCGGGCCCTCCCGGCTGGAAGGGCCCACGCACGCCGGGCAGCCCGATTGGCACGGGCAGCCGCGGATCAGCCGCAGCGCGTCGTCCAGGATCGACTCCAGCTCGGCGAAGGCGCGCTCGCTGAGACCGACGCCGCCGGCGTGACCGTCGTAGAGAAACAGCGCGGCAGGAGACGTCTGGACCGCGGTCGCCAGGTCGCGCGGATCGCACATCAGGCGCATCGCGGCCACGTGGTGCACCGCGCGGCCCAGCGCCTCCAGCCCTGCGGGGAGATACCTGCCGCCCTCGCCCGACAGAAGCGCGGGCGGATTCTCGATCTCGATCCAGAGGCCCTCGGTGTCGATCTCGTGGGGCGGCAGCGAGATCACGCCGTAGCCCAGGTTCTCGTGCGAGCCGAAGCGGACCTTCTTGAAAGCGGTCGGCTCCTCGACCACGCGCAGATCGCCCGATCCCACCGAGGCCGAGGGCAGCTCGCGCCGCGCCCGCTCCTCCTCGATCGTCACCCGCGCCGCCAAGATCGGAATCGTGTAGTGCACCGGCTCGACCTCGCGCACGCAAGCCTCCTCGGCCTCGAGGTCGAGGCTCTCCACCCGAAAGGTGCGTCCCTCGTGCTGGTAGATCGCCTCGGGGTGCAGCTCGCGCCGCGCCGAGCGCAGGTCGACCTCGGCCAGCGGCTCTCCGGAGGCGACATCGATCGCCACCACGCGCCTGCCCTCCACGTCGCGCAGGCCGAACCCGGCCGCCGGATACTCCGATCCCAGGTAGCTGGTCCGATCGCCGGCGCGGACCAGCTCTCGCTGCTCGACCAGGCAGTCCAGCGCCGCCGCGGTGTCTGGCGCGGGCAGCGACCCGTAGCGGTCGCCCTCCCGGAACGGCAGCTCGAAGGCGGCACAGACCAGGTGCGCGAGCAGGATCTCGACGTTGTCCGGCTGCACCAGCGCCATCTCGGGCGAGGACTCGAACAGGTAGGCCGGCTCGCGGGTCAGGAACTGGTCGAGCGGAGCGGAGCCGGCGACCAGCACCGACAGCGAGGGGTCGCGCCTGCGCCCGGCCCGTCCCGAGCGCTGGTGGAAGGCGGCGATCGTGCCCGGGTAGCCGGCCAGCACCACCGCGTCCAGCTCTCCGACGTCGATCCCCAGCTCCAGGGCGTTGGTCGCCACCACCGCGTCGACCTCTCCGCGGCGCAGCGCGGTCTCGATCTCGCGGCGCAGCTCGGGCAGGTAGCCGCCCCGGTAGCCCCGCACCCGATCCGGATCGCGGCCCAGCGCGCCGACCCGCTCGCGCAGGGAGCGCAGCACCACCTCGACCCCGCGCCGCGTCTGGCAAAAGACCAGGCTGGTCACGTCTTCTTGCACCAGGTCGGCCGCCAGCTGCGCCGCGAGCTGCTGCGACGAGCGCCGCGCGCCCGAGTCCGGATCCAGGATCTCTGGGTTGATCACGACGAAGGTGCGCGGGCCGGTGGGCGCGCCGCTTTCCTCGATCAGCGCAAAGCGCCTGCCGGTCAGCCGCTGGGCCAGCTCGCGGGGGTTTCCGATCGTGGCCGAGCTGGCGGCGAAGACCGGCGCGGCGCCGTAAAAGCGCGCGACCCGGTCCAGCCTGCGCAGCACGTTGGCCACGTGGGAGCCGAACACGCCCCGGTACTGGTGCAGCTCGTCGATCACCACGTAGCGCAGGCCGCCCAGAAAGGCGGACCACGAGGCGTGGTGGGGCAGGATTCCGACGTGCAGCATGTCCGGGTTGGTGATCAGTATTCTCGCCTCGCGCCGCGCCACGCGACGCTCGGACTGCGGGGTGTCGCCATCGTAGACCACGGGGCGGGCGTCGACCCCGGCGCGAGCGGCCAGGGCGCGCACGGCCTCGAGCTGATCGCGGGCCAGCGCCTTGGTGGGGAACATGTACAGCGCGCGGGCGGTCGGCTCCTCGCGGAGCCGGTCGAGCACCGGCGCGTTGTAGCAGAGCGTCTTGCCCGAGGCGGTGGGAGTCGCGACCACGGTGTCGCGCCCGCCGCCCAGCAGCTCCCAGGCGCGCGCCTGGTGGCTCCAGGGCGCCTCGACGCCGGAGCGCCGCAGCGCGTCGGACAGCGTGCGGGAGAGCACCGCTCCGGGCGGGGCGGTCCGAGCGGAGCGCGGCATCTCGGTCAGCTCGGCCGCGATCTCGCCGTCGCAGCCCTCGGACCGCCAGCGCTCGAGCACGGCGCGCAGCCCGGACTTAAGATCGAGGCGTTCGAGGTCTGATTCACCGCTCATCGCAACCCCCAGAGGATGCCACAACGCGGTCGTCGAATCGAGACGACAGGGTCGGCAAAGCGGGACGCCGGACCAACGAGCCCATCTTGCAGCGTGCGGGATCAGGTTGCCAGCGCGCGCTCGATCTCGGGGAGGTCCTCGAAGAGGTGGCGGGGCAGGGCAGTGCCGGCCAGCAGCTCCACCAGCTTTTCCCGCTCCACTGCGAACGGCACCTGCCAGAGGCGCATCTCGCCCACTTTCAGCTCGATGTCCAGCCTGGTGATATCGGCTCGCTTGTCGAGCCGGTCGAGCACGTACAGCTCGGCGCGGCGCTCCAGCGTCGCCGGGCCGCGGCAGGCGCCCAGCAGCGGCTGGCGCGCGGGCGGGTCGGGATCCTCGCTCGCCTCGATCCTCCGCCCGGACAGCTCGCGGCCGGGGTCCTTGAACAGCTGCGGGTGTCGCGTGCGAAAGCCGCTGACCCAGAGGCGCTCGATCGAGGTGGCCAGCCCGACCAGCGACTCGCGCGCCCGGTCGGCGGCCGGCACCGCGCTTTGGACGCGCAGCTCCCACAGCGGCAGGTACAGCCGCGGGCCGGGCCGCTCGATTTCGGCGGCCGCGCGGCGCACGCGAAACGCGCGCCGCTGTTCGCTCTCGAAGCAGAACGCCAGCCCGCAGCTCGTGCAACCGAACAACACGTCGTAGCGCAGGCCGCTGAGCGGATTTCCACACTCGGGACACTCCAGCGGCTCGACCCGGACCCGGCTCACCTCTCACCTCCAGCCATCTGGGTCGCTTCGCTCGAACAGACCGCCGAGGCGGTCCGACAGCGACGAGACGGCTTTCAGGATCGAATTTTGGGGCGGCGCGTTGAGCTTCTCCACCTGGATCCGATCGCCGCGCAGCACCAGCTCACCGGGGTAGCGGAACTGCTCCCAGGCGATCGCCACCACCACCATGGCGGACAGCCCCAGCACGGCCACGACTACGGCCAGCGCAGCCCACGATTCCCCGGAGCCGAGCAGAATCGAGCTGGCGCCTGCGTCGCCCAGCACGGCGGCCACTCCGCGCAGCAGGCCGCCGGCCAGGATCCCGACCAGCAGCGCCGCTCCGATCAGCCATCCCACGCGCCTGCGGTCGTCCTGGGGAGCGCGGGCGCCCATCGTCCTGCCGGTCACGCCGTCGACGGTCACCCGGTACAGCCTGCCGTGGTGCTCGTAGACCGCGCGCCAGACCGGGTAGAAGACGCGGCGCACGCGTCGCTCGGAGATCTCGGTCTCGTCGTCCACGGTCGCGGCCAGGTGCGTGCCGCCCAGCTGCTCGACGATCCGCTCGGCCCCGATCGTGGGGTGCAGCACGCGTCCCTCGCGCGCCAGGGCGGCCCGCTCGCAGGGCTCGAGAGCCAGCCCGGCGTCACCGCTTTCGAGCAGCGCCGAGTGCTCGAGCGCCCAGTCCGGCATCCGCACCGCCGGCTCGACGCGGTGGATCTCGCCGTCCACCACGCGCGTGTCCGCCGCGGGCCGCTTGGAGCCGCGCGAGGCTCCGGGGCCGAGCTTGTCGATCACCATCAGGCCGCTGCGCCGAGCGCCGATCTCGTTGTAGGGCACGTAGTACAGCTCGGCCGAGCGAAAGCGCGACGAGCGCAGCAGACCGCCGGGCAGCGGATCGCTGCGCAGCAGGCGCTGCACCGCGCGGCGGGCGGCGACCGCGTCGACGCGCGGCGCCACGCGGTACTCGGGCACGAACGGCAGGCCCTCGACCACGGCGCGGGCCCCGCACCAGCTGCACGTCACCACGCGATCCAGCTCGCTGACCCCCACCGGGCCGCTGCAAGTCGGGCAGCGCACCTGCTCGGCGCCGCTCACGACCCGGGCTCCTCGAGGCGGGCAAAGGCGCGGATCGCGATTGCGTGCACCGCGGCCGCGGTGGCACCCCAGGCCAGCAGCGCGACCCACCAGCTCGGGGCGATCGCGGTCTCGATCGCAAAGGCGGCGAACGCGCCCAGCGCGATCAGGCCCAGCAGGCGGTCCTTGCGGTTGCTGGTGGAGGGCGGCCAGCTCTCGGCCGCGGCGCGCCCGCCGACCGCGTCGATGATCGCTTCGTATTCGCGCTCGCCCACCCGGTAGCGCACCCGCCAGAGCGGAGCGTGGATCAGAGAGAGCGCGGGCGGCTCGTCCCCCTCGCCGAACGCCTCGAGCACGTCCTCGACCGGCAGCTCGGGCTCCAGCACCCGGCCGCGCCGCTCCAGGGCGGGATCGTAGCTCTCCAGCTCGCGGCCGAGGTCGACGATCTCCTCCAGGTCCTCCACGCCCAGCCCGGCCGCGGCGATCAGCTCCGGGCGGCCCCGGCCCGCTGGCTCCACGCGGTAGAACGGCAGGTAGATCAGCTCGCGGCGCTCCACCCGCGGCCGGGCCGGGACCTCGAGCTCGCGCATGCGGCGGGCCAGCACCGCGGAGACGTCCCCGGGCTCCAGGACCGGCACCGCGGCCAGCCGCCGCACCCCGGAGACGCCGCCCACGTACAGGGCCGCCGAGCAGAAAGAACAGCGCAGAAAGTCGCCCCCGGCCCCGACCGGGACGTCGGCCCCGCAGTTGCCGCAGCGAACCGTGAACTCGTCGCCCATCAGTGAAAAAAGCCTACCACACGCACGGAGGTGAACGGAACGGAAAGGGCCCGATCGAGGTCAGTATGCCTCCGGAGGGAGATCGAACTCGAAAATCCCCACGCCTCCGTCCAGAGTCTGCATCTCGGCCAAAACGACCCCGTTCCAGATCCGCGGAATGTTTTTCGGTCGTCCGGGAAGCTCGGTGACACGAAACTCCACGCCGGTCTCCAGATTGTAACCGTACACCTCCACGTTATCGAAATCATACTGGTCGGTCGGGTCGTCGCAGTGGCGGTAGTCCAACCAGACGATCCGATCGCCAAAGACGTCCGGGAAGGCGGCGATCGCTGCGCCGTCGCTCACTTGAAGCACGTTCTCGGTAGAGAGATCCTTGGTGAAGATGGCGCTCCCCTCCCAGCTCCCGGTCGGGGCACCGGGTCCCAGGCGGAAATCCTGCCAGACCACTCGATCCTCGTGGATGCGCGGCCAGATCTGGTATTCGTCGTCGTCGGTGACGGTGAACGTCTCCAAGGTGTCGAGGTCGTAACCACAGATATCGTCGGGCGGATCGGTGTAGAGATCCATGCAGACGAGTCGTGATTTCCACATGGAGATGCCCAATGCGCATTTCTGGGCGACAGCGCCTCGGGCGGGCTCTCGAGCGACAAGAGCGGGTTGTCCGGGTGGTGGTCCGGCTTGAGCATGAACTGGCGGTCGACGATGTTGGAGACCATCGAGTAGACGATCCCCGGCTGATAGATTCTGATTGGATGTCCCATGCTACCTACATCGGACGATCGGCCCGCTCGGTTGCAAAAAAGTTTGGCCCTGCGCGAAAAACCGCCGGGAACGGAACTTTCCAATCAACT
>JAWOBP010000231.1:0-8277 GCA_046484285.1 Polyangia bacterium
CGAGTCGCGCACTGCCCGCCCACTCCTGTTTGGCCTATGCGACTCGTCCGTTGACTGTTCTCGGGAATCTTGGGCTCTCCGGTGCGAGTCGCGCACTGCCCGCCCACTCCTGTTTGGCCTATGCGACTCGTCCGTTGACTGTTCTCGGGAATCTTGGGCTCTCCGGTGCGAGTCGCGCACTGCCCGCCCACTCCTGTTTGGCCTATGCGACTCGTCCTGCGATCTGTCATTGCAACCCCAACTCAAGTCATTTGTTTCAAAGCGAGGTCTCCTCGCGCAGTTTACCCACGACTCGTTCAATCCCGCGCTGCAGGTGGACGTTCATCTCCCCGGACTCGACCACGACGGTCAGGTAGTAGTCGCTCCCGACCTTGACGGTGAAGCTGTCCCAGCGCTGCGTCCTGATCTCCAGTACCTCCAGCCCGCCCATGCTCAGCCAGTCGAAGCGGCTCGCCGCCGAGACCGCCAGCACTCCGTGGTAGGCGGCGATCAGCTTCGTCTCGTAGGGATCGATGAACGTGAAGTAGTCGACCGTCTCACCCTCTTCATCGTAAAAAACGGCGGCCAGCAGCTCGCTGCCGGGACGGTCTAGCTCGGAGAGAATCTCGGCGAATGCCGAGCCTTCGGTATCATCGCGCAGCGGGGTCCGAGCCTCGTCTTTCCTCACGGCTGCCCTCCGTCCACTCGCAGCACCTCCTCGCGAATCAACGGATCGGCCTCGCTCCAGAGCCGCGCAATCAGCTCTTCTGCGCGCCTGCTGCGAAAGGCCGGCAGCATCTCGCGGGCCAGCACCGCTCGCGCTTCCTCGAATTCCACCTTCTCGGCCGGCCTCTTTTCGAGAACCAGCAACACGTGCCAGCCGAAGCGCGTCTCGAACGGCTCGCTCAAAGAGCCCGGCGGCCCCGCCTCGAAGGCGGCCTCGGTGAAGGCCGGCACGAAGCGGTCGTCGTCCCGCTCGAACGGCGGCAGCTTCTCGACCTTTAGCGCCGAGCCGCGATCTTCCAGTAACGGCTCCAGCTCGCGGCGGAACGATTCAGCGTCCGCTGCCCCTTCCACCACGCTGCGCACCTCACGCGCCAACTCCTCGGCGGCCGCGGGATCGTCCTTGGCCTTTGCCACGGCATGAATCACCCCTCGCTGAGGGCCGTGGACGAAACGCCGGCGCTGCCGCTCGTACTCCTGGCGCAGCACCTTCTCGGGCAAATCCCTCGGGCCGAGACTACCCACCAGCCGCAGCAGCAGGGCACGAGCCAAAGCCACATCTCGCCGCCGGATCACTTCGGGGTGATCTCCCCATCCCCGCCTTCGCGCCTCGCGGGCCAGCAGAGCATTGCGCACCAGCGCATCGAGCGCCTCCTCGACACCGATTCCGCCGTCGCTCTCCTCCAGCAGCCAACGCAGCTCTTCAGCAAAGACCGGCACGCCGTCTACCTCGGCGACCAGCTCGTCTGCCCCGGGCCCGACCTTCGTCGCATCGACTCCACTCGCTTCTCCCTCGCCGGCCTCACGCCCATCGCCGCATGCCAGCAGAAGAACCGCGGCCAGGACCGAAGCCGCGCGGGTCACCCTCCCTTTTCGAGGGCAATCGTCGCGCCGCTGCGAGTTGGGGACTTGATTGCTCACGACTACGACGAACGATGATAACCCGACGCCAGTGTCGCGTTAATCATCTTGGTCATCTTTTGACACTTCATTGGGCTCCCCTTCATCCGGCCCTGCGGCGGGCAGCGGATGCATGGTCAGTCCGGTAAACCCGTAGAAGGCGGAGATCAGCGGAGTGAGCAGGTTTAGCAGGCAGTACGGTACATAGGTCCAGGGCGCCAGCCCCAGTGTGGCGATCATGAACGCCCCGCAGGTGTTCCACGGGATCAACACCGAGGTCAGCGTCCCCGAGTCTTCGAGCGCGCGCGACAGATTCTTTGGATGCAGCCCGCGGCTGGTGTAGGTGTCGCGGTACATCCGTCCCGGGACCACGATCGCCAGGTACTGATCCGAGGCCAGCACGTTCATCCCGGTGCAGGTCACCAGTGTGGCCGCCACCAGCCCTCCGGTGCCGCGGGCCAATCTCAGCACCGCGGATGCGATCGAGGCCAGCATGCCCGAGCGCTCCATCACGCCGCCGAACGCCAGTGCGCAGATGATCAGCGCCACCGTGGACATCATCGAAGTCAGCCCGCCGCGCGACAGGAGCCCGTCGACCAACTCGTCGCCGGTCTGCACCGAGACGCCGCCGTAGGCCGTGGCCAGGATCTCTCCGGCCGAGGCCCCCTGCACGGCCGCGCCGATCAGAGCACCGAGCAGGCAGCCGCCCAGCAGCGCCGGCAGGGCCGGCAAGCGCAAGACCACCATCGCGATCACGGCCAGCGGAGGCAGCAGCAGCAGCGGGTGAATCGCGTAGCGCGCTTCGATCGCGCCGCGAATCGCCTCGATGCGAGCGGTATCCGCCTCACCGCCTCCTCCCCAGCCCAGCAGGGAAAAAACTACCAGCGATACGAGCATGCTGGGTCCGGTCGTGTAGAGCATGTGGCGCACGTGGTCGAACAAGTCGGCGCCAGCGACCGCCGGAGCGAGGTTTGTGGTGTCGGACAGCGGCGACATCTTGTCGCCGAAGTACGCGCCGGAGATGATCGCACCGGCCACCATCGGTCGCGAGATACCCAGGCCCTCTCCGACGCCGATCAGCGCGATGCCCACCGTGGCCGCGGTCGACCACGACGAGCCGGTCGCCAGCGAGACCAGCGCGCAGATCAGGCAGGTCGCCGCGAGAAAAACGCCGGGCGAGAGCAGGTCCAGACCGTAGGCGATCATCGCCGGCACGATCCCGGCCTGGATCCAGGTCGCAATCAGCACGCCGATCACGATCAGGATGAGGATCGCACCCATCGCCAACGCGATCCCGTCGACCATCCCTCGCTCGATTTCCTTCCAGCGCGTGCCGGTCGTCATCGCCACCACGGCCGCCACCGCCGTGGCCAGGATCAGAGGCACGTGGGTTGTCAGCTCGTAGTCGGCCAGAGCGACCAGCGCCAGCCACAGCGCCCCCACCAGGAAAACCACCGGCATAAGGGCGATCAACAGATGGGGATGCTCTCGCCTGCTGCGTCCGTCGTCGTTCATCGAAACACCAACACTATCTCGAAGCGGCGATCGAAGGAAGCTCTGCCGGCTACGCCTCGTGCTCGACGCGCTGCCCGAGGAGCGGTCGTCCCGCTGCGCCCTGGCCGCAGAAGAGCCGATGATGTTGATCACGCTCGGCTTGGTAATGATCCGACCGCCGGAAACGGAAAATTCCAACCAATCGATTATCAACTCACGCCGAGTTTCGATGCGTCACCCGAATTGGAAGCACTTTCCGAAAACGAGCTGGCGGCCGCTTTGAGCCGAGATCGGCATAGTGTATCATCTCGGCTGCTTGGGACTCGACGAGCAGATTTTCGTGGCGGTCAACACCGCGTTCAGTTCCGAGGCGGCGACCCTGGTCTTCTCCCTGATCACGCGGTTGGGAAACGGCTGGGTGCTGGCTGCGCTGATCGCGATACCGATGCTGTTGTTCGACCGTCGCCGGGCCCGCCAGCACCTCGCGGCGATGGTGATCGCGGTCGCCGCCGGAGGCGGCCTGGTTACCGCTGCCAAAGTGCTGATCGACCGGCCGCGGCCAGCGGAGCACCCCGCGCTGGCGGGCGAGGAGATCCACGCTCCGCTGGGCACGCCCTCGGATCGCTCCTTCCCCTCGGGCCACACACAGACTGCCTTCGGTGCCGCCACCTACCTGGCCTGTCTCTACCCGGCGGCCGCGGTCCCGCTGCTGGTTGCCGCCGCCATGGTCGGCCTCTCGCGAATGGCGCTGGGAGTCCACTTCCCGGCCGACGTCCTGTTCGGATCGCTGATCGGAGCAGCGCTGTCCCTGATCGCCTACCACGTGGCGTGCCGCCGCGCCGCGAGCCGCAACTCCGGCGTCTAGCCACTCGGCGACGAAGGCCGTGTTCGCAAAAGGATCCGCGTCGAAATCGCCTTCGGCGACGAGCCCCGCCGGCTGGGAGGTCGACTGTCGGCCGGGGCCTTCTGGGCGAAAGCCGAATCCGACTGTTGACAGCCGCGCGGGGTCGGAAAAGGATCCTTGCATGTCTGCCTCCTCCGACTTCGTGCACCTGCATCTTCACAGCCAGTACTCCCTGCTCGACGGCGCGGTGCGTCTCCAGGAGCTGATTCCGATCGTCGCCGAGCAGGGGATGCCCGCGGTGGCGGTCACCGATCACGGCAACATGTTCGGCGCGATCGATTTCTACAAGCGGGCGATCGCCGCCGGAGTGAAGCCGATCCTGGGCTCGGAGGTCTACATGGCGCCCGGCGATCGGCGCGACCGCAAGCAGCGCGGCAACTACCACCTGATCCTGCTGGCGCGCGACGAGGAGGGCTACCGCAACCTCAAGTACCTGGTCTCGATCGGCTACGTGGAGGGCTTCTACTACAAGCCGCGCATCGACAAGCAGATCCTGAAAGAGCGCTCCGCCGGCCTGATCGGATCGACGGCCTGCCTGGGCGGCGAGGTGCCCCAGGCCTTTTTGCGCGGCGGATACGAGGCGGCCAGGGAGGCGGCGCGCTCGCTGGCCGAGCTGTTCGAGCCGGGTTGCTTCTTCCTCGAGGTGCAGAGCAACGGCTACCCCGAGCAGCAGCGTTACAACGAGGCACTGCGCCGCATCGGACAGGAGCTGGACCTGCCGCTGCTGGCGACCAACGACGTGCACTACCTGCACGCCGACGACGCCCGCGCGCACAACGCCTTGATGTGCATTCAAAAGGGGATCACGCTCGACGACCCCAAGAACGCCTCGGACCGCTACTCCGACGAGCTGTACTTCCGCAGCGGCGAGGAGATGCGCGAGGTGCTGAGGCACTACCCGGACGCGGTGGAGAACACGCTGCGCGTCGCCGAGATGTGCAGCGAGGTCGCGCCCACGGGTCCGACCGAGTTCCCCGACTACGAGGTGCCCGAGGGCGAGACGCTTGACGAGCACCTGCGGCGCACCAGCCACGAGGGTCTCAACCGCCGCTTCGACGAGATCGAGAAGATCGGCGGCAGGGTGGACAAGGCCGCCTACCGCAAGCGGCTCGACGGCGAGCTGGACGTGATCTGCTCGATGAAGTTCCCCGGGTACTTCCTGATCGTCCAGGACTTCATCAACCACGCCAAGAGCCGGGGAATCCCGGTCGGACCGGGACGCGGCTCGGGAGCCGGCTCGCTGGCGGCCTACGCGCTGCGGATCACCAACATCGATCCGATCCCGCTGGGGCTGCTTTTCGAGCGGTTTCTCAACAAGGATCGCGTTTCGATGCCCGACTTCGACATCGATTTTTGCAAGGACCGGCGCGAGGAGGTGATCTCCTACGTGGTGGACAAGTACGGCGAGCACAACGTGGGGCAGATCGCCACCTTCCACCAGCTCAAGAGCCGCTCGGCGGTGCGCGACGTGGGGCGCGTGATGGGGATGTCGTACTCCGAAGTGGACAAGATCGCCAAGCTGGTGCCGGAGGGGCCCGGGGTAACGCTGGCCTCGGCGCTGGAGAGCGAGGAGCGGCTGCGGGCGGCGCGACGATCCGACGCGCGGATCGCGGAGCTGCTGGGCTACGCCGAGCGCCTCGAGAATCTCAACCGGCACGCCGGCATGCACGCCGCCGGAGTCGTGATTGGCAATCGGTCGCTGTGGGAGTACGTGCCGGTCTTCAAGGGCTCGGACCGCGACCAGGTCACGCAGCTGGTCAGCCAGTTCGACATGAACTACGTGGAGGAGGCCGGGCTGATCAAGTTCGACTTCCTCGGTCTCAAGACGCTGACCGTGATCGCGACCGCGGTCGAGCTGATCGAACGGCGGCCGGACGTGGACGATCCGGTCGACATCGACAACCTGCAGCTCGACGACCGCGCCGTCTTCGAGCTGATCTCCGGCGGAGACACCTGGGGTGTCTTCCAGCTAGAATCGCGGGGCTTCCAGGAGCTGCTGCGCCGCCTGCGTCCGGACTGCTTCGAGGACATCGTGGCCGCAGTGGCGCTCTACCGGCCCGGCCCGCTGGAAGGCGGAATGGTCGACCAGTTCGTGGAGTGCAAGCACGGCCGGCAACAGATCAGATACCCCCATCCCCTGTTGGAACCGGTGCTGAAAGAGACCTACGGGGTGATGGTCTACCAGGAGCAGGTGATGATGGCCGCGCGGATACTGGCCGGCTTCTCGCTGGGCGAAGCCGACATCATGCGCCGCGCGATGGGCAAGAAGAAGGTCGAGGAGATGCCGCGGCAGCGGCTGGCGTTCGTCGCCGGCTGCCAGGAGCGCGGGATCGACCAGCAGAAGGCCAACGATGTCTTCGATCTGATCGACAAGTTCGCCGGCTACGGCTTCAACAAGAGCCACTCGGCGGCCTACGCCAAGATCACCTACCAGACAGCGTGGCTCAAGGCGCACTACCCGGTGGAGTTCCAGGCCGCGCTGCTGACCTGCGACCGCGAGGATACCGAGAAGGTGGCCAGGTACATCCGGGCCGGCCGCGAGACCGGGGTCGAGGTGCGGCCGCCGGACATCAACCGCTCGCGCACCGAGTTCACCGTGGCCTACGACGGCGAGGATCCGGGGCGCGGCACGATCCTGTTCGGCCTGGGGGCGATCAAGGGCGTGGGCTCGGCCGCGCTGGCGGCGATCCTGGAGGCGCGGGAGGACGGCCTGTTCGAGGACATCTTCGATTTCGCCACGCGGGTCGATCTCGGAAGGGTCAACCGCGTGGCGACCGAGTCGCTGGTCAGGGCGGGAGCGTTCGATTCGACCGTGGCCGCAAGCGAGGTCAACCGCGGGCAGATCTTCGGGGTGCTGGAAAGCGCGCTGGAGCAGGGGCGCGCGGCGCAGCGAGATCGCGAGGTGGGGCAGACCAGCCTCTTCGGCGCACTTTCCCCTCCGGGGGCGGGCTCGGGCGGCGTCGAGGACCTGGCGGGGTACGAGGACGCGCCGCGTTGGGACCAGCGCACCCTGCTGGCCCACGAGAAGGCGGCGGTGGGCTTCTACATGTCGGGCCATCCGATGGATCGCCACGCCGCCGAGGCGCGCCGGCTGACGAGCTGTACCGCCTCGGGAATCGCGGAGCTGGATCGGGGCACCAAGGTCACGCTGGCCGGAATGGTGATGGACTACACCGAGAAGACCACGCGCTCGGGCAAGCGGCTGGGGCTGTTCGCGCTGGAGGATCTCAGCGGGCGGGTCGAGGTGGTGGTCTACTCCGAGAAGCTGGGGCTCTACGCTGACGTCCTGCAACGCGAGGAGCCGCTCTTCGTCGCCGGCGGCGTGCGCGTCGACGACCGCGGCGAGGACGTGACGCGCTCGGTGATCCTCGACGAGGCGATGCCGCTGCGCGACGTGCGTTCCAAGCGCACCCAGGCGATCCACATCCGGCTGGCGGCCGACGTCTTCCCGCGCGACGGGCTGGGCGAGCTGAAGAAGCTGCTGGAGAAGCACCCCGGCCGCTGCGACGCCTTCTTGGAGGTGGAGATCCCGAGCCGCTCGGTGACCACGATCGACCTGCCGGTCCAGTACCGGCTCGCCCCCAGCGACGAGCTGCTCGACAGGCTCTCGGGGCTGAAAGGCGTGCGCTACGATTTGAAGTGAGCGTTTCGCCGCAGGCGGGTGTCAGATGCTTGTTGGGCACCCGCGGCCGGCATGGAATCCAGGCTGTGGACGCATCCGCACCGGCGCGGGAGGCCCGCCTCGATTGGCGCGAGGATTTGTTGCGGCTCGGAGGCCTCGCGGGCGGATCGGGCGGCGGCTATCTGCTTTTCGGGACAGGGCGACCTTTTCGTTGCAGCCCTATGTACCTGGCCTACGTGGACGACAGCGTGTTCGGAGAGGTCGATGTCAACTCCCCCGCAGGGGTTCAGTACCTCGATTATGGTGGAGGAAGTGCTAGTTGGGAGAATAATGAATTGCTGGCTTCTCCGATTCGACCGCGGGACCGACGACCCGTCGGATGACATCTACTGCTCTTTTTGCCACCAGGACGATGTGGAAGACTGCATCGGCGCCTTCCACGACGCGTTCGTCGCCAGAGACTACCCCTACCCGACGACGGCCGGCATCGGGGAGCACTCGGTGAAGCTGGTGAGAGGCGAGAGCGGCTCGCTGGGCTACGTGATGCTGTCGAACCACCTGCTCGAGCAGTACGAAGAGCAAAACGAGATACTGGCCGCGATCGAAAACGGCATCTGCGACAGCCCCTTTTGCGACAATCCGGCGGACTGCTTCG
>JAWOBP010000234.1:0-25130 GCA_046484285.1 Polyangia bacterium
ATCGCCGTTGCCCAGGTAGTGGATGCCCACGTCCCACTCGAACTCTCCCCTGCCGAAGACGTGCGTGAAGCCGCCGGGCTGGAAGTGCTGCTCGAGCACCAGCACGCGCCGGCCCTTGCGCGACAGCTCGGCGGCCACGCACAGACCGCTGATCCCCGAGCCGATCACGATCGTGTCCCAGGGCCCGGGCACGGGCTTTTTCGAACACTGCATCTTTTTTCGCGCAGCTTTTTCCATG
Organism: Polyangia bacterium; assembly: GCA_046484285.1. Classification (GTDB taxonomy): domain Bacteria; phylum Myxococcota_A; class Polyangia; order JAAYKL01; family JAAYKL01; genus CAZHCG01. Next base: position 239 of record JAWOBP010000234.1, read on the forward strand.
GCCCAAAAAAAAGTCTAGTCCAAAAACGGTCCGGTACAAAACCCGGATCTCGCCCGTGACCGAGCGCGCGGCTGCGAATTGACGGCTCATGTCGAAACGATTTTGAAAACCCCGCTCTGGCTCGTATGATTCTCTGTTCCGATTTCGAGGGGATGGAATTTCGGATGGTCGAACAGAGCAGCGAGGGGTCGAAGCGCGAACGCGACGAGTCGCGCGGAAGGCTGCGCGAGCTGGAGGAGAGCAGGCGGCGCTACCGCGAGCTGTTCGAAAGCAGCAGGGACGGCATCGTCTTCGTCGACGTCGGGGGGCGCTTCATCGACGCCAACCTCGCCTACTGCGAGATGCTCGGCTACTCGCTGGAAGAGCTCCGCGACAAGGTGGATTTCTACGACATCACGCCGCGACGCTGGCACCAGTGGGAGAGGGAGGAGATCTGGAACCGGTGCCTGCTGCAGGACGGCTACTCGGGCGTCTACGAGAAGGAGTACATCCGCAAGGACGGGACCGTCTTTCCGGTCGAGCTGCAGTCGTACGCCGTTTTCGACGAAGCGGGCGAGCCTCGCTACCTGTGGGGTATCGCCCGCGACATCACCGAGCGCAAGCACGCCGAGCGCGAGCACGCGCAGCTCGAGGAGCAGCTCCGCCAGTCCCAGCGCATGGAGGCGGTGGGCCGCCTGGCAGGGGGCGTGGCCCACGATTTCAACAACCTGCTCACGGCGATCCTGAGCTACTCCGAGCTGCTCGACCTGGAGCTGCCCGAGGGCAGCGCTTCGAAGGGGGTGCTGGGACAGGTCCGCCGGGCGGGCGAGCGCGCGGCGGACCTGACCAGGCAGCTGCTGGCCTTCAGCCGCAGGCAACAGCTCGAGCCGCGGTTGCTCGACCTCAACGAGGTGGTGCGCAAGGCGGATATCATGCTGCGACGCCTGATCGGAGAGGATATCGAGCTGGTCAGCTCGCTCGAGGACGACCTCTGGCGTGTGCTGGCCGATCCGGGTCGGCTCGAGCAGGTGATCGTCAACCTGGCGGTCAACGCCAGGGACGCCATGCCGCGCGGCGGACGGTTGGAGATCGAGACCTCCAACGTCGTGGTGGACGAGGAGCAAGCGGCCGGCATCGAAGGCGTCTCGGCGGGAGCCTACGCGCTGCTGGCGGTCAGGGACGACGGGTGCGGGATGGACGAGCAGACGTGCGCCCGGGTGTTCGAGCCGTTCTTCACCACCAAGGAGCAGAGCAAGGGCACCGGGCTGGGCCTCTCGACCGTCTACGGCATCGTCGGGCAGAGCGGCGGGGGCGTGCGCTGCGCCAGCGAGCCGGGCCGGGGCGCGACCTTCGAGGTCTACCTGCCGCGGGCCGCTGCGGAGCCGAAGCCGGGCTCGGCTCCGCAGCGCCCCGCCGGCGGCGCTTTGGACGAGCAGTCGCTGGAGGGGGACGAGACGATCCTGGTCGTCGAGGACGAGACCGCGGTGCGCGAGCTGGCGCTCAAAGTGCTCGAGAGGTACGGCTACCGCGTGCTGGCCGCGGCCGACGCCGGCGAGGCGCTGCGGCTGGCGGACAGGCACGAGGGGCACATCGACCTGCTGCTCACCGACGTCGTGATGCCCGGCGGCAGCGGCCCGGAGCTGGCCGAATCGCTGCTCGAGCGTCGCGCCGGGGTCGGTGTGCTCTACATGACCGGGCACACGCGCGAGTCGATCGCCCACCGGGGGATGAGGATCGGAGGCGGGCGGCTGTTGCGCAAGCCGTTCGGCCCGGTCGACCTGGCGCGCGAGGTGCGTCGCGCGCTGGACGAGAGCTGACCCGGCCCTTTTCGAAGAAGCCGGCCCGGAGACGCCCTCGTTCATGCACCCCCAGACGAAAACATCCCCGCTCTCGAGCAGCGCGGAGTGCTCGATCCGAATTTGACTTTTCGCCTTTCAGCGGCGAGCTTTTCCCGGGCCGAGAACGCTTTTTCCAAGGGAGTTTGCGATGTCTGAAGCGAGGAGACACGATCTGGTGGTGATCGGCGCCGGACCGGGCGGCTACGTGGCGGCGATCCGGGCGGCGCAGCTGGGCATGGACGTGGCCTGCATCGAGCGGGGCGAGGCGCCGGGAGGCACCTGTCTCAACCTGGGCTGCATTCCCTCCAAGGCGCTGCTCGAGTCCTCGGAGCTCTACCACCGCACCGCCGCGGGCCTGGGGGAGCACGGTATCGTTTCGGGCGAGGTGCGGCTCGATCTGGGCGCAATGATGAAGCGCAAGGATCGGATCGTGCGCAACCTGACCAAGGGTGTCGCCTTTCTCTTGAAGAAGAACGGGGTGACCCGCTACGGCGGCGTCGGCGGCGTGCTGGGTCCGGGCCGCGTCGCGGTCGAGGGCGACGAGCCGGTAGAGATCGTCTGCGAGCACGTCCTGGTCGCGACCGGCAGCAAGCCCAGCGAGCTGCCCGGCGTGGAGCTCGACTTCGACCGGATCGGCACCAGCACCACGGCGCTGTCCTATCCCGAGGTTCCCGAGCGACTGATCGTGATCGGCGCGGGCTACATCGGCCTGGAGCTGGGCTCGGTCTGGAGCCGGCTGGGCTCGCGGGTGACCGTCGTCGAGTACATGGATCGGATCCTGCCCGGGATCGACGAGGAGATCGCCACCCAGGCGCACCGGGCGCTGAAAAAGCAGGGCCTGCGCTTCGAGCTGGGCGCGCGCGTGACCGGTGCTCGCGTTGAGGGAGAGGAGTGCGCCGTCGAGATCGAGGGGCGCGAGACCCCGCGCGCCGAGCGGGTACTGCTCGCCGCCGGGCGCTCGCCCAGCGTCGACGGTCTCGGTTGCGAGCGGGCGGGCATCGAGCTCACGGCGGCCGGGCGCATCCGCGTGGACGGGAGCTGGCGGACCTCGCTCGAGGGCGTTTTCGCGATCGGCGACGTGATCGGCGGCGCGATGCTGGCTCACAAGGCGTCGGACGAGGGCATCGCCTGCGTCGAGCGCATCGCCGGGCTCGAAGGCGAGGTCCGCTACGACGCGATTCCGTCGGTGGTCTACACCTCCCCCGAGATCGCGGCGGTGGGACGCACGGAGCGGCAGCTGGTCGAGGACGGGATTTCGGCGCGCAAGGGGGTCTTCCCCTTCAGGGCCAACGGGCGCGCGATGTCGTTGGGCGAGACGACCGGAATCGTCAAAGTGCTGGCCTGCGCCGAGACCGATCGCCTGCTGGGGGTGCACATCATCGGTCCGCGGGCCGGCGACCTGATCGCCGAGGCCGCGGCGGCGATCGCGCGCGACGCCACCAGCCGGGATCTGGCCGCCACCTGCCACGCGCACCCCACGCTCTCCGAGGCGCTCGGCGAGGCCGCGCTGGCGGTCGACGGCCGCCCGATCCACGCCTGACGGGCCGAGCCCCTCCGAAACGAAAGCCGTCGTTTCCTCCGCAGCTGTGCTAAAATGGAGATCATACAATCGAATGATTTCGATGGAGGGGTGAGCATGATCAGGTCGAGCGTCTTGGCGATCGCGGCTCTCGCCGCGCTGTTTTCCTCCTTGTCCTGCGGCGGCGACGATCCGCCCGCGTTTGCGGTCACCGACGCCGACGCCGATTCGGACACGGACTCGGATACCGATTCCGACTCGGATTCCGACACGGACGCGGACACGGATTCCGATTCGGACGCCGACACCGATTCGGACACGGACACCGATACCGATTCCGACGCGGATACCGATTCCGACGCGGACACCGACACCGGGCCGGAGGGCTACTGCGCTCCCTCTTCACAGCAGCCGTCCGACGCGTGCGACCCCGAGCACACCTGCTGTCCGTTCCCGGGTCCCGACTCCGAGGTGGGCTACTCGGTAGGGCCGGGTTCGTGCGAAGCGTTTTGGAGCTCTGCGGGTGTGGAATACGCGGTCTCCTGCCAGGGGGTTGGCAGCTACAGCGCGATGTGCCTCTGCGAGGACGGCTCGGACGCGGACGCCGACACGGATGCCGATACCGATGTCGACACGGACGCGGATACGGATTTCGACACCGACACCGGAACGGGACCGAGCACCGACTGCGAGGACAACGGCGGCTACTGCGATTTTTGGTACTGCTGGAATCCCGGCACCCACGCCGAGAGCGGCTGGACCGGCTGCGACTCGATGTACGTGTGCTGCATGCCAAACTGAGAAAACAAAAAAGGCGCTTTCATGAAGACAGATTCCAAAACCCCGATCCTGTTGCTGGCGCTGTTGCTCGGCGCCGGCTGCCAGCGGGCCGAGCCGGCCGGCGTCGACGGGGGCGCCGACTCCGACTCGGACACCGACGCTGACTCCGACTCGGATACGGACGCCGATTCCGATTCGGATACGGACGCCGACGCCGATTCCGACACCGACACGGTCGCCCAGAATCCGATCGTCTTCTCTTTGACAAATGATTTGGAATTCGACGTCTATGTCGGATGGGCCTGGGAGGCCGAGGACTGGCTGTTGTGCTCGCAGCAGGCCGGTGGCTCCTGGCAGGGCTGCCACTTCGAGAAGCCGTGGTGCACGCTCTACTGCGACGAGGTCGATCCCGACGGCTGGTGCTGCATGGACTGCGGCTGGAACCCGGCGGTGCGCGTAATCCACCCCGGCGAGACGCTCGAGCTGCACTGGGACGCGCTACTGCGCGCCGAGGACTGGGAGCACTGTACAGACGGCTGCGCCTGCTATCGCGAGCAGCCTCCGACCGTCGGCAGTTATCGCGCCGAGGCGCAGGTCTACGATCAGATCGAGTGCTGGCTCGAGCAGTGCGAAGAGGACGAGAACGGCGTGATCCAGGGTGCCGGCACCACGGGTGACCCGATGATCTACGGCGCCGAGCTCGAGATTCCCTGCCAGCAGGAGATCGTGCAGCTCGCGCCGGCCGAGTGACGGTCGGCTCGTCTCGACCGACCAGATGACGTATGCTCGCCCCGATGAGCCCGGCGAGCGCATCGGGCGGCGGACCCGCGATCCGGTCGCGGATCTGGAACCGCGACTTCTTGCTGCTCTGGCAGGGGCAGCTGGTCTCGGCGGCCGGGGACGCGGCCTGGCAGATTGCGCTGGGCTTCTGGCTGCTCGAGACCACGGGCTCGGCCGCGATCACCGGCGGCGTGTTCGCGGCCGGGGTGCTGCCGCGCGCGCTGGTGGCGCCGCTGGCCGGGGCGCTGGCCGACCGCACGAGCCGCAGGCGGATCCTGATCGCAGCGGACCTGCTGGCCGGCCTGGTAGCCGCGGCCGTGGGCTTGGCCGCGCTGTGCGGGGCGCTGCAAGTCTGGATGGTGCTGGTCGCGTCCGGTGCGCTGGGGTTGGCCGCGGCCTTCTTCCACCCGGCGGCCGAGGCGCTGGTGCCGGATCTGGTTCCACGGCGGAGCCTGGTGCGCGCCAACTCCTCGCTGGCGGTGGTCAACTCCGCGGCCTCTTTGCTGGGCAACGGCCTGGGCGGCGCTCTGTTCAGGCTGCTGGGCGCCGGGTTCCTGTTCGTGGCCGACGGCGTCTCCTTCTTGCTGTCGGCGATCTCCGAGGCGTTCATCCGCGATCCCGGGCCGGCCGCTCCGCACGACGGCGCGCCGCGCCCCGGGGTGCTGGCCGATCTGCGCGAGGGGCTGGCCTGCGCTGCGAACAAGCCGGGGCTGCGCGGGCTGCTGGCGGTGACCGCGGTGATCAACTTCTTCGGCACGGCGGCGATGTTTCTCTTGCTGCCGATGTGCCAGCGCAGCGACCTGCTGGGCGCGGTCTGGTACGGAGCGATTCTCGGCGCCTTTGCCGCGGGCGGCCTGGCCGCGCTGGCGCTCGGCTCGCTGACCGATCTCTCGCGGACACGGCGCTTCGCCGCGCTGGTCGGTTGCGGAGCTCTCGACGGGCTGGCCTTCGCCCTGCTGCCCTGGGCGCCCTGGCCCGCGGCGATGGCCGCGCTGGCCGCGATCGTCGGTTTCTGCACCTCGGTGGAGAACATGCTCTTGATGTCCGCAATGCAGGCCGCGGTCGAGGATCGCCTGCGCGGCAAGCTGTTCGGGCTGAGGGGCTCGCTGGTGCTGGGGCTGGTTCCGCTGGCGATGCTGGCCGGCGGAGCGGCGGCCGAGCGCTGGGACGAGCGGGTCCTGATCAGCATCGCCAGCGCGGCGGTGCTGCTGGCCTTTGCGTTTCTGGTTCCATTCGCGGCCGCCCGCCGCCTGCTCGACTTCGACGATTGAGCGAAATATTTGAGCACGACCATAAATATGACTTGCATCATATTCTCTGAGATGGAAGAGGTGACCCCGAGCGGAGCGATCCGGGAGGTGCCGAATGGATGTCTACTCGCTGTTGCGCGGAGCCGAGGGGCTGGCCGACTTCGACGACGAGGCGCTGCGGCGCCTCGCCGACGCCGGCCGCTCGGAGGACTACAGCTCGAAGCAGGTGGTGCTGCGCCTCGGCCAGAGCGTGGGCTCGCTGGGAGCGGTGGCCGGCGGCCGGCTCGAGGCGCGAGACGAGCAGGGCGGCTCCACCGGCGAGATCAGCGCGGGCGGATTGATCGGAGAGATGAGCCTGCTGACCGGCGAGCCCGCGATCACAAACGTGATCGCCGTCGAGCCGAGCCGCGTGGTCTGGGTCCCGCACGACGCGGTCGCCGAGGAGCTGGGCAGGAATCCGCGGGCCTCGCACTCGCTGGCCCGGCTGTTGACCGAACGGCTGACGCGCCGCACCGACGATCCAGAGGAGCGCGAGGCGGTCGACCGGGCCCGCCGCACCGTTGTGCCGGAGGGCGGGAGCGACGGCGCGGCCGTGCTGGTGCTCAACCTGGGCAGCTCCTCGATCAAGTACGCCCTCTTTCGCGGCGACGAGCGGCGCGCCGGCGGACTGGTGGAGAAGATCGGCCTGGCCGGATCGCGGATCGTCCACCGCGGCCCCGGCGGCAAGCTGTCCGATCGGCGCTCGGTCCCGGAGCACGAAAGCGGATTGCGCGCTGTTTTGGATCTGCTGGTCCACCCGGAGCACGGAGCGGTGGAGCGTCTCGAGGATCTGTCCGCGGTGGGACACCGTACGGTTCACGGCGGGACCCGTTTCAGCGAGGCGACGCTGGTCGACGACGACGTGATCGCCGAGATGGAGCGCGTCTCGGCGCTGGCCCCGCTGCACAACCCGATCAACCTGCTCGGGATCGAGCTGTGCCGCAAGCTGCTCCCGCCCGGGATTCCGCAGGTCGGCGTCTTCGACACCGCCTTTCACATGACGATGCCGGAGCACGCCTACCGTTACGCGTTGCCTCGCGAGCTGGCCGACAGCCGCATGCTGCGCCGCTTCGGCTTCCACGGCACGAGCCACAAGTACGTCTCCCAGGCGGCCTGCGACTTTTTGGAAAGGCCGCGCGGCTCGCTGCGCCTGGTGACCTGCCACCTGGGCAACGGCGCCTCGATCGCGGCCGTGGACCACGGTCGCTCGGTCGACACCTCGATGGGGATGACACCGCTGGAAGGGCTGGTGATGGGCACGCGCTCGGGCGACGTGGATCCCGGCCTGATCCTGCACCTGCTCGACACCGGCACAGATCGCGCCGAGCTCGACCGCCTCTTGCAGAAACGAAGCGGGCTGTTGGGGCTCTCGGGCCTGTCCAGCGACATGCGCGAGCTGGAGCGGGCCGCCGAGAGCGGGCACGCAGGGGCGCTGATCGCGATCCAGGCCTTCTGCTACCGCGCCAGGAAGTACGTCGGCTCCTACGCGGCGGCGATGGGCGGGATCGACGCGCTGGTGTTCACCGGCGGAATCGGAGAGAACTCGGCGAGCGTGCGCTCGCGGATCTGCCAGGGGCTCGGCTTTCTGGGAGTGCGGCTCGACGCGGAGAGCAACACGGTTGGAGCCGGCGACGCCGCGTCCGCCCGAATCTCGGCCGACGACGCCTCGACCGCGGTGCTGGTGGTTCCCACCGACGAGGAGGGGATGATCGCCGCGGAGACGGCCGGGGCGCTGGCGCGCTCGGGCGCGTCTTCTACGCTCGAGGCGCGGCGCCGCACCACGATTCCGATCGGAGTCTCGGCGCACCACGTCCACCTCTGCGACGAGCACGTGCAGCGGCTGTTCGGCGCGGGGCACCGCCTGCGGGTGCGCAACGAGCTGAGCCAGGCCGGTCAGTTCGCGGCCGAGGAGAGCGTGGACCTGGTGGGGCCCAAGGGGGTGGTGGAGAAGGTGCGGGTGCTGGGACCGCTCAGGCCGCAGACCCAGGTCGAGATCTCGCGCACCGAGGAGTTCCGGCTGGGCATCGATGCGCCGATCCGCGCCTCGGGCGATCTGGACGGAACACCGGGACTGACGCTGCGCGGCAGCGCCGGCGAGGTGCGCCTCGAGCAGGGACTGATCTGCGCGCTGCGCCACCTGCACATGAGCCCGGAGCACGCCCTGGAGCTGGGGCTCAGGGATCGCGACGTGGTGCGCGTCGAGGTCGAAGGCGAGCGCTCGGTGATCTTCGGCGACGTGCTGGTGCGCGTCCACCCCGGCTGGAAGCTGGAGCTGCACCTGGACACCGACGAGGCCAACGCCGCCGAGATCGATTCGGGCATGACCTGCACGATAGACTCGATCCAGCACCGCCCGGACTGAGCAGAGACCGGCCTAAAGCGCTTCGAGCAGAGCAGACAGCGCACCGACCGACGCTCGCGAGCCGGGCGCGTTGCAGCCGCAGGATCCCGAGTCGTCTCCCTCGCTCGCGTTCTGGCCGCCGCCGTCGATCTCTGCGTCATCCGAGGTGTCGGCGTCCGCGTCGGAATCGATGTCGATGTCGATGTCGGTGTCGGTGTCGGAATCGGAATCAGAATCGGTGTCCGCGTCGGCGGCGGCGCACTCCTCATCCTCCTTGGTGATCACGAACGAGTCGAAAAGCTCGTTGTTCTGCGGGTGGGCGCCCCATGCCTGGTACTCGAGCACCTCGTCCTCGATGTGGATCAGCAAGTAGTGGTGGCTGCTGTCGCAAACGGCGCGGCCGGGGGGTGGAGAGATCGGACAGAACACCGACGGGATGGTGAAGGCGCCGGCGCCTCCCGACACGAGGTGCACCGTGCCGTCGGCGAAGTTGCCCTCGCCCACGGGGCACGGCTCGGACGAGCCGGGCTCGCCCTGGGTGGCGCAGGCGGTCGGGTGATAGCGCTCGTACCAGTGCACGTGACTGGCGATCACCAGATCCACGTGGTGCTCGTCGATCACCGGGATCAACGCCGCGTTCTGGCTCTCCTCGTTGGGCTCGTGGCCGCCGACCAGCGCGTCCTGGTTGTAAGAAGGCTTGTGGTAGAAAACGATCCTCCACTTCCTGGGATTGTCGGTCAGCACCTGGTCCAGCCAGTCGGCCTGCTGCTGGAACGGGATCTCGCCGCCCTTGAACGTCTCGGTGGAGAGCGAGACGAAGATCGCGTTGGCATAGGTGAAGAAGTAGTAGTCCTCGGTGTCGCTGCCGAACTCGCCGCTGGAGCGCGGCAGGGAGAAAAGCTGGTTGTAGTAGGCCTCGTCGCCCTCGCCCGGCCCGTTGTCGTGGTTGCCGATCGTGGGCATCAAGGGAATCTCGGCGGCGACGTCGCAGGTCCAGCCGAGAAAGTCCAGCCAGCCGCCCACGTCGTCGCCGTCGATCAGCAGATCGCCGCCGTTGAGCATGAACGCCGGATCTGTGGCCGCTGCCTGGTCCAGGATCGCGTCCCAGTTCTCCCCTCCGCCGAAGGTTTCGTCGGGTCGATTGTCGCCCAGAAAGACGAAGCTGAAACTTCCGCAGGCCAGGTCGGCCGGCGGGGCGGTGACGAAGCTGTGCTCCGTGGACCAGCCGTCCTCCTCGCTGCCGGCCACGTAGTAGTAGACCGTCTCCGGCTCGAGGCCGGTCAGCGTAACCTGGTGGATGTGTCCGAACTCGACTACCGAGGATGCGAACGAGTCGCCGACTGTCGTGGAGGTGTAGTCGCCCGGAGAGGTGCCGTAACGCACCTCGCTGTCCGCCGGCCCGGCGGTGTGCCAGGTGACCGTCATCGAGCTGGACGCGTCGTCGATGTAAGAGAGCCGCAGGTAGACCGGATCCCCCACAGCGGCCGGAGCGGCCAGCGCAGCGGACGCGGCTAGCGCCGCGACGGCCGAGAGGATTGTAAAGCGGGACACAACTGCCTCCTGGTTTCGAGTCGATGCCACAATAGATTCTACCCTCAGTTGACCGAAAAAACGACAATCGCATCGCCGACCCGCTCAGGTCCGAAGACAGTTCGGGTACGGCCTGGGCCGGCCGCACCCGCTGCGAGCCGGTCTTCATCTGTCTTCAGCTTCGATTCGGTGTTTCCGGTTGGTCTTTTCTAGTATTGTTTCGCATTGATGGGACGTAGAGGCCAAAAGCGCTCGTCGGGACGGCGCAGACCGGTGCGAGGTGCCGGTGGGCAAAAGGCCGGCGCAGGCTCGCGCTCGGACGTCTCCGCGCAGACGGAGGCGGGTTCGCTGCTAACGGAGCAAGGGGAATCGGCGCGGGACGAGCGCTCCGCCGGGAATGTCTGGGGCCGGCGGCTGGTCTGGGCGCTGGGAGTGGCGGCGGTGGCCGGCTTTTTCCTGGTGCTCAAGATGTACGCGATCCAGCCGTACGCCGGCGACGAGCACATCTACATGTTCCAGGCACGGCTGGTCTCCGAGGGCGCAACTCCGTACTCGGAGTTCGCGATGGCCCACCCGCCGCTGCAGTCGCTGCTGACCGCGGGGCTGTTGAAGCTCGCGGGCTACCGCTTCGAGCTGGCGCGCCTGCTGCCCGTGCTGTGGTGCCTGGCCGGCGGGCTGCTACTGGCCGTGATCGTCTGGCGGGAGAAGGGAGTCGCGGCCTCGGTGGCGGCGATGGCGCTCTACGTGCTGGCCTACGAGCCGCTGCGCGCCTCGTCACACTACACCGGGGTCAACATGACGATCGCGCTGCTGCTGGGCGCATTGCTAGCCCAGCGTCTCGATCGGCTACGACTCTGCGCCGCGCTGTGCGTGGCCGCGGTCTTCACCCGGCTCTACGCGGCGCCGGGCGTGGCGGCGTTGACCCTCTGGACTCTGCTGGCGGACCGCCGCCGCGGGGCGAGGTTGGTCGCCTGGGGGGCGGGTATCGGAGCGGCGGCGTTCGTCGCCACCGGGCTGTGGACCGGGTTCGGCGAGATGCTGCACAACATGGTCGCCTACCACGCCCAGAAGACCCCGATGAAGTCGGCCTCGCTGGACAACATGAAAAGCTCGGTGTTGTTCCACAACGCGGTGCCGATCGCCCTGTTCGCGCTCTCGCTGCCCGCGATGGTGGCCGAGCTGGCGCGCGCCTACGATCGCCTGAGCGACGGCGGCGGCATCCTGAACCGGCTGCGTCGCGCCGTGGTCGAATCGGGCATCGGGCTCGAGCTGCTGGGCGCGGCGACCTGCTTTTCGTTTCTGTTGATCCTGCTCAACATGGAGCGCGTCTGGATGTACTACTTCGTGCCGGCGTTTCCGTTCGCCGCGATCGGGGGCGGCTGGCTGGTCTCGCGCTGGATCGGGATCGCGGCCGCGCTGATCCGCGCCCGCGGTCGCCCGTCTCGCGCCGGGGTGGAGCGACGCGTCCTGCTCGGCTGGACCGCTCTTTTCTTCGCCTTCGTCGTCGCGTTTTTCACCAGCCCGCGGCTGGAGTCGCGGCTGCGCTACTGGGAGCGGGAGATGAGCAAGCCTCCTGCCGAGCGCGTGCACCGCTACACCTGGAGGCCCGGAGCGCTGCCCGATTGCCTCGACGAGCTGATCCACCGCTGGATCTGGCGCGACGAGCGCGTGATCGGCGAGCCCTACTGGAGCTTCACCTACCTGTTGTGGCACGAGAGCCGGGTGCTGGACATCGCGGACGAGGTGGTCGAGGAGATCGAGAAGCGCAGCGAGCCCGGTGATCGCATCTTCGGCGACTCGGGCACGGTCCCCCTGTTCGCCCTGCTCTCCGGTCGCGGGATCGCCGGCGACGAGGTGGACACCAACATCCAGCGCTACCGCTCCGGCAACGCGGACCCCGAAGAGCTGGTGCGGAGGATCGATCGTCCGGACACGCGACTCATTGTTCTGCGGCACCGCTTCGGCGTCTCGGGCGTGCGCGAGGTGCGCGAGCTGGTGGATCGCCGCTACCGGCCGGTCGAGACCTTCGAGTCGGCACAGGGGCGCGTGTTTCGCATGTTCGAGCGCCGCGACGAGCCGGCCGGAGTGGAGCGTTGACCCGGCCGGGCCTGCCCTCCTGGGCGCTGGCCGTCGCGCTGGCGGCCGGCGCCGTCTCGGGAGCGGCCGGGTTGATCTACGAGGTCTGCTGGGCGCGGATGCTGGTCGTGCCGCTGGGCAACGCGGCCGACGCCACCGCGCTGGTGCTCGCCTCTTTCATGCTGGGGATGGCGGTCGGAGCGAGGGCAATCGGCGCGCTCGCCGATCGGTTGCCCTCGCCGCTGGCGCTCTACGCAACGGTCGAGGCGCTGCTGGCGGCGGTGGCGGTCGCGATGCCGTTCGTAGCGCCGCGATTGGCCGAGATCGACGCGGGACCTGCGGCGATCGGAGCGTTGGCCGCGCTGCTGGTCGGGCTGCCCTCGGCGTTGATGGGCGCGGCGGTCCCGGTGCTGGTGCGCGGGCTGTCGCGGGCCGCTGGGGACGTGGAGCGCCGCGTGGGACCGGTCTACGGGCTCAACACCGCGGGCGGAGCGGTCGGAGCGGCGCTGGCCGGCTTCGCCATGATCCCGCAGCTGGGGTTGACCTGGGCCTCGTTCGCCGGGGCGGCGGGCAGCGCGACGGCGTGCCTGGCCGGGGGAGCCCTGGCGCGCCTGGCGCGTCCCGGGGCGGCCGCGAGAAGGCCGCGAGCGAAGAAACCCGTCTCGGTGGTCCGGCCGGAGCGGAGAAGAAGAGCGCTGGCGCTGGCGATCGCGGCGACCTGCGGCCTGGCGACGCTGGGCTGCGAGGTGCTCTGGACGCGCGTTTTGACCTTCGTCTTTGGACACGACACCTACGCCTTCGCCACCTTGCTGGTGGTGGTGCTCGCCGGGCTGGGGCTGGGCGGGCTGGTCCAGCGAGCGTTGGCTCGCCGCGATCCGCTGCGCGTGGCCGGAGCCGCTCTGGGCGCGCTGGCGCTGGCGGCGCTGCTGTCGTACTGGCTCTTTGCAGAGCTGGTGGTGCGGCTGGGGCGCGACCCGTTCGAGCTGGGGCGAGCGGCCGGACTTTCCACCTCGCTGTGGCTGGAGCTGTACCGCGAGCTGAGCTTTGCCCCGCTGCTGGTGCTGGCGCCCGCGATCTGCGCCGGGATCGCCTTCCCTGCCGCCTGCGCGGCCTACGCTCGAGATCCCGAAACCGCCGGCCGGCGCGTGGGCGCCGCGGTGCTGGTCAACGGCGTCGCCGCGGCCGCCGGTGCGGTGCTGGTCTCGCTGGCGCTGATCCCGGCGCTGGGCGTGCACTGGACACTGGTGCTGCTCGCGGCGCTGGCGGCGCTCGTCAGCGCGATCGCGCTTTTCTCGGTCGGACCGTCGCAAAGGGCGCGGGCGATCGCGGCCGGGTCCACAGTGGTAGTCGTGGCGGCCGTGGCGCTCGCCGCTCCGGCCGACCTGCCGCGCCGCATGCTGCTCCGGGCGGTGGGTGAGAGACACCAGCGGCTGCTGCACTACGACGAGGCGCGGACCGGCACGGTCTCGGTCACGGAGAACGAGATCAACGGCGAGCGACAGCTGTTCGTCAACGCGGTCAACGAGGTGACCACGCGGCTGGTCCACGACCAGAGCTTCTCGCTGCTCGGGCACCTGGCGCCGCTGCTCCACCCGGACCCGGATCGAGGGCTGATGATCTGCTTCGGCGCCGGCATCTCGGCCGGCGCGGCGTTGAGTCATCCGCTGGAGCGGCTGGACGTCGTGGATCTGTCGGCCGCCACCCGCGAGGCGGCGCGCTTCTTCGAGGAGCAGAACAACGGCGTGCTGGACGACGAGCGGATGGTCTTCCACGCCGGAGACGGGCGCCGCTACCTGCTGGGCAGCGAGCGGCTCTACGACGTGATGATGGTCGACTCCACGCATCCCAAGGCGGTCGACTCCTGGGCGCTCTACACCGTCGAGTTCTACCGGTTGCTCCGCGAGCACCTGGCCGAGGACGGGATCGCGGTGCAGTGGGTGCCGCTGCACGGGCTCTCCGAGTGGGAGTTCAAGAGCATCGTGCGCACCTTCCTCGAGGTCTTCCCGCGTGCCACGCTGTGGGTCAACGCCGGCTTCGAGACCTACGGGCAGACGGCGTACGTCAAGATGGTCGGAACCCGCGCGCCGCTGCGGATCGACTACCGCGAGCTGTCCTTGCGGATCGGCGAGCCGCGCATCGCCGCGGATCTCGCGCGCTGGGGAATGGACGATCCGATCGAGTTGCTCGACTGCTTCCTGACCGGGCCGGCCGCGGCGCGGAGTTGGGTCGAGGGAGCACCGGTGCAGACCGACGATCGACCGTTTCTGCCCTACATCACCCGGCTGTCCGCCGGGCGGCGCATGAGCGCTCCGCTGCTCAACGCGGTGCGCTCTCCGGTCGCCGGGCTGCTGGAGAACATGGGGCGCGAGGAGCCCGAGGCGCTCGAGCGGCTCGCCCTGGCGCGCGAGGCCGAGGGACTGGTCCTGGCCGGCCTGCTCGATCGCGCGATCGAGATCTGGCCCGAAGGCGAGAAGCTGAAGATGTACCGGGACAGGCTCTCCGGAGCTCGCGAGTACTACGAGGCACTGGCCGATCTGTATTCTGGCGACGCGGACAAGCTGTTCGAGATCGGCAGCTACCTGGGCAACCTCGGGCACCCCGAGGCCGCGCGCCGGCTCTACGAGAGGTCGCTCGAGATCGAGCCGGGCGATCCGCGCACGCGCGTCAACCTCGCCTTGACCGATCTCGATCTGGGAAAGCGGCGCAGCGCCGAGACCAGGCTGCGAGCCCTGGTCGAGGAACGTCCCGGGGACGCGCTGGCGCGTTACAACCTGGGAGTAGTACGCCTGCGCGGCGGCGACGCCGCCGGAGCGATATCTCACCTGCGACGGGCGCTGGAGCTGGATTCCGATCTGCACGGCGCGCGGCTGGCGCTGGCCGAGTCGCTGATGGAGATGCAGCGCCTGGACCGCGCCGAAGGCGTGCTGCGCGACGTGTTGCGCCGCGCGCCGTGGACCGCGGCGGCGTCGGATATGCTGGGTCTGGTCGAGGCCCGGCGGAAAGACTGGGTCGAGGCCCGGCGCCACCACACGCGCGCCTTGCGGCTCGATCCCTACCGCGCCGAGTCGCACTACAACCTCGGGATCGCGCTCCAGGAGCAGGGGCGGCTCCAGCTGGCGGCGCGAGCCTACCGGGCCGCGCTGCGGATTCGTCCCGAGGACGCCGAGGCGCTCAACAACCTGGGCCTGGTCTACGCCGGCGCCGGCCTCTACGAGCAGGCCGCCGCGCAGCACCGCCGCGCGCTCGAGATCGAGCCGCGCTACCCGGAGGCGGCCTACAACCTGGCGCTGGCCTACCAGGCGCTGGGCCGCGTCGACGCGGCGATCGAGATGCTGGCGGTCGCGATCGAGCTGGCCCCCGAGCTGGAGCAGGCCCGCAGACGTCTCGAGCAGCTGGGCATCGAGGACGCCCGCGTCGAGCTGGGGAGCCCGGACGCCGGAGCGAGGCCCGCGGCGGACGCCGGCGCGCCGCGAGGAGACGCCGGACCGGACGGCGGGAGCATCGATTGACGCGCGGGCGTCCTGGTCCTCATAATACGGGAGGCTCTTTTTTGGGAGGAGGTCGATGTGATGACACGGATTTGCGCCGTATTTGCGGCGACGATCTCGATCGCCGCGGCCTGCGCCGAGATGTCGGCCCAGAGCGCCGATGACGACAGCGGCGCGGACGCCGACAGCGACGCGGATACCGACGCCGATTCCGATTCGGACAGCGACTCCGATTCGGACAGCGATTCCGATTCGGACAGCGACTCCGATTCGGACAGCGACGCGGATACGGATACCGATGCGGATACCGACACCGGCACCGGCTCGGACACATCGCTGTGCCCGTTCGCCTGCCTCAGCGAGTCGCTGTGCAACGTGGTGGACGGAGTGATCCACGCCGAGTACGACTGCACCTCTCCGGACACGGTCTGCTGCGACATGGAGGGCGGCGACGCGGACGCGGACGCGGACTCTGACACGGACGCGGACGCGGATTCGGACACGGACGCGGATTCGGACACGGACGCGGACGCGGACGCGGACGCGGATTCGGACACGGACGCCGACGCCGATCCGATCTACTGCACCAACAACACCCAGTGCCTGCCGTTCTACCCGGCGGTGGCCTGCTGCAACAACGCCTGCGTCGACCCGCTGAACAACATCCAGCACTGCGGGACCTGCGGCAACGACTGCATGGCGGCCCAGAAAGGCAACAAGTGCCAGCTGGGCCAGTGCAACTGCGGAATAGTCGTGGGCGGCTGCGCCGGCTACCCCAGCGAGTGCTGCAAGCACATTCTCTTCTGGGTCTGCGACACCTGCAATTGAGACCCGGCGCTGTTGACCGCCGCGGCGCGGTTTGAGATATTCCGCTCGCTCGATTTCGATTCCCTTGCGAGGTCGTCTCTTGGCTGGTCAAGAACAAAACCAGAGCGTTGCGCCGAGATTGATCGCCGCTTTGCTGTGCGCGGCGATCGCCGCCGGCGCGGGACGCGCCGCGGCCGACGTCGAGGTGGAGTGGGGCGCGTTTTTGGAAAACGACCTGAGGCTCTCGGTGGCGCGAGTGGACGAGCCCGGCTTCGAGCGCAACCTGACCACGATCGGGCTCGACCTGACCGCCGACCTGCTGCCGGACAAGCTGCGCTTCGTGGGCGACGTCAAGTTCGTCTGGACCGGGTTCACCGGCGACATGGAGTTCGACGCGCTGACCAGCCGCAACGAGCTCTCGCCCTACTACCTGGAGAGCTCGGCCGCGTACATCGAGGTCGTCGAGATCCTGCCGGCGCTCGACCTGCGGGTGGGAAGGCAGATCGTGCACTGGGGAACCGCCGACGCCTTCAACCCGACCAACAACCTCAACTCGCTCGATCTCGAGGACCCGCTGATGTTCGGCGAGACGGTGGCCAACGAGATGATCCGCCTCGACTGGTTTCCCGGCGGCGGCGACTTCATCTTCACCGCGGTCTGGGTACCGCTCTTCCAGCCGGCGCTGATGCCGCCGTCGTCGCGGCTGGTGATCGCAGATCCCTCGGCGGAGTTTCCCTACGCGCGGCCGTCGGACCGGCTGCGGGCCGAGCGGCTGCGCAACATCTGGCTGCGCAACCCCGATTTCTACGAGATCGCCACTCCCGAGGCTCACGTCAACACGCCCGCCTTCAGCCTGGCCAACTCGCAGGTCGGCCTGCGCGTGCAGTGGCTGGTTGGCATGTTCGACATGTCGCTGTCGTATTACCGCGGCCGGGACGACATTCCGGTCTCGGAGTCGAGCTACTCATCCACCTACGGCACGGGCGAGGTCACGGACGACGGCGCTCCGGTGCTGGGCGTGGCCAGCGACGTGCAGCTGCGCTACCCGCGCAAGCAGGTGATCGGCTTCGACATGGCGGGCCAGCTGCCCTTCCTCGACGACGCCGGTCTCTGGTTCGAAGGCGCGCTGGTCTACCCCGAGAAGGTCGACATGTCGTTCGACATCACGGCGGTCTCGCCCGGGGCCGAGGTGGTGGTCGGGCCCACGGTCGAGAAGACGCCGTTTTTCAAGTGGGTGGCCGGAACGGACTACACGATCAACGAGCACCTGTTCGTCACCGGGCAGTTCGTCCACGGCTTTCCCGACGAGTTCGGGGCGCACGCGCTGCACGACTACTGGGTGGCCGGAGTCGACTTCAAGCTGTGGCGGGAGAAGCTTTTGCTGCGCCTGTTCCTGATCGGCCAGATTCCGTACGAGGACGACGACCTGCCGCTCGACGACGACGGCGACGGCCGCGTGGAATCGCTGGCGCGCGGCGCGACCGACGGCGGCACGATCGCGGGCTACGTGATCTTCCCCTCGGTGACGGTCAAGCCGATGGACGGCCTGGAACTGGCGGTGGGCAGCTACCTGCTGCTGGGCCACGAGGAGTCGAAGTTCGGGATGGACGGAGCCGGCCCCTCCCTGGCCTTCTTCCGCGCCCGCGCTTCGTTCTGATCATCGCTGTCATCCGCCTTGCAATACACAGTGACGTGTGTAGAATTATACACAGAGTTGAAACCGGGGGCGACGAGCCGGATCTGGAAAGCGTATTCGACCGGAAGAAAGATATTCGGATGAGAACCAACATCGTAATTGAAGACGAGTTGCTGGAGGAGGCCGCGCGCCTGACAGGAATTAGCACGAAGAGAGAGCTGGTCGACACGGCGTTGCGCCTGCTGGTGGAAACTCGCAAACGCCGCAGCGTCAGCGAGCTGAAGGGAGAGCTGCGATTCTACGATGACTTCGATCATCGCGCACTGCGCAAGGATTCCCATTGATCGTCGTGGACACTTCTGTGCTCGTGGATCTTTTTCGCGGAGTGGAGACGTCGGCCACGTTGGCCTTCGAGCGTTTCGAGGCCAACGGAGTGCCGCTGGCATTTCCCGCGATTTGTTGCCAGGAGCTGCTCCAGGGGGCGCGTGACCTGCAGGAGTGGAAAAAGCTGGAGGGGGTTCTCTCCACGCAACGAATTGTGGTCCCTTCGGACCCGTTTTCGACTCATCTCGAGGCGGCGCGCATTTTTTTCGATGCGAGGCGGCGCGGGATCACGCTCCGGGGCTCCACGGATTGCTTGATCGCCCAGTTGGCGATCGAGCGCGACGGCGCCCTGCTTCACGACGACAGGGATTTCGATCGCATCGCCGAGCTTCGTCCCCTGCGCGTCGCACCGAAGCTCCAGTGATCAGCTGACGGTGTCTCCGGGCTCGAGGTCGCTGTCGAAGGTGGTCAGGGTCAGGCGATCGCCGTCCGGGGAGCAGCCGGCCAGCACCATTCCCTCCGAGACGCCGAAGCGCATCTTGCGCGGCGCCAGGTTGGCCACCACGATCACCTGTCTGCCCACCAGCTTCTCCGGCTCGGGGTAGGCGGCGCTGATTCCGGCCAGGACCTGGCGCAGGCGTCCCTCTCCCAGGTCGACCCCGAGGCGGATCAGCTTGTCGGCTCCCTTCACCGGTCCGGCCTCGCGGATCGTGGCGACCCGCAGGTCGACCTTGGAGAACTCCTCGAACGAGATCGTCTCGCGAATCGGCTCGAGGTCCTCGCGGCCGGCCGCCTCGCCGGATCCGGCCCGGGCGGCGCGCTTCTCCTCGGCCTCGGCTCCGGCCAGCACCTCGCCGAGCTTCTTCTCGTCGATGCGGGGGAACAGCCGCGGAACGTCGCCCAGCTGGTGACCTGCGCTCAGCCCGCCCCAGGCGCTCAGCTGCTCGAACGGGACGCCGCCGTCCAGCGGCCGCCGCTCGCCCAGGTAGGAGAGGATCTGGCCGCACTTCTCGGGCAGGATCGGCGAGAGCAGCACCGCGACGATGCGCACCACCTCCAGCCCGGTGTACAAGACGAGGTCGAGCAGCCGCTGGTCCTCCTCTGTGTCTGATTTGGCCAGCTTCCACGGGGCCATCTCGTTGATGAACCAGTCGGTGTTTGTCAGCTGGCCCCGGATTCGCTCGACTGCGTGGTGGAAAATGCGCCGTTCGAAAGCCTGCGGATAGCTGGGACCGAAGAACTGGTCGGAAGATGCGACCTGGTCCAGCGGGGCGAACTCGTCGAGCTCGGGATCTACCAGCTTTTCTGAGTAGCGCTCGATGGCACCGGCGTACCATCCACGCCCCGGCCTTTCCGGGGGATCTTGCCGTCCGGGAATAACACCTTCCCTGTTCTTCTTGACCAGCGACGCCAGCCGGCTGAGCAGGTTTCCCAGCCCGTTGGCCAGGTCCGAATTGTACCTCTCGACGAACAGCTCGTAGGTGAAGCTGGCGTCGGTGCCGAAGCGCATCTCGCGAAAGAAGAAGTAGCGCAGGCTCTCGATCCCGAAACGGCGGTCGAAGTCGAGCGGGCGGACCGCGTTGCCCAGGCTCTTGGACATCTTGGACTCGCCCACCAGCCAGTAGCCGTGCACGTCGATCCGGTCGAACAGCGGGATCCCGGCCGCGAGCAGCATGGTCGGCCAGTAGATCGCGTGGGTCTTGAGGATGTCCTTGGCGATCAGGTGGTTGGCGTGCGGCCAGTAGCGATCGAACAGGTCGCTGCCGTCGGCCGCGCTGCGCAGCGCCGAGGGGTAGTTGAGCAGCGCGTCGAACCAGACGTAGGTCACGAAGTCCTCGTCGAAAGGCAGGTCGATTCCCCAGGTCAGCCGCGACTTGGGACGCGAGATGCACAGATCCTCGAGCGGCCGGGAGAGAAAGGAGAGCACCTCGTTGCGGTAGCGCTCCGGCCGGATCCAGTCGGGGTTCTTCTCGATGTGCTCGACCAGCCGCTGCTGGTAGCTGCTCATCTTGAAGAAGTAGTTGGCCTCCTTGACCTCGCGCGGCTCGACCTGGTGGTCCGGGCACTTGCCGTCGACCAGCTCGCTGGCGGTCAGGTAGCGCTCGCAGCCGACGCAGTAGAGGCCCTTGTACTCGTCGAAGTAGATGTCGCCCTTGTCGTAGACTTGCTGCAGCACCTCGCGCACGTAGCGCCGGTGGCGCTCGTCGGTGGTGCGGATGAAGTCGTCGTTGTCGATTCCGATCGCTCTCCAGGTATCGCGGAACTGGCCGGAGATGCGGTCGACCAGCTGCTGTGGGGAGAGCCCCTCCCGCTCGGCGGCCCGGGCGATCTTCTCGCCGTGCTCGTCGGTGCCGGTCAGGAAGTAGGCGTCGTCGCCGACCAGGCGGTGGTAGCGCTTGAGCGCGTCGGCCAGCACGGTCGTGTAGAGGTGCCCGATGTGGGGCTCGGCATTGACGTAGTAGATCGGCGTGGTGAGGTAGACCGTGCGTCCCATCGGAGGCCTCCGTCAAAAAAACCAGGGCGGCGCGCGGCCGCCCGAAACACGGATACCGGTATTCGTGGGTGGCGGGGGGGGGACTTGAACCCCCGACCTGCGGGTTATGAATCCGCCGCTCTGACCGCCTGAGCTACCCTGCCACGTCGCTCGCCCCGCCGGCTCCGGCGCGAGAGCGATCGTTGCTTAGAGGAAAACCCCGCGGCGGTCAAGAGAGGCAAGAGAGGCGCCCGGGCGCGGCGGATCGGCGTCGTCGCCGTTGACACCCCCACACCCCGTTGCTAGGGTGAATTTTGTTTTTCCGCAGAGGGACATAGCGGTTGTCGCGAGCAAGCGCATCGGATCGAATCCGGCGCGAAAAGGAGGCCAGACCAATGGCGAACACGGTTATCGGCAGCTCGATCGTCATCGACGGCGAGATTTCGGGCGAGGAGGATCTCGTCATCCAGGGCACGGTCAAGGGGCGGATCGTTCTCAAGGAGAACGTATTCATCGAACAGTCGGGAGTGGTCGAGGCGGACATCGAGACCAACAACATCGAGGTCTCGGGGCAGGTGACCGGAAACATCGCCGCGACCGACAAGGTGGAGATCACGGCCGGCGGTCGTGCCGTGGGCGACATCAAGGCGCCGCGGATCCTGATCGCCGACGGAGCGATCTTCAAGGGCAACGTGGACATGGACGTGGACGTCTAGGTCGGGCGATAAACAGTGAAAAAAGCGGAGCTTTTCGACATGACCGAACCGATAACCATCATTGGAACGAATACATTCGTCAACGGGAACCTCGAGGGAGACGAGGATCTCACGATCGAGGGTCGGGTCGAGGGAGCGATCGCGCTGTCCAAGACCCTGACCGTCGAGGTGGGCGGCGTCGTGCACGCCAACATCAACGTGCGCAACGCGATCATCAGCGGCGTGCTGGTGGGCAACGTCGAGGCCCAGGAATCGGTGCACATCACCGAGGAGGGGCGCGTGGTGGGAGACATCTCTTCGCCGCGCGTGATCCTGGTGGACGGCTCCTCGTTCCGCGGCAACATCGACATGGGCGAGTTCGACATCGAGCGCGAGTCGGCGGCCCCCGCGGTCGAGCATCCCGCGACTCCGCGCCGCGAGGCCGACCAGGAGCCGGAGGAGGCTCCTCGCGCGCGCCCGGTCTCCCGGCCGGCCCCGGCTCGCAAGTCCGCGAGCAGCTCGCGCCCCGCGGCCTCCAAGTCGTCTCGCAAGAGCTCGAGCAGCAAGACCAAGAAGAAGAAGCCGCCGGCGCCCAAGGCCCGCTCGGTGGGTCGCTCCAAGGGCAAGAAGAAGAAGCGCGGGTAGGCGCCGTGCCGGTGGAGATCGCGGTCCCCGTGCTCGGCGGTGAGCCGAAATGAAGCCGGCCGTACGGCTGTCCTCGCTTCTCACCCTGCTGGCGCTGCTTTCCGCCGGCTGCGCGGGCCCGCGGGTCGATCTGTCCCGCGGCGAGCGCGTCTTCGGGCCGGGAGAATACCAGCAGGTGCGCCAGCGCTGGACGCGCGAGATGCAGATCCTGCCGGTCGACGGAATCGAGAACGTGCTGACCGTGTCGGTCACCCACCTCAGCTACGAGATGCGCTGGGCCTACGCAGTCAAGTGCGCCCATGACCTCCACCTCTCGCCGAGCGAGCGGCAACGGCTCAACGCCGAGGAGTTCGGGCGTCTCGACGAAGGGCACGAGTTCTACGTGACCGCGATGTCGGGCCTCGGCGACGCCGACGAGCTGGAGCCGGACGAGGGTCCCTGGGAGATCCGGCTGGTGGACGATCGGGGCCGCAGGGTCGCTCCGCTCCTCGTCGAGCCGATCGACGAGCCGTCGGCCGCCGACGTGCAGTACTTCCAGCTCGATCCCGTCCACCGCAGCGCCTACCGCATTCTGTTCCCGCTCGAGACCGCCGACGGCGAGCCGATCCTGGGCGAGGCCACGCGCTTCTACTCCGTGGAGTTCTCCTCTCCCTACGGTCACGGCGAGGTGCGCTGGGAGGTGGTGGCGGATACCGTTGGATCATAACAATATTTTGCAGTTATACTCGTCTTCGGGACCGGAGGGCGGCCCTTCTTACGGGAGCCGAGCGGGAGGAGAGCGATGAGCGCCTGCAAGACGATGCCCATTTTCTTTTTTCTATTCGTTTTTTCATTCGGCTGCGAGGGGGATGACGGCGAGGCCGGCGCGTTTTCGGACGACAGCGGGGAAGGGGACGCCGACTCGGACTCGGATTCGGATTCGGATTCGGATTCGGATTCGGACTCGGACTCGGACTCCGATTCCGACACGGACACGTGGGACGGAACGGACACGTCGGATGCGGGCTCGGATTCGGACTCGGACTCGGACTCGGACTCGGATTCGGACACCGACGCGGACGGAGACTGCGTGGACCAGGACGGAGACTGGTGGTGCGCCGATTTCGACTGCGACGACCAGGATCCCGACCAGCACCCCGGAGCCGAGGAGGATCCGCAAAACGGCGAGGACGACGACTGCGACGGCCTGACCGACGAAGGCGGCGGCGACGCGGACGCGGATACCGACGCGGACGCGGATACCGACGCGGACGCGGATACCGACACCGAGGAGCAGTGCGACGACCAGTGCACCGACATGCTACCGCAGTGCGAGCCCGAGATGGCCTCGGAGGCGAGCTCCAGCCTGTGCGACGGGCTGGACAACGACTGCGACGGACAGGTGGACGAGGGCTGCACCTGCGCGGTGGGACAGGTGCAGCCGTGCTTTCTGGGGCCGCCCAACTTCAGGAACGTCGGGCAGTGCACCGACGGCACCCAGACCTGCGAGTCCTCCGGGGAGTTCGGCCTCTGGGGCGAGTGCACGGGCGGGATCTGGCCCCAGCCCGAGGTCTGCGACTACGTCGACAACGACTGCGACGGCTGCACCGACGACGATCTCTGTTGCGACCCGCCGATCGACTGCTCCTACGACCCCGGCGACTTCGAGCCCTTCGTTTCGAAAACGATCCACGGCCACCCGGATATCTACAACGGCGGTGACTGGGACACCGCGACCTGGACGTGGGAGCTGACGCGGGGTCCGTGCGACATCGTGCTGGGCAACACCAGCTTCACGATGAACGGAACGGCCACCACCTCGGTCGGCGGGGTCGGCCTCTCGGATCTGACCTTGGAGTTCCAGCTGTCGGGGAGCTACACTCTGACCTTGACCGTCGAGTCTCCGATTCACGGCACGCTGGTGTGCACGTGGGTGCTCCACGTCGTGGCGCCCGGAGTACGCGTTGAGCTGTGCTGGGACAATCCGGGGCCGGCGGACGTCGACCTGCATTTCGGGAACATCGATTCGTCGGGGGACTGGTTTTCCTCCTCCGACTGCTACTACAGCAACTGCGCGTCGAACTGGGGCCACACCGTGAGCTGGGGCTACTCGGACTCGGCCCAGGCCGACTGCGATCACATGGGGCTGTGGGGCGGCAACTGCCCCAATCCACGGCTCGATCTGGACAACTACCTCTCCAGTCAGTACGGCCCGGAGAACATCAACCTCGACAACCCCAACGACGGAGACGTTTTCAGAGTGCTGGTCCACAACTACTCCGACTCGGGGACCAGTCACCCGGTGGTAAACATCTACTGCGGAGGGACGCTACGGGCCACCTTCGGCGTTTCGCCGCAGGTGGCGGGTTTCGACTACGGATGCGCGGACGACTGCGGGGACGGCTGGAAGGTCGCCGACGTCGAATGGGCGGGCGATGTCTGGTCGGACACCTGCGCGATTGCGCCGATCCTGGACGGGGGCGACTACTGGGTCGAGTCCGGGCCCTTCGACTGGGGGGTTCCCTAGTGCCTCGTCAACCCGACGATTTCGGGTACGGGGCGAGAGATCATCGGCGAGGCCAAGGAACGACGACGAAGGACTGGCGGTGCCAATTCGAGGAGGAGTGACGCAGGGATCGTCGATGAGGGCCGGCCCGACCCGGCATTGTGGGGTTGACGAGGCACTGATATGGACCGACCATGTCAAGAGTAA
>JAWOBP010000026.1:0-22824 GCA_046484285.1 Polyangia bacterium
CTCTTGGCCAGCCAGGCGCCGATCAGCTTCAGCACTCTTGGGCGGGGTAGCAGGAAGAGGCGCTCCTGCTCGCAGCGGTTGGTGACGAAGTAGGCTTTGTCGGGGCTCCAGAATCTCATCGCGGTCCTCCCGGCTTGCGGCGCGCCGTCCCATTCGGCGCTGCTCACAGTAGATATCGGCCGCTGGGCCCCGCCGGTTGCATTTTTTTGAAAACCCCAACGATCTCAACGCGATCCGTTCAGGGGGTAAGGGCGTAGTGGTAAGGGCGTAGTGGCACACACTTCACGCCGACCCGGTCAGCCCAGGATGTCCCCTCCCGCAGGATCAACGCTGAATCGCCGGCCGGCAGAATCTCGATCCCGTCCTCGGTCCTCCTCGGCTGGCTCTCGTGAGAAACGACGATGCGGCGCTCGACCTCGGGGTGGTCCTCGCGCAGCGCGCGCAGCCCCTTCCTGTTGACTCTTTGACCATTTTTCGTTATTTGGTCAGCATGGACTTTTGGGACATCGACCAGGTTCGCGAAATGCTCGACGAGTTCCGCGCCGGCGAGACCCCGGACGATCCGAAGGAGCGCAAGCGTCTCCTGATCGTGCGGGCGGCCACCGATCTGTTCGCCCGCCAGGGCTACCGCAGGACCAACGTGGCCCAGGTGGCCGAGCGCGCCGGCGTGGCCAAGGGCACCGTCTACCTCTACTTCTCCAAGAAACCCGAGCTGCTGCTGCACGCGGTGGTCGAGGAGAAGCGCCGCTACCTGGAGCGCGTCGCCCACCTGTTCGATTCATCGATAGATCCGGTCGAGCGCCTGCGCCTCTGGCTGGAGGCGGCGTTCTTGATCGGAGAAGAGATACCGCTGATGGCGAAGCTGCTCGGCGGCGATCGCGAGCTGCTGAGCGTTCTGTACGAGCTGGGCGCCGAGATGGGCCGGGACTGGAAGCCGATGCAGGTCGAGATCATCTCGCAGATGATCGCCGGCGCGATCGGTACCACCGCCCTGACCCGCTCCGAGATCGAGGACCGCGCCCGGATGCTGCTGGGCCTGGTCTTCTTCGCCGGATCGATCCCGGACCCGCGCGTGCGCGGCGAGCTGAGCACCTCGCGCTACGCCGAGCTGCTGGCGCGCACGATCGCCGACGGGCTGGTGCTGCCCGGTCGCGGCGCCGCCCGCGAGGAGCCGGAACAGGAGGTACGGCAATGACTCGGAAGACTGCCCCCGTCGCCTGCGCACTCACGGCGCTGCTCGTCGCGGTCGCGCTCAGGCCGCCCGCCCCGGCGCTCGCCGAGGCCGAGCCCGCCGCTCCGGGACAACCGGGCTTCACCGACTACGTGATGCGCAAGCTGGACGACATGTATCGAGGCGCGCGCAGCCACGCCAAGCTCGCGATGAAGGTGCGCACCACCCACTGGACGCGCACCCTCTCGCTGGAGTCCTGGTCGCTGGGCACCGAGTACTCGATCGTGCGCATCACCAGCCCGCTCAAGGAGCGCGGCAACGCCACCCTCAAGGCCGAAGGCGAGCTCTACACCTACCTGAGCAAGACCGGACGCACGATCAAGATCGCCTCGGGCATGATGAGCGCCTCCTGGATGGGCAGCCACTTCACCAACGACGACCTGCTGCGCGAGACCCGCTTCTCCGAGGACTACGAAAGCGAGCTGATCTTCGAGGGCGAGGAGGAGGGACAGCAGATCTACCGCTTCGAGCTCACTCCGCACGCGGACACCCCGGTGGTCTGGGGCCGGATCGACGTGGCGGTGCGCGCCTCCGACCTGCAGCCGCTCTCCGAGCTGTTCTACGACGAGGACGGCGACAAGATGCGACTCTTGCTGTTTTCCGACCACGCGGAGGTGGGCGGGCGCGTCGTTCCGCGCGAGCTGACGATGCGCCCGCTGGACGGCTCGGGGGAATACACCGAGCTGAGATACCGGCACATCGATTTCAATATCGATCTCGATCCCGGTTTCTTCACCGTCAACCGGCTCGAGTCGCTGTAGCGGGGCGCGCGATGAGCATCTTCCGCATGGCCTGGCGCAACGTGTGGCGCAACCGGCGCCGCACCGCGATCACCGTGGCGGCGGCCAGCCTGGCGCTGGCGACGATGATCGCCTACTCGGGCCTGATCAGCGGATACCTGCTCGACATGGAGAAGAACATCGTCGATCTCGAAATCGGCGATCTCCAGATCGCGGCGGACGACTACCTCGAACGGCCCTCGCTCTACACGCGGATCGAAGACCACCGCGCCCTGTTGGCCGTGCTCTCCGAGGCCGGCTACCCCGCGGCGGCGCGGCTCGAGGCGTCCGGGCTGGCCGCCGGAGACAAGACATCGGCCGGAGTGCGCATCAATGGCGTGGAGGTGGAGCGCGACCGCGGCGTGAGCAGCATCTTCGAGCACGTGGCCCGCGGCCGCTGGCTGCGGCCCGGCGAAAAAGACGGTGCGGTCGTCGGCCGCGTGGTCGCCCGCGTGCTCGAAGTCGATCCCGGAGACGAGATCCTGGTGCTGAGCCAGGCCGCCGACGGCTCCACGGCCAACGCCCTCTACACGGTGCGCGGGGTGCTCGGAGCGGTGGGCGACGCGGTGGACCGCTCGGGGCTGTTCCTCACCGCGGGCGCCTTCCGCGAGCTGATGATCGTGCCGAACGGAGCGCACCGCGTGGTGGTGCGCCGCGGACAGGACCAATCGCTGGCCGCGGCCGCACGCGAGGTCTCCGAGCTCGTCGGCGGGCTGACGGTCGAGAGTTGGCGCGAGCTGCTGCCCACGCTGGCCTCGATGCTCGACTCGGCCGGCTCGGCGGTCTACGTGATGTTTATGCTCGTCTACGTGGCGATCGGAATCGTGATCCTCAACGCGATGCTGATGGCGGTCTTCGAGCGCATCCGCGAGCTGGGAGTGCTCAAGGCGCTGGGCTTCGGCCCGCTCGGAGTGCTGCGCCTGATCCTGGCCGAGACCGCGATCCAGCTGGCGCTGGCGCTGGTGGTCGGCGGCGCGCTGAGCCTGCCCGCGCTGTGCTACCTGGCCAGCTCTGGAATCGAGCTGGGCGAGATGGGGGGCATCGCGTTTCAGGGCGCCACGATGGCGTCCACGATGCGGGCGCGGATCGAGCCCGCGATCTTCGTCGGGCCGGTGGTGATGCTGGTCGCGGTGGTGCTGGCGGCCGTGCTCTACCCGGCGCTCAAGGCGGCGCTGATCAGCCCGGTGCGGGCGATCCGCCACTCGTGAAGCGGAGGTCTGGTTTTGCTGGTGAAAATGGCCTGGCGCAACCTGTGGCGCAACCGCCGACGGACGGTGATCACGCTGGCCGGGATCGCCTTCGGCGCGATGCTGGCCGTGATCTTCACCGGGATCGGCGACGCGAGCTGGACCGCGATGATCGACCTGGCCGCCCGGATGGGAACGGGCCACGTCGCCATTCAACACCCGCGATACCGCGACACGCCGGCGATCAGGCACTGCATCGGCGATGTAGAGCAGAAGCTGGCGCTGGCCCGCAGCGACCCGGAGGTGAGCGACGCGGTGGCGCGCGTCGGCGCCCACGCGATGCTGGCCACGGCGCACGACAGCGCCGGCGTCCGGCTGCTGGCGGTCGAACCCGCCAAGGAGAGCGAGCGCACGCTCTCGGTGCTGGAGGCGATCGACGCAGGAGAATGGCTGGAGCCGGACCAGCGGCGCGGGATCGCAATCGGCGCCGAGCTGGCCGAGCGGCTCGACGCCGAACTGGGCAACAAGGTCGTCTACACGCTGACCGACCGCGCGGGCGAGATCGTCTCGGGACTGGCGCGCGTGGCGGCGATCGTGCGCACCGGCTCCTCGGCCGTGGACGGCGGGCTGGCGATCCTGCCGATCGAGCCGCTGCGCGAGCTGGTCGGTTACGCCGAGGACGAGGCGACCGAGGTGGTCGTCTTCGCCGACGATCAGCGCGCCAGCGACGCGATCGCCGCGCGCTTGAACAGGAGTCTCTCGAAAGAAGCCGAAGCGTTGCCCTGGCACGTCCTGCAGCCCGAGCTGGCCGGCTTCATCGCGGCCAAGGTGGGAGGCATGACCTTCTTCGAGCTGCTGATCCTGGTGCTGCTCGCGGCCGGCATCTTCAACACGCTGTTCGTCAGCGTGATGGAGCGGCTGCGCGAGTTCGGAATTCTGCTGGCGATCGGGTTCGGCCCGGGGCGCCTGCGCCGCCTGGTGCTGTGGGAAAGCGCCTTGATCGGGCTGGTGGGCCTGGTCGCCGCGGCGCTCGTGACCGCCGGGCCGTATGCCTACCTGCACAGCGAGGGTCTCGATACGAGCGCGATGACGGGCGGCGGCGGCGGCGGCAGCGAGATCGCCGGCGTGGTGCTCGATCCCGTGCTGAGGGTCGCGATCTTCCCCGAGAGCCTGGCCGCGATTGCGGCCGTGGTGGTGCTCGCCACGCTGGCGGCCGGTCTCTACCCGGCCTGGCGCGCGGGGCGG
This sequence comes from Polyangia bacterium, assembly GCA_046484285.1. Classification (GTDB taxonomy): domain Bacteria; phylum Myxococcota_A; class Polyangia; order JAAYKL01; family JAAYKL01; genus CAZHCG01. The sequence continues at coordinate 4,443 of JAWOBP010000026.1, forward strand.
GTCGTGCCGGTGGAATCGATCAAGCGGGTGTGAGGTGTTCAGATGAGCGATAGCGAGGGCCGGCCGATAGTCAAGCTAGAAGACGTGAGCAAGATCTACCGCCAGGGCGCGGTCGAGGTGCCGGCCCTGCGCGGGCTGGACCTCGAGGTGCGTCGCGGCGAGTTCACCGCGATCTCCGGGCCCTCGGGCTCGGGCAAGACCACCGCGCTCAACCTGATCGGCGCGCTCGATCGCCCCAGCTCCGGACGCGTCACGCTCGAGGACCGCGATCTCGCATCGCTGTCGCGCTCCGCGCTCTCCGAGCTGCGCCGCGACCGGATCGGCTTCGTCTTCCAGGCCTACAATCTGATCCCGGTGCTGACAGCCTACGAGAACGCCGAGATCGTGCTCGCCCTGCAAGGCGTCGGCGCCGCCGAGCGCCGCGAGCGCGTGCTGGCGACGCTCGCCGACGTGGGCCTCGCGGGCCTGGAGCGGCGGCGGCCGGATCAGCTCTCCGGCGGCCAACAGCAGCGCGTGGCGATCGCCCGCGCGATCGCTCCGAGCCCGGCGGTGGTGCTGGCCGACGAGCCGACCGCCAACGTCGACTCCGAGACGGCCGACCGGCTGCTCGAGATCATGGAGCGGCTCAACCGCGAGCGCGGCGCGACCTTCCTGTTCTCCACCCACGATCCGCGCGTGATGGAGCGGGCGCACCGCGTGGTGCACCTCGTCGACGGCCGGGTCGAGCGCGACGAAGCGCGGAGCTGAACGGTGCGCTGGGCTCCGATCGCAGCCTTTTTCACGATCCTGCTGGCGGCGAGGAACGCGCCGGCGATCGGCGGCGCCGAGAGCGACGACGGCGAGCGCAGCATCTTCGCCTACGGAGCCGCGCGCCTGACCGCCGGCTACCTGCACTACCCGGACGCACCCGGATCGCCCGACGGAGACGACGCCCTGACCTCGACCGTGCTGCGCCTGATGCTCGACGGCGATCTCGGCGGGCCGGCGAGCTTCGAGCTGCACCTCTTCGGCGACCTGGCGCGCGTTCCGGCCGGAGAGACGAGCGGCGCGTTCGCCACCGCCGGATCGGCGCGAACCCCCTACCGCTCCTCCCGCCTGCGCTGGGACTACTGGCGAAACGGCGGAGTCGCCGGCCGGCTGGGAATCGATCGCGCTCTGGTCTCCTTCGACTGGCGACCGCTGGAGCTGGGGGTCGGGCGGATGCCGATCAACCACTCGGTGACGACGATCTTCGCTCCCAACGACTTCTTCGCTCCCTTCTCCGCCACGGCGATCAACACCGAGTACAAGCCCGGAGTCGACGCGCTGCGGCTCTCGCTGGAGACCGGGACCTTCGGCGGAATCGAGCTGGACGTCGTGCTCGGAGAAGACGACGGCGTCCCGAACCTCGGGCGCAGCGCGCTGATCGGACATCTGCGCACCGTGGCGCTCGGAGTCGAGCTGGCGCTGACCGGCGGCAGGCTGGCCGAGCGCTGGGTGGCCGGCGCCTCGCTGCAGGCCGACGCCGCCGGGTTCGGAATCCGCGCCGAGGGTCACGCCGGCTTTCCCGACACGGACGGCGACGGTGATCTCGACGACCGCGACGGAGACGGCGACGCGCCGGACGGCTTCCACGCGCGGCTGGCCGCCGGGATCGATCGCCGCTTCGAGTGGCGCAACGCCGTGATCGCGGCCGAGTACGCCTATCTCTCGGACGGCGCCTCGGCTCCCGGACGTTACGCCCGGCGGGCCGCCCTGCTCTACCCCGGCGACCAGCCCTGGCTCGGCCGCCACTACGGAGCGCTGTCCGCCGGCCTGGAGCTCGTCCCGATTTTGACTCTCTCCGGCACCGCGATCGCCAACCTCGAGGACGGCTCGGGCCTGGCCCTGGCCTCGCTGTCCTACTCGATCGCCGACGAGGCCGACGCGGTCGCCGGAGTGCTCGCTCCCTGGGGCCGCAGCGCGCGCTCGGGAGCGAGCGCCGCCGAGCCGCCGCGGCCGCGCTCCGAAATGGGTCTCTACCCGCTGGTCGCTTTCCTGGAGACCCGTTTCTACTTCTGAGCGACTTGAAACCGCACCCCAAAGCTGTTTTCCTTTGTCCGGGACAATCACATAACCTCGGTCCGGGAGGTATGACGTGTCGGAGTTCACACTCATTGTCGAAAACCTTCGCGCCCTGCGGCGCGTCAGGTTCGCTCCTCCTCGAGGTGTTTCCGTTCTCGTAGGCCCGAACGGAGCAGGAAAGACGACCCTTCTGCTCTCTTTCAAGTTCATTCGTGCATCCCTCGAGCGTTCGCCGACAGAGGCCTTCAACACCACCTTCGGAGGTACCGGAAATCTTCTCAGCTCATCGGCGAAATCGGAAGAGGAATTCTCGTTCGGAATCGACCTCGAAGATCTCTCGTGGAGACTCTCATTCTCCCAGGCGGCGTCCGAGATGGAGGGCGCCATGCGCGAGTCGTTGCGCAATGGAAGCGAGGTGATTTTCGAAAAATCCAATCTGGGAACCTTCCACCGCGGCGAGAAATTGCCTCCATACTCCGATCTGCTCGGATTGGACGTCCTCAACAGAGCCGGAAAAAGCGATGCACATGTAGAGCGGATATTAGACTTGATCCGCGGATTCACTTTTTTCTACGACCCCGATCTCGTTCGGCTGAGAAAGAGCGGATCCAACTTTTCGATGAACAAGCACTTGTCGAGCCGGGGTGAGAACGCTTTCGCTATGCTGGACAAGTGGCACAGCAGAAGAGAGCACCGCGATCGCTATGATTTCGTCGTAGACGGATTGACAGCGGCTTTTCCGAAATTGTGCAAAGACATCGATTTCGACAAGGCCGGAAACACGGTGTTCGTAAGAATCTATCGCCCGGACAACGAGCAACCGTTCCCCATCTCCTCGGAAGCGAACGGTCTGCTTTCGATGCTCGTGCTCTTGTGCGACATCGCTGCGGCGGAGCCCGGTGGGCTGGTCGCGATCGACGAGCCCGAAAACGCTCTCCACCCATTCGCCATCCGTCAACTCGTCAGGCAAGCCGATTCTTGGGCCATGGCACATGATCTGTCGGTAGTCTTCTCGACCCACTCACCAGTGCTGCTCAACTGCTTCAACTCTTCCCCCGGTCTGATCAACCTGGTTCGAGACACGGATCCCTCGACTCCAGTTCGTCTCGATGAAATCAAGAACAGGGAATGGTTGAACAACTTCTGCCTGGGTGAGCTCTACGAGCACGACGAGTTCGGTTCCAACGATGGCGAGGCGTGAGATACGGGCCGTGCGAATCAGACTGATCACCACCGGCTATTTGGAGCGATCGGCCATCGTCGATTCGCTCTGCAGATTCTTCCCCTCCGAAACAGAAGGAGGCTCTGTCGATTTCATCCAACCGATGAAAACACACGGCATGACCACGAACCCTGTTCGAGCCACCGGTTCTCCGCCTTCCACTTTTTCCAAGATGGCGCGGGCTCTGGCCGCAGAGGCGCTGGAAGGCTCCGAGCCGGATGGCCGCGGAACCGATCTGGTCGTGGCCGTGGACGATCTCGAGCTCGCCAACCTGGCTCGACCGGAGATCGTGGTGAGCTGTCTCAGGACCGCCGTTGAGAAGGAGCTGTCGAAACGGGCAAGGGCCCTGGGAAGCTCCAGAGAAGACCTGATGCGAGAAACTATTCGGAAAAGGTGCTCTTTCCACCTGTTCTCACCTATGGTGGAGGCCTATTTCTTCGGCGGCGATCGACGAGCTCTGACAAGAGCGGGCGTTGCCGAGGACAAATCACCCAGGCTCGAGAAACGCGATGTCGAGCAATTCGAAACCGCAGACGAAGAGTACTCCCGATTCGTAGCAGACTACAACGAAAGACAGCGAACGCTCGGCAACGATTGGTGGCGCGGCGAGCGCCATCCGAAGCGATACCTGGAGTATCTCGTATCCCTTTCCGGCTCTTCGTACAGAGAAACCGAACAAGGTAGCGCTGCTCTAGCCGGACTCGACTGGCCTCGCGTACCACCGTGCGAAAAGAGCGTACGGTTCTTGAGATCTTTTTTCCAAGACTTGGCCGATTTTTTCGAGGTTCCGAATCCACTCGGACGAGGCGAGACGTCTGCGTTGACTTACCCCGATAGAAGCCGCAACCGCGACGAGCTATTGCTGCGCAACATGTAAAGGACTCTGAAGATGAACACTACTACATCTGAAAAACGAACGCCGCTTACTTCCTGCCTGCCCCTGAGCCTGGCGCTGGCGCTCTGCTTCGCCTGTGGCTGCGACTCGTCGAGCGACGACTCCGGCACCGATTCCGACACCGACACCGACGCCGACGTCGGCGCCTGCGGATTTCCGGTGGGCGGGGCGGGCGGAACCGCGGAGGTCGGCGCCGACCAGCCACTGGAGCACGACACGCACGAGGATGAGGCGATGAACACGATGGCGCTGGACAGCGACGGCCAGCTCGCCGAGGGCGGACCTCAGGCCCTGGCGTTCGGACCTTGCGGCGACGCCGGGCTGGTCTTCTGGCGCTCGGACGGCGAGCCGCAGCGCGTCTTCGTCGACCCGGCCGGCGACGCCGAGCCCGAGGTGATCGGTCCGGCCCAGGAGCCGTACGACGCCGCGCTGTTCTTCGACGCGGACTGCACACCGGTGCTGATCGGGCTCGGCGCCGGCTCCGACCTGGAGGAGCTGACCCGCGGCGAAAGCGGCTGGTCGGCCGGCGCGAGCATCGATCTTTCCGACGAGCTGGACGGCTCGGTCGAGTCGGCCGACGTGATCGACTTCCACGCCGCCCCGGACGGCTCCCTGCACGTCTTCGTGCACGCGAGCCTGGACGGCGAGCCGACGCTGATCCGCGGCGATCGGGACGCCGCGGCCGGCTCGACCTGGAGCTTCACGGCCCTGTCTGAGCCCCAGCACGACGAGCTGTTCGTCTACCGCGTCGACGCCGACGGCCACACCCACGCGCTGCTGCACAACACCGACTACCCCTGCGACCCGTGCGACGTGAGCCTCTACCACGGCGAGCTGACCGCGCCCGACGCCGAGTGGATGGTCGAGGTGGTGCACGAGGGCGTCTGGGGGCCGCCCCACGACGAGCTCGTCGAGTCGGCCGACCTGGCCTTCGACAGCGCGGGCAACGCCTACGTCGCGGCGCACTTCACCCAGCGCGTGGTGACCGGCTCCTACGTCTACACCGAGCTGCGCCTGTTCGGAAACGCGGGCGGCGAGTGGTGCGACGAGCCTGTCACCTCGGCCAACGACGGCTACGCCGGAGCGGACGGAGAGACCTTCACCGGCGCTTTGCCGCGGATCGGGATCGACTCCGACGACCGCATCCACATCCTGTACCTGGACCAGGCTGTCTGGCACGAGTCCGGGATGCAGAACGAGATGCACGGCCAGCTGCGCTACGCTTTCCGCTCGGGTGAAGACTGGACGCGCGAGACGCTGCTGGCCCAGCAGGGACAGACGCAGAGCGCCGAGCCGCTGCACGGGACCAGGGCGCACCAGCTGGCGATCTCGCCGAGCGGCGAGGGAGTCGTCGCAGCGGGCGTGGCCCAGAGCTGGGAGACCGACTCGATCTACAACGACACCGCCCGGCCCGCGACCCACACGCTGACCTCGGTCCACGCAGACGTCTCTGCTCCCTGATCCCAAGCTCGCCGTTCGAAGCGGCAACGACGGCGCGACGTCTCGAAGAACGGCCGGTGATTCCGTCCGGTCCTCAGCTCTCCAGGGCTTCGCGCACCGCGGCGGCGAGCGTTTCGAAGCGAAACGGCTTTTGCACGAACGGCGGGGCCTGGCCTCGCGGAAAACGTCCGATCGTGTCCTGTTTTCCGAACCCGCTGGAGAGCAGCGCTCTCGCCCGTGGATCGATCCCGCGGATCCGCTCGAGGACCTCGTAGCCGTCGACGCCCGGCATCGCCAGGTCGATCAGCGCCAGGTCGATCTCGGCGGCTTTCTTTCGGTAGACTTCCACCGCCAGCTGTCCGTCCCCGACCGGGATCACAGTCAGCCCGAGGTGCTCCAGCATCCGGGTCGCCACCTCGCGCACGGTGTCGTCGTCGTCGATGAGCAGCACGGTTCCCGAGCAGCACAGATCCTGTTCGACGACCTTTCCGGCGTCAGCCTCCGGTCGGGGCCCGTCAGCCGCGGGCAGAATCACGCGGAACAGCGATCCGGCGCCCGGCTCGCTCTCGACGTGGACAACACCGCCGTGGCCGCGCACGATCCCGAGCGCCGCGGCCAATCCCAACCCCCGGCCGGTGAACTTGGTGGTGAAGAAGGGATCGAAGATCCGTTCCCGCGTGGCGGCGTCCATTCCGCAGCCGCTGTCGCGCACCTCCAAAACGGCGCAGCAGCCGTCCGGAGCGCAGTCCAGCTCGCGGCCGTACTCGCCGGCCAGCTCCTCTCGCGTCAGGCGACCGGTGCCGACCTCGACCATACCGTCGCGCTCGCCGAGCGCCTCGGCGGCGTTGGTGATCAGGTTCATCACCACCTGCCTCAGCTGCGTGGCGTCAGCCCGCACCGGCGGAGTGTCCGCGGAAAAGACGCTGTGCAAACGCGCCCGGTGCGAAACCGTGACCTCGAGCAGACGAAAGATCTCTTCGACCATCTCGCGCAGATCGACGCAGTTGAACTCGAGCCTGCCCTTGCCGGCGTAGACCAGCATCTGTTGGGCCAGATCCGCGGCGCGCCTGGCGGCGTACTCCACCTCGACGAGGTTCTCCCTCGCGGTCGAATCGGCACCGACGCCCATCATCGCCAGCTCGGCGTTGCCCAGGATCCCGACCAGCAGGTTGTTGAAGTCGTGGGCCACTCCGCCGGCCAGCACGGCCAGGCTCTCGTTCTTCTGGGCGCGGCGGATACGCTCGCCAAGCGCCTCTCTCTCACGCTCGGCGCGGCGCTTGTCGGTCACGTCGGCGAAGACCACCTGCGCGGCCGGTCGCCCTTGCCAAGTGGTCGCCGCCGGTGACATCTCGGTCTCCACCTCGCCGCCGTCGACACGGATCAGCGGCACCAGAGTCGTCGCCGGATCCGGCCCGCCCTCGTATGCCCCTCGAATGCGCGCCGCGACCCTCTCTCTGTGCTCGCGGTGGACGAACGGCAGCACCTCCTTCCCGACCAGCTCGTCGGGACCGGAGGCGCCCAGGATATCGCAGGCCTTCTGGTTGATGTAGACGCACTCGCCGCCCGAGTGGACCAGCACGCCCAGCGGGGAGCGCTCGACCAGCTGGCGATAGCGCGCCTCGCTCTCGCGCAGCTCCCGCTCGATTCGCCGCTGCTCCGAGAGATCGACCACCATCACGATCATCTCGCCCTCTTCCAGCAGCGAGGCGCGCAGCAGCAGCTCGCGATCCAACCCGCATGCGCAGCGCACCCGGTAGATCACATCCCTGCCCATGCTTTCCCGGGATACGTCGCGCTCCCAGTTGTCCAGCACGCGGGCCCGGTACTCCGGATCCGGGTAGGCGCACTCGATCCAGTCCTTCACCGTGGGCAGGTCGTCGAGAGTGTAACCGGTGATCCTCGTGAACTGCTCGTTGAGCCAGCGGCAACGTCCGTCGAGAGAGGTCTCGGCCACGATCGCTCCGACCGGGGCGTTGTCGAGCATCGTGCGGTAGAGATTGATATCCAAAATGCAGATCTCCGAAAAGCCAATGTCGATACCGAATACCCTCAAAGCGGTATGCGGGCAACGCCGTTCGTTTTACGACTGTTATTTTGTCAGACAAGCTTCCCCGTCTCTCCGAAACCAAACCTCCCGCTCGCGCGACTGGCTCTGTAAAATCGGCCGGCGCCCGCGCTTTGGCCAAGCGAAAGGAGAACCCAAGATGCGCTTTTCACCGTTTCTCAACGCAACAGTCCTGGCGCTCGCGGTCCTGTCTCTCGGATCCGCGGCCCTGGGACAGACCTCGGACGGCGGCCCCGATCCCGCCGCTCGAGAACTTTCCTCTTCGACCAAAATCGCCGACGAGGCGCAGGAGAAGGTCGACGCCGTCGATTCGAGCATGGGCTCTTTGGAAAGCGCGCTCGACGATCTGGCCGAGACCCTCGACCGGCCCGGCGGAACGAGCTCCGAGCCCGGAAAGGCCGATCCCAACCTCGCGGCGCTGCTCGATCACCGGCGCAACATGGAGGCTCTGCGCCACGGACCGGCCGGGGAGGGAGGAGCGGTCGCGATCCTGGTTCCGCTCGGGTTCTTCGCCTGCGTCTTCGGCCTGGTGTTCGTTCCCCTGCTGTTGCGCCATCGCCGCCGCCGCCTGGAGGCCGATCTCCAGTCCCGCGCGATCGAGGCGGGCATGCAGTACGTGCCCGAGCTGCCGGCCCGCCCGCTGCCCGTACGCAACGACAAGCGCACCGGAGCGTTGCTGGCCGCCGTCGGCGTGGCTTTCGCCGTGCCCACCGCGCTGGTGGGCGCGACCCAGGTCGCGGTCTTCGGTCTGGCGCCGGCGATCATCGGCGTCGGCTACGTACTGATCGGCCTTTTCTTGCAGCCGCCGCTCGAGGGGTAGATGATCACCTCGTCCCACGCCGCCTCGCCAGCCGCGCCCTCGCGCGCGAGGAGCGAAGAGAGCGCAGTGCACAGCACCTGCACCAGCTCAGACCGCAAGCTGCTCTACTCGCAGCTGGTGCTGAACCTGCGCTCCTTTTTGTACGGCTACCTGCGCAGGCTGGGAGCCGACCCCACCTTTGCCGAGGACTGCCTGCAGGACGCACTGGTGCGCGCCTACGATCGGCTGGTGCGCGCGGCGGCGCCCGCCGCCGCGGACGAATCCCGACCGGAGATCCCGGACCTGTCCGACTCGTCACGGGCGAAAGCCTACCTCTACGGCGTGACGCGGCACGTCTACCTGGATGCCTCGCGCAGGCGTGCGGTACGCAGCCGACCGCTCCCGGCCGAGGAGGAGCCCACCGCCGACGACCCGGAGCAGGACGCCGGGCGGCGCGAACGGATCGACATGCTGCGAGCCGCCGCGTCCGGGCTCGAGCCGCCGCGTCCCGAGATCCTGGATCTCTACTACGGAGCGGATCTGAGCGTGGCCGAGATCGCCGAAGTGATCGGAATCCCGGTGGGCACGGTCAAGACGCACCTGCACCGATCGCGCGCCGAGCTGCGTCGTCTGCTCGAGGCGAGCCCAAAGGAGGAATCGGAATGAACGACTCGCGACGACGCGACGAGCTGGACGAGCTGCTCGCCGAGGCCCGCAGCAGCTTCGACTCGGAGGAGAATCGGGCCGGAGGGCGCGCGGCGGCGATTCGGGCCTTCAACCGGATCGAGGCCGAGAGCCGGCGCGAACGGCGCCTCTCGAAAAAAGGGATCAGGGCCAGGCTGGCCCTGCTGGGGCTGAGCTGGCTGGCGGCCGCGGGCTGGGTCGCGATCTCGATAGTCGGGCTGGCGACCGGAAGCGCCCCGCGGCTGTACCCGGAAAACCTGACCGAACAGGTCGGAACGCTGGCCGCCCTGCTGGCCCTGACCCCCTTCCAGCTGGTGGCCGGTCTGGCCCTGTTGGCCGCGGCCACCACCACCGGTCTGCGCCTGGCCCTGTCCGAGAGCTGAGCCGAAGAGCCGATCGATACGGGGCTCCACCCCGGCGTGGGGCTCTCCGTCCACCAGCCCCTTGTCGCCGAGCGGCCCGTGCTCGTCCCCGACATACTCAACGCAACCATCGACGGCGAACCAGTGGATGCGCTCGCTCCTTGGCCTCGCGGACAGTTGCTCGCTCTACCCGAGCGTTTTGATTTAGAGCGGCAGGCAGGCCTGCTGCTCCTCCGAGCAGTAGTCGCTTGCGCCGCAGCCGGCGTGGTAGTCGCAGCCCGTCTCCAGGCAGACCGGCTCGGCCGCGACTCCGTCGACGCACTCGGCGTTGCTCACGCCGTAGTAGCTCTGGCACTGGGGCGTGTTGTCGCAGGCCTCGGCGTAGGTCCCGATGCACAACCCCACGAAAACGGAGTTCTCGAACTCGCCGACCAGGCAGTCGCCCCACTCGCCGTCCAGCGTGGTGCACGGCACCGGCGAGCAGGCCTGGCGGCAGTAGGCGTCGCCCGGGTTGGGATAGCCGCTGATGCAGACCAGATCGTCGCTGTCGCAGCTCTCCGGCTGCGTGGAGGTGACGTCGCAGCAGACCTGGCCGGCGCCCCCGCAGCTCGGGTCGTCGGCGTCCGAATCAGCATCGGAATCCGCGTCCGAGTCGGCGTCCGAGTCGGAATCGCCGTCGGAGTCGGAATCCGCGTCGGCGCCGCCGTCCTCGTCGTCGTCTTCGCCTTCCAGGATGCGCGTGTCAGCGGTGGCGCGCTCGCAGCCAGCAGGAAGCATCGCCAGTATCGTACCGAGCGCCGCAAGGAGAAATCCGTGCAAAGTCATCTCGCCTCCTCGTGCGTATGATAGCATGAACCGAGCATCGCCGGTCACCGGGAAAGGAGACGACGATGAGAGCTCGTCACATCATCGCCACGGCCGCACTGATCGCCTCTGTCTGTTCGCTTTCGAGCGCCTGCTCGAGCTGCGAGGAGCAGGACGGCGAGACCGCGATCCGCCAGCTGATCAGCCGCGCCGCGAGCCTGGCGGAGCGGCACGAGCTGGGCGAGCTGATGCGGATGACCACGCAGGACGTGACCGCCAGGCCTGGCAGGATGAGCCGCGCCGAGATCAAGGGCGCCCTGCTGGTCGCCTTTCGCCGCTACGGGCAGTTCTCGATCGAGCACCCCCGCCCCTCGGTCGAGGTCGAAGAAGACGGAGTCGAGGCCTCGGCGGACCTGCCCTTCCTGGTGGTGCGGGAAAACCGCGAGGTGCCGGACTTGAAGGATCTCTACGATGATCCGCAAAGATGGCTCGAGGAGGTGGGCGAGCTGGCCGATCTCTATTTCCTGGACCTTCGGCTGATCAAGGAAGAGGACGCATGGCGCGTCGAGGGCGTGCGCATCCGCGGAACCCGCGGGCGGGGATTCGTGACTACCCGCTGAAGCAGCGCCGCGCTATTATGCAGCGCGAGGGAGGCATCGATACCATGAGCTGGAAACAGGCAACGTTGTGGATCCTGGCAGCGATCGCGGCCCTGGGCTCTGCCGCCGGCTGCGGCGGAGACTCGCCCGAGTCGGGAAAAGACCCGAGCGGCGACGCCGACACCGACGCAGACGCAGATAGCGACTCGGATATCGATGCAGACTCGGATTCCGACACGGACACGGACAGCGACACAGACTCCGACGCCGACAGCGATGCAGATACCGACACCGACAGCGACACCGACAGCGACACCGCGATTCCGGTCGAGAGCTGCGAGTTCGATTACGATCAGATCTTCACCGCACTCGCGGATCCCGAGCCGCAGCAGCTCCCGGGGCTCGAAAACGAGCCGCAGCCCGCGGACGGGGAAATCGCCCACGCCGAGCCGCCGCCGCCGTTCGTCCACACGATTTCGGCCGAGCACGCCCGCGACGATATCGTTATGCCCGGCTACAGCGACGACATGCCGCTGTTCGAGCGCGGCGCGGCCTGGAGCTCGGAGACCCGCTGCTGGGAGCTGCCTGACGGCGCCTTCCTGCTCACCGAGCCGCAGGCGTACGACCTCTACGTCTCGCTCGCAGAGAAGACCACCGGGGTCGAGGTCGACACCAGCGCCGAGGTGCGGACCGTGATCGGGCTGCGCGGCGCCTACCCGGGGACCTTCGCCTGGCACGGCAACGCGCCGAATCGTTTCAACGACACCCTGGTGCTGATCTGGCGCGACCAGGAGGACACCCCGCACGTGCGGGAGTTCCCGGTCAACACCGACGTCGGCGCCCACGACTTCGGCTGGGAGTCCTCCTCGCACCTGCGCCCAGAGCGCCGCTACTTCTACAGCAACGACTGGCACGGGAGCTACAACGCGCTCAACAACCAGCAGTGGGGATACCGCGTGCGCAACGATACCAACAACAACGGCCACTGGGACGACGACAGAAACGGCTGGCTGCCTCCGGCCGGAGACGACTACGACCGCGGCGGATCGGGCCACAACATCCACATGGCCTCGGTCGACGCGCCGCTGGGAAGCGCCCCGGTCGGCGTCTGGTCCGCCGGCTGCCAGACGATCCCGGGGATGGCCAACTGGACCGAGTTCGTCACCAACGTCTGGACCGGGCTGAGCGACCCGGTCGAGTACCACCTGCTCGACGTGCGCGACATCGCTCCCGACGCCTGGGCGCCCTGCACGCCGGACGGAACCCGCTCCTGTCCGTACCGCATCGAGAGCCTGCCCTACGAGCACAGCGGCGATACCACCGGCGCTCTCTCCGACGAATGGGACATCTACAACTGCTCGAGCGCGGACGAGTCCGGCTCCGAGGTGATCTACGCGCTGAATCTGGACGACTCGGGCACGCTGAGCGCCGCGGTCGACTGCGAGGATTCGCTCGTAGACGTGGACGTGCACCTGCTCGACGGCGACGATCCCGACGCCTGCCTGGCGCGCGACCACTGGGAGCTGAGCTGGGACATAACGCCGGGCCGCTACCTGGTCGTGGTCGACACCTGGTTCGACGGAAGCGAGGAGCTCTCTGGCCCCTACACCGTCACCGTCACGCTGAATTGAGCCCTGCGGCGCAAGCTCCGTTCGTCGGGGATTTGGAGGAACCGATCGATTGAGCCCCTCCCGCACCAGCCCCTGGCGCTGGCCGCTCTACCTGGGCTGGCTGATCGCTTCGACCGCGGTCGGCGCGCTGGCCTGCTTTCTGCCTCTGACCGAGACTCCGGGCTACGAGTTGGCCCTGCTCGTCTCGCTGATCTCCTCGCTGGGAGCCGGCCAGCTGGCGGCCTGCCTCCCGGGTCGCGTCCGGGCCCAACTCGCCCCCTTTCCCGGCGCGCGCGCTCCGGCCGCGGTGCTGTTCGGGCGCGCGGCTCTGTACGGCCTCTCGCTGCTGGCGCCGCCGCTGCTGCTCTCGCTGCTCAACACGCTGCGCGTGCCGCCGTGCAATCTCGCCGAGGGGCTGCTTTTCTACGCGCTGATTCCCCTGCCCTCGGTGCTGGTCGCCGCGGCCGCGGGTCTGCTGGCCGGCCTGATCGCGCCGGGCCCCAGGAGCGCCTCGGTCGCCTGGGCGGCGATCTGGATCCTGGGCCTCGGCCTGGCGCTCTGGGAGTTCTACGACACGCCGGCCGTCTTCTCCTTCGGGCCTTTCCACGGCTACTACCCCGGTGTGCTCTACGACGAGCTGGTCAGCGTGCCGCCGCGTCTCTTCAGCTACCGCGCGGCGACCGCCGTGCAGATCGTCGCGCTGCTCGCGATCGCCTCCTGGCTGGTCGCTCCCGACACTCTGCGCCTCTCGGCGGGCCGGCTCCGCTCGCGTCCCCGGGCCGCGGGCACGGCCGCGCTCGCCGTCGCCGCGAGCGCCGCGCTACAGCTGGCCGCGCCTGCCCTTGGGCACCGCACGCGAGGTTGCGACCTGGAGAGCCTGCTGCCGGTCAGCGCGGCGAGCCCCGGACTCGAGCTGCGCTTCCCTCCCGGCACGCCGAAAGACACGATCGACGAGTTGACCCTGGACGTCGCGTTCTCCCTGCACCGCGTGGAGCGTTTCCTGGACGCTCCTTTGGGAGAGGAGATCAGCGTCTTCTTCTTTTCCGATTCGCAGCAAAAGGGTCGCGCGATGGGAGCCTCGGGAACCAACGTGGCCAAGCCCTGGCGCAACGAGGTGTACGTCGTGCTGCGGCCTGCGCCTCACGAGGTGCTGCGCCACGAGCTGGCCCATGCAGTGGCCGCGCGCTTCGCTCCGCCCCCGTTCGACGTGGCCGGAGGCTGGTTTCCCGATCCCGGCCTGATCGAGGGGCTGGCCGTGGCCGCCCAGGGACCGCGCGGCGACCTCTCGGTCCACCAGTGGGCCGCGGCGATGCTCTCGCTGGACCTGCTCCCGCCGGCCGAAAGTCTGTTCGGACCGGGCTTTCTCGACCTGCCTGCCTCCAGCGCCTACACCGCGGCCGGATCCTTCTGCCGCTGGATCGTCGAGACCCGCGGCCCCGAGTCGCTGCGCGACGCCTATGCCGGCCGGGGATGGAAGCGCGCTGCGGGAAGCACGCTGCCCGAGCTGGAGAAGGAGTGGCGCCTCTTCCTCGAAGGGGTGGAGCTGCGCGACGCCGACCTGGCCGCGGCCCGCCACCGCTTCGATCGCCCCTCGGTGATCCGCACCGTCTGCGTGCACGAGGTGGCGCGCCTGCGCCGCGAGGCCGGGCGGCTGGAGCGGTCGGGACGCTGGGACGCGGCGCTGGAGACGCTGGAGCTGGCCCGCGAGCGATCGGGTCGCTCCACCTCGGTACGCCTCGACGTCTTCGCCGCGCTGGCTCGGGCCGGCAGGGTCCGGGAGGTCCGCCGCCGGGCCGAGGACCTGCTCTCCGATCCCGCGGTGGGCAGCGTGCAGCGCGACCGGATTCGCGAGGTGCTGGCCGACCTGCGGGTCGACAATGATCCCGAGCGGGCCCGCGAGGCGTACCTGGAGCTGGCGGCGACCGCGCCCAGCGAGGCTGCTCGCCGCCGCCTCGCGGTCAAGGCCCGGCTGGCGCGTCTGCCGAGCGGGACGGTCGGCGAGATCCGCGCGGCGCTTGCGCACCGGCCCGGCCCGGCGGCCCCCGGCGAGCCGCTGTTGATGCTGCACATCGCGCGCGCCGCCGGCGAGCTGCCCGGCGATCCGGTCCTGCGCTACCTGCTCGCCCGCCAGCACTTCCGCTACGACGACTTCGAGGTGGCGCTCGCGCAGATCGACCGCGCCCTCGAGCTGAAGCTGGCGTCGGCCGGCGAATCGCTGGAGCTGGAGGCGAAGATCATGCGCGGCAGGTGCCTGCTGGGGCTGGATCGCCGGGACGAAGCGGCCCGCGAGCTAGAAAAGATAGCCGGCGACGCGCGCTACCGCACCGGCGCCCGCGAGCGCGCCGCGGACCTCGCGGCCCGCGCCGTGTTCGAGCCCCCGCACTCCTCCGGGGAAACCGCCGGCAGACCCTGAGCGCTACTCGCCGCCCTCTTCGCCGTTCAGCGCGCGGCGAATCGCTCGATCGATCTCGTCGACCAGCACCGGCTTGCTGAGATACTCGCTGATTCCGATCGAGGCCGCCTGCTCCTCGTCGAACTCCTCGCTGTATCCAGTGCACATCACTACCGGCAGATCCGGCGCGATCCTTCGAATGTTTCGCACCAGCCGGTCGCCGTTCATCTCGGGCATGATCTGGTCGGTGAGCAGCACGTCCCAGCCGTCCGGGTCGCCGCGAAACGCCTCGAGCGCCTTGGGGCTCTCGGTGAACGCCTCCACCCGGTAGCCCAGGCGGCGCAGCGCGCGCGCGAACACCCGCGCGATGGTCGCCTCGTCGTCGACCACCATCACCTTGCGCGCCTCCCCACCCGACTCCCACTCGGCCGGGGCCGGATCGGTGTCGGCCTCTCTCCGGGCGGCCGCCGGCAGGTAGACTTCGAAAGTGCTGCCCCGCCCCGGCCGGCTGCTGACCCTGACCGCTCCGCCCATCCCCCGCACGATGCCGTGCACGCGGAACAGCCCCAGTCCCCCACCGGGACTCTTTTCCTTGGTGGAGAAGAACGGATCGAAGATGCGCTGCAAGCGATCGGGCGGGATGCCCCGGCCGGTGTCTACCACCTCCAGGCGCAGGTAGGAACCGGAGTCCAGGTCGGGATCGCCCCGCGCCCAGTCATCGCTGACCTCGACCACACCCAGCCGCGCCACCACCATCCCCGCGGGCGAGGCGAGCGCCTCCAGGGCGTTTTGCAGCAGGCTGTAGCAGACCTCGTGCAGCAACTGCTCGCTTCCCACCACCGCGGGCAGGTCATCGGCCGCCTGGACGCGCAGATCCAGCTCGGCGGGCAGCTGGTCGCCCACCGCGTCGATAGCTCCTCGCAGGACGCGGCCGACGTCGACCACCTCCTCGGCGTTCTCGCCGCCGCCCCCTTCCATCGACATCAACCGCTTGACCAGGATCGAGGCGCGGCGGCTCAGGCGAGCGATCTCCGCCAGGTCTTCTCGCGTCTCCTCGCTCGTGTCCGGTCGGGTCACCGCCTCGCGCGAGCGGGCCAGCACCGCGTGCAGGATGTTGTTGAACTCGTGCGCCACTCCACCGGCCAGCGAGGCGACCGCCTCCATCTTCTGCGCGGTGCGGATCCGCTCCTCGAGCAGCTCCTCGCTGGTCACGTCCCGCGAGACGTTGACGTACTCCTCGATCTCCCCTCCCTCGCCGCAGACCGGTGAGACGCTGACCTCGGCGCGGTAACGGGTCCCGTCGCAACGCACGCAGCCGAAGCGGCCCTGCCAGACCTCGCCTGCGCGCACCGCGCGGTTCATCTGCTCGAAGATCGCCGGATCCTCTTCCGGCGCGCGGTGCCCGGCGATGCTGGAGCCGATCGCCTGCTCGCGGCTCCAGCCGGTCACGCGCTCGAAGGAGGGGTTCACCCAGCTGATCACGCCGTCTTGATCCGTGATCGACATCACGTCGAACGACTGCTCCAGCACGCGGATCAGCCGTTTCAGCTCTGCTTGCGCGCGGACGCGCTCGGTTATCTCCGAGATGAAGTTGAGCGTGGCCGGACGCCCTTCCCACTCGATGCGCACCGCGCTGATTTCGACCCAGCGCGACCGCTCGCGCGCATCGACCACCCGGAAGGCGTAGACCTCCTCCACCGGCTCTCCGGCCAGCCGGCGCCGGTATCGCTCGGCCACCATCTCCCGGTCCTCGGGGTGGATGAACTCGATGAACTGCCGGTCCAGGAGCCGCTCCGCCGGTAGCTCGAGGAGCCGCTCCGCGCTGGGGTTGATCATGGCCAGCAAACCGTCGCGGGTCACGACGATCGCCTCGTTGGCGTGCTCCACGATCAGGCGGTACTGCTCGTCCGATATCGAGCCGCTGTGCTCGCCGTCCTGCAGCTCGGGTCGGCTCTCTCTCGTGCCTCGCGTTTCGTCGTCGTTGCCCAAGGAATCTCCAGCGAATCAGTCGCCCGCTCTCCTCGCCGATGCCAATAACGCGAGATTATCCATAGTTCAAGACGAGACCCGATGCGCATCTCGTTCCCGGCCTCGTTCGCGATCCCACACTCAAAGAAAGCGCCCCAGGTAATCGAGCATCGCGTCCGAGTGCCAGGGCCGAGCTCCGTCGAAGCGCGCTCTCATGCGACGCCTGGCGTCCAGCACGAACGTCTCCGGGTAGGCCTCGGTACCGAACACCCCGAGCCCGACCTCGTTTTCGGGATCGAACAGTACCCGCAGATCGGTGCCGCGCGGGAAGTAATGGGCCACGTCCGCCCACTTCTCTTCTACCGCGATCGTGATCAAGGCCGCGCTGCCCAGCTCGCCGATGCGGCGATCGAGCTCGGCCAGCGCCGGGGTCTCCTCCAGACAGACGCGGCAGCTCGACGCCCAGATGTTGACCAGCAGCAGGTCGACCGAGGAGAAATGGGAGAGGCTGACCTGGTTGCCGTATCTGTCCTTCAACGTGAAGTCGGGGACCTTGCGCGCCTCGGCCGGATCGGAGGCCACGAAATCCGGCGCCACCAGCTGCGACCGCGCCCGGCGGTAGACCGTCATGCCCTCGGCCACGGCTTCGGCGTAGGTCCACAGCAGCAAGGCCCCCACCGCCACGCCCACGGCCGGCGGCAGCAGCCGCCGCATGCGCCCCGAGGCCCTCTTTTCGCTTTCGAGGTCCATGACGAGCTGTATGCACGACGAACCGACTCTTGTCCATACGGAACACTCCGCGCTGTGGGGGAAACGTTTCAGGCCTGGGGTCTGGAGGTGAGTCAGGCCCGGGTGTCAGACACCAAGAACAGACAGCGGCGATATTCGCCAGCCGAAGCACATCCGGCCGGGCTGCCGCCTGACATCTCGGCTGTCTGCGCCCCAAATCGGTCGCCTGCGGCCGATTTTCGCCCCGGCTCGCTCCCCGATCTCGTCCGTTTTCTGCTGGAAATCCGGCTTCGGGCGCACCCCGGCGCCCGGCGCCGTCTTGCGCGGCGTCACTCCCCCCTTCGCCCCTGCCGAATCAGCCCGGCCCGGCTAGACGTACCCGCTCCAGTACCGGTGCTTGGGCCTGTAGGGCTCGATGATCGGCGGCCTGAACGTCCCCGCCGGAAACTCGCGCCAGTAGTCCCCGGCCAGGTAGTCGCGCGACGCCTCCCGGTGCTCCCGCTCTGTCTCCCTGATCCGCTCCTCGCGCAGCTTCTTCAGCTCCGGGTCCGAGGCCAGCACCCGCGGGATGGGACCGCTCTTCTCCCGCGGCTTGCTCGGGCGGTCCCGCGGGTCCAGCTCGTACAGCGCGGGCACGCCCCGGGCCGGTCGACCCTCCCTGCGCCGCTCGGCGGCGAAACCCTCCTCCATCTCGCGCACGTTGACCCGCACCCACGTCCGGCGCCTGTCCTCGCTCCACTCCCGCTGCCAGGGCAGAGGCGAGATCACCA
>JAWOBP010000038.1:0-8571 GCA_046484285.1 Polyangia bacterium
CTTTGCGGAAATTCTCAGGCCGGATAGACCGACTGTATCAAGGCGGTCAGGGAAGCGAGGTACGTGGCGTACCTCGATCGTCTGACCGAGGGCACTCAAAGTGGGAGGCCCCAGGTAGGACTGGGGCCTCCCACTTTGAGCGCCCTCGGTCAGACGATCGAGGTACACCACGTACCTCGCTTCCCTGACCGCCTTGATACAGTCGGTCTATCCGGCCTGAGAATTTCCGCAAAGTTTCCGGCTACCGATCGGGGGGATCAACACCGGATGCCGGAGCGCTCCTCGTCATCAAGGACGAGGACGACGGCTGTCCCAAGAAGCTGGCGCCACGAGTAGGGGAGCAGCTTCGTCAGCTCGAGCTCCCGTTCCCCTCGGCCTATGTCCTGCTCAAGCCCGAGTACGAGGTGCTGTTCCTCCCGTGTCTGGCCACCATGGGTTTTCCAAGCTGGGATCTGGACACCTGGGAGGGGAGGAGGGGCATCGAGGAGTGGCTGTCCGAGCGCCTCCCCGAGGGTCGGTCCTACAAACCGACAGTGGATCAACTCCGACTGACTCGGAGCATCGACCTCGCAACCCTCCGCGCAGCAAACGTTCCCTGTTTCGGCACCCTCGAGCGAGCGTTGCTGTTCTTCAAGAGATCGCTCGGCACCCGTGGCACGGTCTACCCATGAACCAGTCCACGACAATCGTCGAAAAGCTGCGGTTGGCAGAGCGCCGAAACTTTTTTGCAACTCCAGGGCCCAAACGGTCGATATCCAGTGGTGATGGTTGTCCAGACAAAAAAACGAGGCGCCGATCCGGGTCTGCGGCGACGCGGCCCGGCTCTGGCGATCCTGCTCGCGGCGCTGGCCGCGGCCTCGCTGGCGGGCAGGTTGTTTTGGAGCGCCGGCTCTCGGGCGTCGTTGCCCGCGGACGAGTCGATGTGCGTCGCGGTCGAGCTCGACGGCGACCCGCTCGGGATCGCCTGCGCGCTTGACGGGCAGGGGCTGGTGCAAGAAGCGATCGCCCGCCTGGGGCTGCCCGCCTCGTGCTCGGACGCGCCGCCGTCGCGCCCGCCCCGGCCCGGAGACCTGCTGCGCTTCTCCACGTCGGAGTCGGATTGCTCCGCCGGGCAACCGCGTCGGGCCGCGGGACCGCTGCGCCTGCTGTGCGGCGGCCGAGTCGATCCCAACCGGGATCCGCCCTCGGACCTGGAGCTGCTGCCCCGGGTCGGGCCGGTCAAGGCCGGGCGAATCGTCGAGTCGCGACGGCGGGACGGCCCTTTCGAAACGACCGAAGATTTGCGCCGCGTGCGGGGAATCGGCCCCAGGACGGTGGAAATCCTCGAAAGATGGGTCGAGATCTCGCGCGATCGGTGATCGCTTTGCACGACAAAAAATCGATTGGGAAATATCGACCAGGGTTTCCCTGTTACGCCTTCTTGACATCTACTGTTTCTGCCCCGATGATTCCTGGGCGGTCCACGACGACGCGAGGGAGCTTTTCGTGGCCAAGCAACACCTGCTGATAGTCGATTCGGACCCGAAGAGCCTGCGCGTGCTCGAGGTCAGCCTGAAGAAGGCCGGTTACAGTGTAACCCGCGCCGTCAACGGGCAGGACGCGCTGGACAAGACACGGATCTCCCCGCCGGATCTCGTGATCTCCGAAGCCTCCATGCCCGAGATGGACGGCTTCGAGCTCAACCGCCAGCTCAAGAGCTCACCGGAGTGGTCCGACATTCCCGTGATCTTCCTCACCGCCCAAAAATCGGTCGAGGACAAGATCCGCGGTCTCGAGGCAGGGGTAGAGGACTACCTGACAAAACCGATATTCATCCGAGAAATACTCGCGCGAGTCGGCCTCGTGCTACAGCGCAGGCAACGCGAGCGGCTCGAGAACAGGGGATCGAAGACCAAGTTCACCGGCAGCCTGTCCGACATGGGCGTGGTCGACATCATCCAGACGATAGACATCAGCCGCAAGTCGGGCGTGATCCACATGACCCGCGAGGACGACGCGGGCAAGATCTACTTCCGCGAAGGCAAGGTGATCGACGCCGAGACCAGCAACCGCAGCGGAGCGGAGGCCGTCTACCGGATGCTGGTCTGGTCCGAGGGCAACTTCGAGATCGAGTTCAACGACATCGACCGCGAGGACACGATCTCCCTTTCGACGCAGGGTCTCCTGATGGAGGGCATGCGCCGTCTCGACGAGTGGGGGCGACTGCTCGAGCAGCTGCCGGCGCTCAGCGCCGTTTTCGACGTGGACGACGAGGTGCTCGCCGAGAGGCTGGGAGAGATCCCCGACGAGATCAACACGCTGCTCAAGCACTTCGACGGGCGCCGCAGCCTGATGTCGGTGGTCGACGCCAGCCCCCTGGGAGATCTGGAGGCGCTGGCCGTCATCTCGAAGCTGTACTTCGAGGGATTGATCGTGGAGTCGTCCATCGAGGAGAAGCCCGCCGCGGCGGAAGCGGAGACCGACCACGAGCCCGTGCTCGAGGACGAACTCGCGGACGTCGGGGAGGAGAGCGGGCTGCACATGATGCCGGAGGAGCACGGGGCAGCTCCGACCGAGCTGGAGGAAGAACGCCAGGAGGACTCCACATCCGGCACGTTGAAGCTCCCGCGCATCTCCGCCGAGCCGGCCGGTCCGCGCCCGTCGGGAGACGCACCGCGAGGAGGCGGCTTCGTCGCCGCCCTCTCCCAGGCTCCGCCCGAGCCGGAATTCGCGAGCGGAGGCGAGCCCGGGTCTCCCCCGGTGGGGGACGGCATGGAGCACACCACGCCGCGCTGGATACCCCCGACCAAGAGCACCCAGCTGCCGGGCGAACCCGTCCCGTATCAGCCGGCTCCGGGACCGGAACCGAGCGCCGGGACCGCGCCCGGAGGAGAGGGGGAAACGCCGCTCGAGTGGCCGGCGCCGGTGGTCGGCCAGGAGCCGCACTCTCGACCGGGTCGCACGACCGCGCGGTTCCAGACGGAAACCGATCGGCCCGGGCCAGGGCCCGAGCCGCGACCGGAGCCGGAGCCGGAGCCAGAGCCGGAGCCGGAGCCGGAGCCCGGGCCGCGACCGGAGCCGGAGCCCGAACCCGAGCCCGAGCCAGAAGAACAGCCCGAAAAAGAAGGGGACGAGGACGACACGCAGCGGATCGTCCGCGAGGAGCGCACCTCGGACATCTGGGCGGACCACGAGCACATGCGTTCGAGGCGCTTCAAGCCCATAGCGATCGCGGTTGCGATCCTGGCCGTAGCGGCGATCGCGGTGATCGGTCTGCGCGACCGGCTGTTCAGCGGGGTCAAGGATTTCGACAGCGCGCCCGTGCTCCAGCAAGGCGAGGACGAGGCGGAGGTGCAGCCGCTGGTCGCAGACCGCGGCGAGGAGCCCGACGAGGCCGAGCGGGAGGACGACCGGGAGAAGGCCGAGCCCGAGGCCGCAGAGCAGGAGCCGAGCGAGCAAGAGCCGGCCGAAGAAGAGCCCGCCGAACAGGAGCCGGCCGAAGAACAACTGGACGAACAGGAGCCGGCCGAAGAAGAGCCCGCCGAACAGGAGGCGGAGGCCGCGGCGGAGGAACCGTCTCCGGTCTCGGGCGACGCGCGGGCCTACCGCGAGCTCCTCTCCAAGGCGCGAGGGAAGGCCCGACGCAAGAAGATCGAGCTGTTCGAAGAAGCGATCGAGGTCTACCCCCAGGGCGACGAGGCGCTGGCCGAGCTGGCGACGCTGCTGATGGAGCTGCCCAACAAACGCGCAGAGGCCATGGACCTGGCGCGGCGCGCCGCGACCGCCAACCCGGACAACGGCCAGGCCTGGCTGGTGATCGGTTACATCCACCAGCTGGAGAACGACCGCGAGAAGTCGCGCGAGGCCTACGCCAGGTGCGCCCAGTGCCCGGGCCCAAAGATGTACGTCAGGGAGTGCAAACGGCTGGTGCGCTGACTGATGGCTACTTTATCCGCCCCTCTACGATGTCGAGCTCCTCTCCGACGCGATCTAAGACCTCGGGGATATAATTCTGGCCCTGGTAGAGCTTGCCGTTGACGAAGAAGGTCGGCGTTCCCCGCACGCCGAACCGCATTCCCTCCAGCTTGTCCTGCTCGATGACCTGCATCGCCCCGGAGTCGTGCCAGTCGGACTCGAATTTCTCCATGTCGAGCCCGACCTGGCGGGCGTAGCGGCGCACGTCGTCGTCCGCCAGATCGGTGCGATTGTCGAACATGATGTCGTACAGCTCCCAGAACTTGCCCTGTTTGAACGCGGCCAGGCCGGCCAGCGCGGTCGAGACGCCGTGCGAGTGGCTGCGGACCGGGAAGAACTTGTAGTAGTGGACCACGTCGTCGGCGAATCTCTTTTTGAACTGGCGCTTCATCTTGGGCGCCAGGTCGGCGCAAAATGGGCACTGGAAGCAGGCGTACTCCACGAACTCTACCTTGGCGTTCGGGTTGCCCCGATGGGGATGACCGCTCAGGTCGATGTCGTAGGTCTCGTCGGGAAAGGCCGACTCGTGGCGCAGCTCGATGCCTTTTTCGATGAAGTCGTCCGACTTGTTCTTGCGCACCATCCGCATCACGAACCCGGCGTGGCGGGCCGCGGTGCGATCGCCCTTGGCCAGGCACTCGCCGATTTTGCCGCTGCAGCCGCGGGTGTTGTCCAGCTCGTCGAGCAGCGACGCGACGCGCGACTTCTGCTCCGCGTTCAGCTTGGAGGCGTCGGCGCCGATCACCTCGTCCCAGGCCACGTCCGACGCCTCGAGCACGGGAGCCGTCGACACGCACAGGGCGGCGACGACGACCACGATCATGAGCTTCGAGCTACGCATGTTGCTTTCTCCTCTCGCGCCAGTTGTCCAGAGTGAATCGATCCGGCTTCATCCAGACCAGCAGCGCCCCTACGATCAGCAGGCCGATGTCCCGCACGATCAGGCCGGCGTTCATCTCCTCGCCCGCCTCGGACGAGGCGAAGCAGCCGCACTGGAGGTGCAGGTCCGCGGCCAGCGCCATCGAGATAGCGACGATGAACATCACGTTCATTCCGCAGGTCAAAAGAGCGGCCGGCCTGGTCAGCAGACCCAGCACCAGCAGCACCCCGGTCGTCAGCTCGACCCAGGGCAGGATGATCGCCTGCAAGTTGACCAGCTCGAGCGGCAGGATCTGGTAGGTGGCGACCTGCATTCCGAAATCGAACGGCTCGGCGATCTTGTGGATGCAGGCCCAGATGAACGTCACCGCGAGCAGCAGCCGACCGGCCACGCCGAATCCGTCTTTCAGCCATCTGACCCGCGCGCTCATGACCCGCCTCCTTCGCTCGCTTTGACCGTGGGAACCCCGTTTTTCTTCAGTTTTTCGAGCCCGCCGGCGAAATGCTTGACCCCGGGAATCTCCATCTCGACGAGCTGCTCGGCCAGCGGCTCGGCAAAATCGACCCTTTTTTCGGGGCTTGCCGGATCGGCATAGACTCCGTAGACAATCACCTTCTCGGCCTGCCCGTCCTCTACTTTTTTCTCCACTCGGGCCACGTCCTCGTCGCTGGCGCCGAACAGGACCGAGTAGGGCACGTTGATCGCGCCTTCGGCGTGCTCCTCTTCGAACGCCTCGGCGGGGCGCGCGTCCACGTAGAGCACTCCGGCTTCCCGGCCGGCCAGGTCCTCCCGCCCCGCGGCCTGGGACTCGACCTCCGTGTCCCTGCAGGGAGCGAAGATGTCGTACTCCACCTCGGTCACCAGCGGGATTCCGTCCGGTCGCACCAGGTTGGTGCCGATCGCCAGCGCCGCCGAAGCGACCACCACGGCGAACGCCTGGAGCGCGATAGTCAAAGCTGTCTTCATTGATCTGGACCTCCGATCCGCGCGCCTGTCGAACAACCGCGAGAACCACAATATTTCTTTGGTGCTCCACTTTCAACGAAAGGTTGGTTCGTATTTTCAACTCGACTACATCGACAGACAAAATCCTTTTATTGGCGGGAAGCGCCCGGCCGCGTTATTTGTTGTCGTGGAAAAAGACGATGATCGAAATCGACCCACACGGATGGTCCGAGGAGGTGCCGCTGCGCAAGAGCGCCGACCCGATCGCGGTGGCGGCCGGGACGATCGGCGTTGTCGCGACCGGCGCGCTTCTGCTGGCGCTGCCGATCATCGCCGAGGCGGCGGTAGAGCCTCCGGCTCCCGAGCGTGACGACGAGCCGCTGGAATACGTCGAGGCGCGCCTGCTCAAGCTCGGCGAGATCAAGGACGAAAAGGCGCTGCCCGATCGCGTGGTGCCTCCGAAGCCCAGCGCTCCCGAGGAGGTGCTCCCGCTCGACCGCGACGAGGATCGCCCCGAGCCGCCCGAGGAGCCGGAGAAGAAGCCCGAGCGCCAGCCCGACGCGGTCAGCGACGACGAGCTGCGCGAGGTGTTCGAGAAAGCTCGTGCATTTGCCGAGGTCCAGGACGACTACACGCCCGAGGGGCACCCCGACGGAGTGCCAGACGGCGAGGTGACCGATCCGTCGCTGGCCTCGATCGGCGCCACCTACGGCCACCGCATCAAGCGCATCTTTCTCGAGCGCTGGATCGTTCCCACGCTGCTCAGCGAGAGCCAGCTCGAGGGTTTGCGGGTCAAGGTCAACCTGCGCGTCGACATCGAGATGGTGATCACCGAAGTCGAGTATCTCACAGAATCCAGAAGCGAGATCTTCAACGACTCGGTAAAGAACGCGATCGAGCGCGTGCGCAAAGAGGTCCGCACTCTGCCCAGCCCGCCGGAGGCGATCGCTTCGCGGATCTTCGGCGGCGGGATCAACATCACGTTCAATGGCGAAGAGGCCAGGTACGAGTGATCCGCCGGGAACTTCAACCGCGACCCGGGCGTTTGTTATGTTGAAACAATGAATAAAAAAACCAACACACTGCGAGGTAACGAGATGAGGCAACTCGTGCTTATCCTGGCCGGCTCGCTGCTGGCGGCGGCTGCGATATCGATGCTGCCCGGCGAGGCGGTCTCGGACAAGCAAAAAGAAGAAGAGGGCGACGAAGAGGAGCCCCTCCCACGGCGCAGCGACAACGCTCCGCTGGAGGTGGAGCTGTGGGGTGGAATCCGCGATCTGTACAGGATCGCTGTCCCGCGGCCGCTCGGTAACGCCGAAGCGGCGCGCGAGGCGCGCGAGATCCAGGCCCGCGACTTCGAGCTCTCCAGCCTGTTCGAGGTGCTCGACCAGCGTTCCTACCTCGCCGACCTGGCGGCCGAGGGGATGTCGATTCAGAAGGATCCCTGGGTCCAGATCGGCGCCCAGGGCGTGACCAAGTGCCGCGTGGACCGGGCCGGAGGTCGCGTCGAGCTGCAGTGCCGTCTGTTCGAGGTGGCGCGCGGCGGCGAGGCGGTGCTTTCGAAGTCGTACTCGGGAGCCGAGGACGAGCTGCGCTCGCTGATGCACAAGTGGGTCAACGCCGTGATCGAGCACTTCACCGGAGAGCCCGGCGCTTTCGGCACGCGGCTGGCCTTTTCGCGCCGGATCGGTCCCGGCGTCAAGCACGTCTGCACCGCGGACTGGACCGGCGGCGGAGTGCAGCGCGTGACCCGCAACCGCTCGATCAACCTGCTGCCGGCCTGGGGACCGGGCGGCTCGATCTACTACACCTCGTTCGTCGAGGGCGCGCCCTACCTCTACCGCACCGGGCGGCGCGAGGCCGTGCTCTCCGAGCCCGGGCTCAACATGGGCGCAGCGTTTCACGGCGGCAAGATGGCGGTCGTGCTCTCGCGCGACGGCAACCCAGAGATCTACGTCGGCGGCGCGGACGGCTCGGGTCTGCGGCGCATCACGCACTCCGGAGCGATCGACGTCTCGCCGACCTGGAGCCCGGACGGCTCCAAGATCGCTTTCGTCTCGGACCGGCACGGCTCGCCGCAGATCTTCGTCACCAGCGCCGGAGGAGGGGGCGCCAAGCGCGTCACCTACCAGGGCAGCTACAACCAGACGCCCTGCTGGTGCCCGCGGCCCGGATCGAACCTGATCGCCTTCACCGGCCGCGCCGGAGGCACCTACGACATCTTCACCGTCGACGCCTCGGGCGGAAACATCCGCCGATTGACCCAGCACCAGGGCCGCAACATGGACCCGGCCTTCTCCCCGGACTGCCGCCAGGTGGCGTTCCACTCCTCGCGCGGAGGGGTCCACGTCTCCAACCCCGAGGGCCTCAACCAGCAGCTCGTGATCAAGGGCCATGCCGACACGATCAAGTGGTCGCACAGGTGAGCTCTTCTCGAAAACGCCCTTTGCAAAAAAGCTTGCATTCTTCCTCAAATACATGGAATAAAAATGTTCTCTCAAAAATGGAGGCTTTGTGATGCACGTGTTTTCTCGAATCGGAGTGATGTGGACTTTCGTCTGGGTTCTCGGGGCGCTTACGACAGGTTGCGGAGGCGAATCCAACGACGATGCCGACTCTGGAACCGACGCGGACACAGATGCTGACACAGACTCGGACACCGATACCGACACGGACACGGACACCGACACGGACACAGATACCGACACGGACACGGACACGGACACCGACACGGACACAGATACCGACACGGACACGGACACCGACACGGACACGGACACCGACACGGACAC
>JAWOBP010000013.1:0-3236 GCA_046484285.1 Polyangia bacterium
CTCCTTCCTGGGTGGACGGTGATCGAGATGCGGGAGCTTCAGAGCAAGCTGGCCGGGCACGCCTACTTCGAAGCGATCGAGCCCGAGCGGCTGACTTTCGATTGGTGGCTCGAGTGGGACGAGCTCGAGGAACCATACGAGGTTTGGGGAACGTACTTCTTTCACCACCGCCTTCTGCTCAACTACCGGCTCGAGGACGATCTAGGACGCGGGTATTACGCCTACGTCCCCGCGGACCTGACCGCGGACGACGATGATTCCACGATACTCGAATGCTACGAGCCCGGCGCGAGTTGCTGGTATTGGCCGGAGGAGCTGGGCACGGCCACGCTGCACTTCCAAGAGGAGAAGACCGAGACCGAAGTCACCCTGGTGGTGGAGCTGCCTCGAAGCGACGACACGGAGCAGACGGAACCGGAGCACTGACCCATGAAGGCCCGGCTCATACTACTCATCTTGCTGCCGGTGGGATTGATCGGCTGCGATCCGTGCTGGGATCTGTGCCGGGCCAACAAGGATTGCTTCGATCCGGAGCTGGACGTTTGGGCCTGCGTGTCGGAGTGCAAGGTTGATTCCGGCAGCCGAGGCGAGGCGAGGAAGTGTGCCGATTGTATGTTGGAAGAAGGCTGTGACTCTCTGCCCGATGCCTGTCTGAAGGAGTGTTTGTGAGCTCCACGGGAGGGCGCCGGGCTTCCACTTTTCCTAGGCCCAAAACAAGCGCACCCCACCGGCTGCGACGCCGCCAGGCGCCCGCTTGGCGGGTCTCCGGGTGAAGTGACCTTCACCCGAATGCCCTCTGCGTTACGCCTCCTAGCCGTAGGGAAGGCTCTCAGGATTGATCTCTTCTTTCTCTCGATAGAGCGGCATTCCAGACGTTCTCCATAAGGCTGAGATCGCGCAGACCCCTTCCAAGCACAAGCCAACCCGGCTCTCCGTTGTTGCGAATATGTCCGCCTAGCGCGGCTACCGCCAAGAGCGCTTCACGCAGCGTGGGTTCCTGTGGGAGTGCCACGGGGGCGCAGGCTCGAAGGACTTCGATCTGGGCTTCGGTCAGTACGGTACGAGCCGAGGTCTCGGCCGAGCATTCGCCAGCGAGATATCTTAGCCGCAGGAGCAGCCACGCCACCGGAATGTAGATCGCCAGCGCCCGAAGCAGCGCTTCGTATGTCTCCAACTGGAGTCGCTGGTATTGGCAGCCAGTTTTTAGGGCCTTGAAGAACTCCTCGATCATCCAGCGAGCTCGGTAGTAATCGACCACGCACAAAACGGCCTCGATGTTGTCGATTGGGAGGGTCGTGAAAAGAAACCACTCAACAGGCTTTTCGCCCGGCGGCGGCTCTGGCTCCAACACGTGGACGAGGTTGAGCTCTAGGAACTTCGGTAGATCCCGTCGACCATCTAGGTATCCTGAACGCTTGATTGTCACTGGTACTGCGCGAACTTCGAGATTCACTCTGCGTTGCCTGCGTGCCGGGTAGATGCTCTTTGCTTTTGGGGTCTTTGGCTGCTTGCGAGCGCTGAGCGCCACCGTTCGTGTCACACGGACAGGGGCAGCTCGACCCAGGTCAAACAAAGCTCCCTTTTCGCATGTGCGGTTCTGGCATGCGCGGATTACAAAATCGTGCCCGTCTAGTTGGCAGAAAAGCTCGTATGAGTCGCCCTCTCGATCCATGAGATGAATCGTGCGAGTTCCGTCTGGAATCTTCTCTTCAGCAAGCTTTGCTCCACGAGCCCAGCGAAGCATTTCCTTGCCGGTCATAGCCTTCACTTGATCTGTTCGCGCCCAGACCTGTGTGGCTACCAATCCCAAAGGATCTCGTACGCCCTCTGGGCCAATCGCCAGCGATGCGTGGAGGTAGAAGCCAGGCTTGGACGACTTTCCCAAGACGGGCGCAAGTCCCTCGCGCATCGTTGAGAACATCATCGTCGTTGTGTCATGCGCGACAAGGACGCGCTCACGCCCCTTTGCTCGCTCCCCGGATGCTTCGAGGTGCCCGGCCAACAGCCCAGAGAAGCCTACGTTCGAGTTCTCCAGCAACTTGTAGGCGCCCTCTCGCGCAGCTTTCGTTACGAGTGCCTTGGGCAAGGACTCCCCAGGGTTCGCAGCGATCGCCTGCGCCATGGCCTGAACCCGCTTGGTTCTACGCTCATCTCCCGTTTCGCTGCGTTCGAACTCTCTCGCAAGAGACAAAACATCACTCTTTTCAAGGGGTTTCATGCCACCCCTAGATCACCGCGATGCTCCATTGTCAAGCGACAAAGAGGGGGATCCTGAGAGGGAAGGCTACGGCGGCGTTGGCGCGCCTTGCCAGCGGACTCCTGGCGACGTCTCGCTTCGGCGCGGTGCGCTCGGCGTCGCTGCACATGGGCGGGAGGGGGCTCGCGAGAGCCCAGTAGATGCCTACAGGCTGCGGGCAAGAGCGCCGTTGCCGTTTTCGGCCGGGCTCGGCCGAGCTGCTTCGGCCTGCCGCGAGAAGGAGGCGCTTGCGGCGACGGATGCGGTCAGAGGTCAGCCGCCGGACTTGCCGGCGGCGCTCGGCCCTGACATCGGTGTCGTGCTTTGCTTGGCTCCGGTGCCCGGAAGATCGCGTGATCAAAAAGGGGGGGGGCGGCGGCATGGAACCTGCATTTGTGTCGCTCGCGCTTCGACACACCACACCCACGAGAGTGCGGAGGCAGAGAATGCAATCGACAGGCAGGAGACCATCAAGACTCTTGAAAGACCCAATCCTCGGGCTTTCCACATGCACCATCGCGCTCGCATGCGCTTGTGCGGGTGATTTCATGATGGAAGGCGGCTTCGGCGCGACCGCGGGGGGAGTGCAGGACATGGGCCTCGCCCGGGAGCTTATCGAAGAGGGCATGGTGCCCCCGCCGGAGGCCTTCGTCGTCGAGGGTATGTTCTCAGAGCACGATCTCCCGCTCGACGGCCCGGCGTGCACCAGCCTGCTCTGCCTGCGCGCCGCGGCCGGGGTGGCCCCGACGCTGGACGGCGAGGACTCGGCCTGGCTCCAGGTCGGTCTCTCCTCGAGCGTCGACCCGACCACCTTCCAGCGTGAGCCGCAAACGCTCGTCATGGCGATCGACGCGTCCGGTTCCATGGGGAGCCGGTACGAGGACGTCGGCGATGGCCACACTTCGCCCATGGAGGTCTCCAGGGCTCTTCTCCACGCGATCGTCGCCGAGCTCGGCCCGAGCGATCAGGTGGCCCTCGTGACCTACGGCTCAAAGGTCAG
>JAWOBP010000133.1:0-13954 GCA_046484285.1 Polyangia bacterium
GACACGACGACTGGTATCTGCCGAGCCGGGACGAGCTGCTGGGCCTGTTGGACGACTGCGAGAAAATATCATATCCAGATGGAGGCTCGATTCCTGATTACGAATGCAAGAAGTGCTCGGAGAGCCAGGTGTGCAACGAGCTTTTCGGACAAGAAAAAGAGATTTATCGTTATTGGTCTTCAACATATGAATACGACCTTTCTTGGGAAGTGAGATTGTACGAGGGATTCTCGTCAAGCAGTAATTGTTATTTCGGAAACAGCGTGCGTTGTGTTCGCAAGGCGCAGTAGGGACAAGAGGGCGGCTCGATGAGAAGCAGGCTTCTCGTAGCGGTGATGCATGGAATCCTTTGCACCGGGTGCTGGTACGGTGGAGGACAGGGCGGGGACGATGCCGGGTCGAGCGACAGCGGCGCCGGTTCTTCGGACTGCCAATGCGGAGAGTACGACCAGGGCACCGGGCTCTGCTGGCAGGATCCGAGCGTTTCGTGGTTCTCGTGGAACGAGGCCGTCCAGTACTGCGAGTGGCTGGAGACGGGAGGCCACGACGACTGGCACCTGCCGACCAGGGACGAGCTGATGACCCTTTTCGACGAGTGCGAGCAGCACGGATCGTCTTGTTATGATTGTCTTTCTTGCGGAGACAGCGCTACGTGCGGCGAGCTGTTCGGCGCAGACCAGGACTGGTACTGGTCATCGACCGGCTGCGAAGAGGGACAGGCCTGGTACGCATATTTCGAATATGGACTTTTCAGGTGCTGTGGCCATAATGCTGACTGCCACAGCGTCGAGCAAGGCTACCATGTGCGCTGCGTAAGGTCTGTCCAGTAGCCTGATATATTCTAGCAAAATGAGGATGAGGATAATGATGCTAAAGATAAAAGGAAAGTGAGATGAGCTGGTACAAAAATATTATTACTTTTATTTATGCAATAGTGGTTGCTGGTTCAACTGCATACTGTTCGCAGGACAGTGAATGCGGTGAGGTGATCTACGACGACCAAGCTGGGGTGTACGTGGTCGTAAACGAGGAGACGGGAAGGAAGTGGGTCAGGTGTCCGGCCAACCAACAGTGGGATCCCGACGAGTGCGAGTGCCTCGGTCAGCTTTTCCAGGAGGCGGACACGAAGTACGAAGCGGCCAAGACACTCTGCCCGCCAGGCTACTTCTGGCCGGACAGGGTTGAGATGGCGACCGTGCTTTGCAACTACGTGGAGGTGGATTCGCTGCACGAGGAAGACCACTACGACAGCTGCTCCGAATGCAGCCGGTGCGAGAGCATGTTCGGAAACGACACCGGCCGCTACATGCTGGCCGACGGCACCCTGGACAGCTACGACGGGTCGTGCTGGTACCAGGCGGTGGATTTCGGCGACGGACGAATCTGGACGGATTCGACAAACACGAGCGAATCGCACGGTTTCATGGTTCGATGCGTAGAGGATCGCTGGGCATCGCAGGACACGGACGAAGACGCCGGTGTGGACGCCGATACCGACGTGGACGGGGACTCGGATGCCGACGCCTGCGACGGCGCTGACGAGTGGCTGGACCAGGAAAGCGGCCTCTGCTGGCAGCTCGAGGTCGGGACAGGCGAAGGCGAGGAGCTGCTGACCTGGGAGGAGGCGGAGCAGATCTGCGCCGAGTATCAGGGCGGAGGATGGCGGCTTCCCGAGATCCAGGAGCTGATCGGACTGATTCGAGGCTGTCAGAGCCGGGACTGCGGCGTGATGGAGGCGACTCTCTCGCACGCAGCGTGCACAGACGAGTACTGCAACGAAGGGCCGGTCTGCGAGCCGTGCGACAAGATGCAAGGTCCTGGTGAGGAAGGCTGTTACATGGACAGCGGGCTGATCGGCGGTTGCACCTTCTACTGGTCGAGCACGGAGCTGGAGACATACGCCGGTCACGCCTGGACGGTCGGCTTTCACGAAGCGTTGATCCTGCCCTACTACAAGCTGAACGAGATGCGGGTACGCTGCGTCAGGGACTGACACCGAGGAGAGTGCCTTGGGGTACACCCCACCGCGGTGACAAGCCTTCGGCTGAAACCGCGGTTGCTCGTTCGAGAAAACAACGCGTTGTTTTTCAGAGAGCTTTTCGTCTCAGGGGTCGCCGAAGCGGTGGGTCAGGCCCAGCGAGACAATCGGCCCGGCGATCAGGACCGTGTCGGTGTGACGGTCGGTCACGGTGCCGGCGCTGTCTTTCTCGGTGACCTCGATCGCGCCCCAGACCGCGGCGCCGCCGGCCGAGACCGAGAGCGCCAGCGAGCCGGCGTCTCCGTTTCCGATCAGCCACGACGAGACCCCGATCGCTCCGAAGCCGTAGCCCATCACTCCTCCGCCGCCCTCCAGGTAGAGGTCGGTGCGCGATCCGAGCGGGATCGAGAACTTGCCCGCGGAGCCGCCGTAGATGAACCCGACCTTGTCGTCCTTGTCCTCGTGGCGGATCATCAGGTTGTAGAGCGTGGCGTGGAGCCCGTCGCGGGCGCCGAGCCGCACCTGCTGGGAGATGGCCAGGGCGGCGCGCGTGCGCTGGTCCCAGGATCGCTCCGGCTCTTCGTCGGGTGCGGCCGACAGCTTTTCGCTGCTGCCCAGGCCGTGGTCCAGCATGTGATCCATGTCGCCGTTGACCGCGCTGACGCCCACGCCGACTCCGACGCCGAAGGCCTGCCCGTCGTAGCCGCCCTCGAGCAGGGCGCTGGTGGAGACCACGTTGCCCTTCTTGGTCCAGCCCAGCCCCAGCGGCTGCACGCGCACGTCCGCGAACCAGAAGTCGCCCCAGTAGGCGCCCCGCAAGTCGGCGAGCAGGCCGCCGCCCAGGGGCTTGCCGACCTTGATCAGCGGGCGCACCGTGTAGGCCAGCTCGTAGATCCCGGTCAGCCGCTCGGGGTAGACGACGCTCGCCCCGCGCTCCGCTCCGGCCGGCTCGATCGTGTCGTTGGCGCTCACCCTGGCGCCGCGACCGAGCTCGGCGAGGCAGGAGTCCTCCCTGACCGCGACCACGGTCACGACCGCGGCCAGCTCGCGGCCGGCGTACTCCTCCTCGTCTTCTTCGGCCGCTGGCTCGCGCAGCACGGCGTAGCGATCGCCGACCTCGACGCCGTCGTCGGCCCCGATCCCCAGCTCGATGCGGCCGAGCCGGATCGACTCGATCGCGATCGGCTCGCCGTCGGCGGTCGCGACCGGCGCCTCCCGTTTTTCTCCCTTGGAAGGAGCGGGTCGCGCCGCGGGCAATGTCGAGGCGGCGGGCAGGACCGGCGCCGCGCGATCGTCGCTCGCGCCGCCCGGGCCGAGCGGAACCGCGGTCGTGCTGGCCAGCTTCATCCAGATCCGGCCGTCGGCCTCGATGAAGCCGACCACCTCGCCGGTGGCGGTGCTGGAGCGTCCGACCAGCGCCGGGTCCTTTGGGTCGCTCACGTCGAAGACGAAGGCTCCGTGCGGGCCGGCCGCCACGTAGAGGAGATCGCCGACCAGCCGCGCCTCGAGCGCCGGGGCCGGGAGCTCGATCGGGACGCGGCGCTCGCCGGTCGAGAGCAGCACCGCGCCGTGCTCGATCGCCACCGAGACCTCCCCGCCTGACGGAACGGCCTCGCTGTCGGAGCCCTCCTCGGAGCCGGTCCGCTCCTCCTCGCCGGCGGCGGAGAGCGCCGGCCGGAGCAGAGCCGAAGAGACCAGCGCGACGAAAAACACACGCGTGGACATGGGGAACCTCCCGTGGAAGATGGATCGAACCTCTTTTTACCATTTCGAGCCAAAAGAGGCCGAAAATTCGTCTTCAGCGTGCCCAAAGCCAGTTCATGGCCTCGCAGGTGTCGTTCTACGTCTCTAACTCGGTCGTTTCGCCGAAGCCCGGCACCCCCGGCCAAGCAAGACAGGGTGAAGGCGTACAAACGTCATCGACCAACCTTGATCTCGACAGCCCGCCGGGCTTGTCGCCTGCGGCGACATCCTGACCGCGGCCGGGTTGGGGGGCTTTCTACAACAGGTTGCGGGCCTTGATGTCCAGGTACTGGCTGACCGCGGTCGCGGAGTACTCGGAGGGCGGCGCGTCCAGCGCCAGCACTCCGGCGTGACGCAGGAACGACAGCCCCTCGGCGCGCTCGAGCAGGATCTCGGCTGCGGCGGAGCGGTGGAAAGCCTCGACCACGTTGCGCGGCACTCCCTGCGCCTCTCTTTCGACGCTCGGCTCGCGGAAGAAGAGACAGAGCGGCAGGTGCCTGCGGCCGAGCATCGCGGCGTAGGCCCTGATCAGCCGCTGGTCCTCGCCGGGCACCAGGTGCGTCATCAGCAGCACCAGGCTGCGGCGCCGCACGCGGGCCAGCACGTGCTCGAAGGCGCGGCGGTAGTTGGTCGCCACCTCGGCCGGCTCTAGGTCGTAGCCGGCGCGGACCAGCGCGTCCACCGCGGCCCGGCCGCGGCCCAGCGGTACGAAGCGCTCCACGCGGTCCGAGAACAGCAATGCGCCGATGTTGTCGCCGCGGCGCGTGGCGATGTGCCCCAGGATGATCGCGGTGTTGAGCGCGTAGTCGAAGTGGCTCAGCCCCTCGGCGGTCTGGCGCATCATCCGTCCGGCGTCGATCAGGAACAGCACGTTCTGGTTGCGCTCCTGTCCCATCTCGCGGACGATCAGCCGCCCCAGCCGCGCGGTCGTCTTCCAGTCGACGCTGCGCGGGTCGTCGCCTGTGCGGTAATCGCGCAGCCGCTCGAACTCGGTGCCGTCGCCCTTCATCCTGGTGGGGCGCAGGCCGAGCTCGATCAGGTTGTTGCGCCGCGCCAGCAGCTCGAAGCGGTGCAGCGCCACGATGTTGGGAAAGACCTGGACCTCGTCGCGCAGCTCCAGGCGGCGGCGCACCCGCCACAGGCCCAGGCGGCTGGGGTGCGAGAGCCGGACGCCCTCGAAGGCGTGGCGGCCCCGTCGCGAGGGGGTGAGCTCGTAGCCGAGCCGCGCCGTCTTCCACGGCCCGACGACCGCGCGCAGCGGCTCTTCCGGGTCGGCCCGGCCGGAGATCGGCGTCTCGTCCAGCAGCTCGAGCAGGTAGCGGCGGCGCGAGCGGTTGCGCACCTCGAGCTCGACCGGGTTGTCGGTTCCGACCGAGAGGACGGGGCGCACCTTCCTCGTCACCGTCAGCGCGGTCGCGGTCCCTCCCAGCCGGTCGGCGAGCGCGACCGCCAGCACCAGCGCCGAGGGCAGCAGCGCCAGGCCGAAGGGCACGCCCAGCAGCGGCACCGCCAGCGAGGCCGAGGACGCCGCCAGCAGGATCCACAACAGCCGCGCAGAAGGCGTCATCCCCGCGGGACCTCCACCGACTCGAAGATCCGCTCCAGCAGCTCGTCCGGGCTGGTCTCCTGGATCACGGCGTCCGGCGTCAGCCTCACCCGGTGCCGCAGCGTCCAGGCCGCGATGTGGCGCACGTCGTCCGGAGTGGCGTAGTCCCTGCCACGCACCGCGGCCGAGGCCCGCGCGCCCATCAGCATCGCCACCGAGGCGCGCGGCGAGGCGCCGACCGCGATTCCGGGCCAGTTGCGCGTGCGGCCCACGATCTCGGTGATGTAGCCCAGCACCTGCGGTGCGACGCGCACCCCCCGGCAGGCCGCGATCATCTCGAGCACGCGCTCGTGGTCGAGGACCGGCTCCACGCCGGCGGCCTCCATGTCGAACAGGTCGATCCCGCGCTCGTACTTCTCCAGGATCGCCAGCTCCTCGGAGCGCTCGGGGTAGTCGATCAGCAGCTTGAACATGAAGCGGTCCACCTGCGCCTCGGGCAGCGGGTAGGTGCCCTCGTACTCCAGCGGGTTCTGCGTGGCCAGCGCGATGAAGGGCGGGTCGATCGCGTAGGTGCTGCCGTCGACCGTCACCTGCCGCTCCTGGAGACACTCCAGCATCGCCGACTGCGTCTTGGGCGTGGCCCGGTTGACCTCGTCGGCGAGCAGCACGTTGGTGAAGACCGGCCCTGGCCTGAAGACGAAGCGCTGCTCCCTGGTCTCGAAGACCGAGTGACCGACCAGGTCGGCCGGCATCAGGTCGGGAGTGCACTGCACGCGGTTGAACTCGCAGCTCAGCGAGCGGCCCACGGCGTTTGCCAGCAGCGTCTTGCCCAGGCCGGGCGCACCCTCGATCAGCACGTGGCCGTGAGCCAGCAGCGCCAGCAGCGCGCCTTCCACCACCTCGTGCTGACCCACGATCACCTTGGCGACCTGCTCGCGGACGCGCTCGAACCCGGATTCGATTTCGTTCGGTGTCATGATCCCCTTCCCTTCGTGCTCTCCGTCAGTTTCTCCTCGGCCAGCGCGATGCTGCGCACCATCGCCGCGCAGCGCTCCACGCTCTCGCGCCCCGCGGCCAGCTCCTCGGCCGCGAGGCGCTCCGCCTGCTCCGCCTCCAGGCGCGCGGCTCCGCTCGCCGCCCCTCTCTTTTCCCGCAGCGAGGCCCGCAGCCGTTCCAGCGAGCGCTCCAGCGCCCAGCGGCCCCGCCCGGCGCGCAGGTAGAACTCGCCGATGTCCCGCGCCAGCCGGCTCACCTCGCGCACGTCCCCGCTCCGCCGCGCCGGGCGCCGCCGGACCAGTCTCCTGGAGGACGCCCACCAGTAGGCGAAGATCCCGACCAGCAGGGCCTGCAGCAGCACGGCCCGCCAGCGTCCCGAGCCGATCAGCCGGACCAGCGACGGCTCGGATTCGATTCCCTCATGGGACTCGTCGATCGCCCACTGCGAATCGGCCCCGGCCAGGTCGATCAGCGCCGCGGCAAAGCCGTGGGTCCGCTTGCGGCCCAGCGATTCGTTGTCGAGCAGGTCGGCGGCGGCCAGCTGGATCACGTTGCCCGAGCCGTAGCCTTCCAGCGCGGCCAGCACCTCGTCGTTCTCTCCGACCAGCAGCGCCTCGGCTCCGTACTCGGAGAGCGACAGCTCGCCGCGGTAGGAGTGATCGACATCCGGCACGGCGCGATCGACCTCGAGGCCGAGCGAAGGAGGCCAGTAGGCGTTGATCCGGCGGCGCTGCTCGAATTGCCGCCACTCGCTGATCGGCCACATCCCCTCGCGGTGGAACGCGGAGATCGGCGCGCCGTCCTCGCCCGGCACCGGGTGGCCCACCAGCAGCGTTCCCCCGCTCGAGGCGACCCAGTCCATCATCTCGGCACGGTGGGGCTCGGGAACCGGCTCGCTCGGCGAGAGCACGACCAAGGTGCCGACTTCGGCGGGCAGCTGGCCAGCGCGGCCCAGCAGGCGTCGCACCCCGGCCGTGTGGCGCTCGAGCAGATCGTGGAAGACCGCGTAGCCCGGCGGACGCGGGCTGGCCGACGGCGCGTCGAGAAACGAGACCGGAGGGTCCGGCCGCCACAGCGCGGCCAGCGCGATCCAGGCGACCAGCGCCAGCCACCACAGGGCTTCAGCTCGGCTCAACGATCGCATCCGCGAGCTTCTCCTCCACGATCGATCGGCACTCCGACCATTGCTCCTCGCCGGCGGGCCGATCGCCGAAAAACACATCTTCGAATACGCGCACCAGCCGCGCCGCGGCGAGGTGCGGTCCGCCTCGGCGGCGGGTGCTGTCGACCAGCTCCAGGTTGGTGGTCGACTGTCTCAGGTCCGCGAAACCTCCGCGGTGCAGCATGGAGAGACCGGCCAGGTACGACCAGCCCACCGCCGCGCGGAAGCGCCCCTCGGCCGCCGCTCGCGCCGCCTTGTCCATCAACGTTTCAGAAGCGAGATCGGCGACCTGAGAGACCCGCACGTCCTCCGGCTCGCCGCCGCCGGCCTCGATTGTCCGTTCTCCTTCGCCGCTCTCGCCGCGGCGCAGAATGGCCCGCGCCACGAGAAAAACTAGCAGCGCCAGCCCGGCCGCCGCCACGATGTAGCCCAGCGGCGTCAGCACAGCGCCCGCCCCGCCGCAGCCGCCGCAGCCGCCACCCGCTCCGCGCGAGCAGCCCTCTCCGGGGCTCGAGCCCGGGCAGCAGCCTTCGGGATCCGCACCGCATCCAGATCCGCCGCGCGAGCAACCGCCTTCCTCGGCCGGGGAGCCCGGCTCGGAGGGTCCGCCGCCGGAAGGCACGCCTCCGCAGCCACGGCCCCGCTCCGGGAGCTGCAAAGGCTCGCCGGGCCCGCGCTCTTTCTCCCGTCGCGAGGGCTCGAAGTCGCAGGAGCCGTCCTCGCCGGCGTGTCGCTTCGGAGCGGGCCGCTCGCCCTCGGTGCGCGGCGACACCTCTTTGGAGCCGCCGGAGCCCCGTTCGTCGGATCGCCGCAGCCAGTCGTAGTCGGGCGGCTCGGTGATCTCGTCGATGCTCCTGCCGACATCTTCGTTGGCCGGGGCGTCTCCGCCCCCGCGGGCTTCGAGAGGAAGAAGGGCCGCGCACAAGGCGATCGCCAGTCGGGCGCGGCGATTCATGCGACAGCCTTCTCTCTGGAGGGAATGCGGCGCGCCGCGGTCTCGAGCCCCAGCTCGATGTCCCAGCCCTCGCCGCGAATCCGTGCATCTATGTAGAGGAAGAACCACGACAGCGTCTTGATCGGCAGCACGATCAGCCCGCACAGCATCCAGAGCCCCAGCCGCAGTGGATCGTGCAGCGCGTCGGTGGCGAACATGCCGTCGTTGCTCCACAGGACCAGAAGGTCTGAGACGAACAGATCGAGCAGCGAGCCGAGCGCCAGCAGCATCGCCAGCCAGACCAGCCCGGAGGCCAGGTCCATGCTCAGGCCGCTCGACCCGCCGCGCAGGCTCAGGCCCCGCCTTCGAATTCCGAGCGGCAGACCGGAGAGACGCTCCAGCAGCACGATCATCGGGGTGAACGCCCAGCGCAGCCGCAGCGTGAAGCCGACCACGATCGGTGCCAGCAGGGCGAACAGCGCGTTGTGGACCAGGCGCCGCAGCAGCAGGCCGAGCCACAGCGAACGGTAGAGCGACAGCGTCTCGCGCACGCTCGGAGAGCTGCCGAAGACCAGCCGGCTGGCGGCCAGCACCACCGCTCCGCAGGGCAGAGGCGAGAGCAGCCAGAACGCGGCCAGCGCCGTCCACCACAGGCCGGTGACGGCGTGCACCGCGACCGCCAGCAGCACGCACGGCACGCCGAGCACGGCCAGCAGGCCGGCGAACAGCGCGAAGTGCCTGCGGTAGAAGAGGGCGGCCAGGTCGATCATCTCGGTGGTCTTCCGAGGACGGATCTCGATCGTGGCGCTTTCGATCTTCATTCGCTTCTCTTTGCGCGCAGCGGGCCGCGCCTGCCGGCCAGCGAGAGGTAGCCCAGCACCAGCGCCCACAAAGCTCCCCCCACGGCGAACTTGACCGTCGCCGAGGCGTCGGACGGGGACCAGAAGCCCTCGATCAGGGCTGCGGCGAGCAGCATCGCGGCCGCGCCCAGGATAACCTCGATCATCGCCGGTCCGTGCACGCGCAGCGCGTCGGCGCGCCGCAGCGGTCCGGGATCGACCAGCAGAAAGCCGAGCCGCAGCCCCATCGCTCCCGAAAGCACGATCGCGGTCAGCTCGAAAGCTCCGTGACCGACCACGAAGGAGAGAAAATTCTCCCAGTATCCGGCGCTGCAGACGAAGGCGCCGACCGCGCCTCCGCTGACGCCGTTGAGAATCAAGAAGAATATCGAGCCCAGCCCGAAGAAGATCCCGGTCGCAAAGCAGCGAAAGGCGATCCCGACGTTGTTGTGCACGTAGAAGCCGGTCATCAGCGAGTCCTCGCTCTCGGAGCGGCCGCCGGCGTGTCCCTCGGCGTAGGCGTCGGTCAGCATCTCGAGCTGCTCGGGCGGGGCCAGGTTGTAGGCCACCGCCGGGTCGCGGGCCACGGCCAGCGCGGCCAGCGCCAGCGGAACGACGAACAGCAGCGTCGCGGCCAGCACGTACCTGCCGTGGCGGCGTACCGCGCGCGGAAACTCCTCGGCGAAGAAGCGGCCCAATCGGCGCAGATCCGGCGGTCCGGGAGGACGATACTGCTTGTGCCCGCGGGCGATCAGGGCGTTGAGGTAGCCCTCGGCCTCGTCGCCCAGATCCTCGGAGCGGGCGCGGGCCAGGTCGGAGCAGGCCATCCGGTAGAGGTGGACGAACTCCTCGAGGTCGTGCTGCTCCAGCTTGTGGGGACCCGTCGACTCGAGCCGGTCGAGCAGGCTCTCCAGCCGCCTCCAGCGCGCCAGCCGCGCCTCGATGAAGTCCTGTTTCAGCATCGCCTACGGCTCCGTTCCAGTTTCGGGCGGCGCCGAGATCGCCGTGGTGCGGCCGTACCAGGAGCTGCGCACCTCGTGACCGGCGAGCAGCATCCCGGCCAGCAGCAGCTCGGGGTCCTCGCCCTCGAACTCCAGCTTGCGCGCCACGGGCAGAGCCAGGGTCTCGGCCAGCTCGCGGGCGCGGTCGCGGGAGAAGAGGTGACGGCGGCGGAACAGCTCGTCGATCATTGCCAGGTCGCGGTCGCGCAGGCGCAGCGCGGCCAGCGAGCCGGCGGGCAGCGGCTCGGCATCGGCGGGCAGCGGCGGAAGATCGCGCAGGCGCGGACGGTCGACGCGGACCACCATCGTGTCCGCGGCGAAGTCGCCCAAGCGGCGAGCGCTGCCGGTGACGTACATCGCCAGCAGCCCGGTGGCGTAGAAGAGCGGAAACAGGTCGGCGGCGCGCAGCAGGTTGCGCATCGCCGAGCGCACGAAGTCGAGGCCCACGCCGTCGGAGCGGACCACGCGGATGCGCAGCGCGCGCTTGCCCGGAGTGTAGCCGTTCCAGAGCCACTCGATCAGCGTGTGGTAGCCCCACTCCACGGCGAACAGCACCAGCAGCGTCAGCCCGCTGGCCAGTTCGGGCAGGGCCCAGCCGACCGCCATTCCCAAAAAGAGGACGATCACCGAGACGATCCCGGCGCGAATCGACAGGTCGATCAGGTAGGCCAGCATCCGGGAGCCGGCCCCGGCCAGCTCGAACTCGAAGCGGATCTGCTCGGGAGTCTCCACCGAGACCTTGCCGCTCACGCGCGGGACCGCCGGGGTGGTTTCTTCGGCAACGGGCACCGCCCCAGTGTACCCACTGCGACGCGATTGCCAATCCCGCTCGCGGCCGGGAGCTTGCCGTGGTTGGGAACCGACGTTGCCTCGTAGCGGCCTGTGAACCGTGGTACTATCGGCTCGGAGGTGCAGCTTGAACGCTATCGTTTCCATCACACCCGGGACACCCGGCTTGCCGGTGACTCCCGAGAGCTTCGAGCGGCTGTCTCGGCACCTGAAAGCCGAAGACAAGGCGCAACTGGTGTGGTTTCCGAAAAGGCTCCAGGAGACCATCTTGGAGCCCCTCTGGTCTTGCGAGAGCAACTCGGAGCTCGACGAAATAGAGATGGACCTCGGATCCGAGTTCGCGACCATGTCCACGGGACTGTTCTCCAGGCTGTTCAGGCTTGTCTCCAGAGATCCGGATGTGATGGCCGGGATTGTAGAGAAGGAGGGCCGGCTCACCTTGGAAAAGGCACGCCGGCGCATTTCCGAACACCTAGGTGGCGCTGTTTGGGACAGCCTGGAATGGGCCTGGTACACCCAGGTCGAGATGATGCGAGTTTTTCTGCCCGTGATCGGAAAAATAGACGCTGAAAAATTGGAGACAGCCCGCAGTGAGATCGAAGAGGATCAGCCCGAAGACCTGAAAGCCGTCAGGTCCATGAACCTCTACACTCTCGCGGGTCTGGCAGCGACGGAACGTGAGAAGGTGCCTCTGCCGGTGCTGACCGCCGAGTTCTGTCACCGTGCATACGTCGGTGCATGCTCGGTCATCGACGCTTTGAGGCGCCTTCGTATCCACATAGATCCGTATCGTCACGAGCCACCGGAGAAACGCCGCGAAAGGATCGCCAGGACGGCCGGTCAGGTGCTCTCCGGTCTTTCCGACGAGGACTTGGCGCAAGTGGATTCCAGCTCGCTGGAGAATTCGACCTTTTTCCCAGCACAAAGCGAATTGCCGTGAAGAGGCATAACTTGGTCCGTTCTTTTCCCTTTTTTCGATAACTGACCAATTATCTCTACTAGTCTTCTGGCATGTCCGCCATAGAATCTCTGATTTCATCTGCCTTCCTGAAATATACAGTAACAGGCAGCCGAAGCGTTTTTCTCCAAATGGTTATGTGCGTTCTTATCAAAAACCTCAGCTCAGGAGACACCTCTCCACATACAGCCAATACCGAGGGACCTCTTTGTTTCCATGCCAAAAGATAGCGAAGCATTTGTCCGAGCGCTCGGTCGGCCTCTGACGATGCGGTAAGGTTTCCTTTCAATTCTACGAGCACTCGATCCTTGATTGCCATATCCGGGACTGCCCTTCGGCTGCCGCCTCCATGCCTTTTGTCTGCGCTCCATTTCGCTTCTACTTGCCGTTCTATCTCATTTTCTGTTATCCCGCCTCGTTTCAACCTTCTTTCGAAGCTCTCTTCGTAGTCTTCTTCTGTCAGATCTACTCCTGCTTCCCTTCTTCTAGGTTTCCATCTTGCCAACATCACCAAAATGTCAGCAACGTCATCATCACGAGAATATTCCTTTGCTATTTTTTGGGCTGTTTCATCGTCTTCGGCATCTTGAAGACGTTCAGCCTGGTCAGTTTTCATTTCAGCCGGTTGTGATTCCACGGGCGTCTTGGGATTTTCGACAACCGACTTAGCAAAATGTGGTGCGTCATTTTCCAGTTCTTTTAGCGCGTCCGCTATCAGCTCATCGACTATTTCCTGAGAGCTACTTCCGGTTACAATGTCGGCAACACTTCTCAATCTTCGATTTTTTGATCTGGAAAAAAGTGCAATTGCGATCAACGAAACCAACAGGCCAACGACGATCCCGACCATTGCCTCCATGTTTCGACCTCCGTCTTCTATCAGTTCGTTGAAAAGCCGCTTGCTGTTGTAACTCATCAAAAGGTGGACACATAAATAGAGGCGACGTACTATACGCCAGACAGCTGTTCATGGGTTGTAAGGTATGTCCGAACAATATACCTCGACATCTTTATTCGAATAGCCATAACTGGGAAGAGTCGAATATCTGAGTGTGTCAGCTATTTGCTCCTTGTTTTTTCCGGGGCCTACAATGATCTTCTTTACGCATGATTTGTCTATCGGCAACTTTGTATAGGGAATAATGCAACCTCTGCGAGTACGAAAGAAAATATTGCCATGTGTTTTTTTCTGCGAGGGGAACACAGGGTATAATATACGCCATTCTTCCTCCTCTTTGAAACCTATATTTTTGTATTTAAGTGAAAATTCGAGTAAGTACAAAACATACACGAACAATTCTGCGTCTATGCCAGTTCTGTTTTGTAGATTGTCGATTTCGGATATTCCCATTCTTTCTAGCACACGATTTGTATCGTTTTTTAGCTGTTTTTCAATTTCTCTTAAAGAGTATGGATTTTCGACTATTTTCTTAGGATTACAGTATTCGCACTTGAGTAGTACGTGTTTTTGTGCAATTGAATTCTTCCTAAGGCAGCCAGAATCAAAGCCAATTGCAACTCCACCTTCCACCGGACAGTATCCACGCCATTGACTGAGTAGGTCTTCCTTTTTTGATAGGCAAAAAGCAAACAGGGTAGAGGATAGCTCCAACAACATATTCTTCATTGCATCTATTTTGGTTTTTAGGTTATTTTTTCTTTCCGAATACTTGTTTCTAATAATGGCCTCGACAGGATCGATAAAAACCATCAATTCGGATTGATCGGTCATATGAGAGAGAGCAGTTGCCCACAGTTCCTGGCTTCCAAGGATTCCAAGAGCGCCCTTTGCGTCGGTGTAATGGTATAGTATTTCAGAGTCTGTTTCCATCTGGGTTCTCCACCGTATTAGAGATGACTAGCTATTTCAAGGCTGATACTCGTAGGCTCCCATGTCCACGTAGCTCGGTGTGCCGATTCCGGTGTCCTCCGTTTCGGTGTCGTCCACCCGCTCGTTGCCCTCGATGTCGGTGGCCGGGGCGCTGTCTCCGTCGGCCGCGTCGATGCA
>JAWOBP010000003.1:0-12487 GCA_046484285.1 Polyangia bacterium
TCCCGTCGCCGTGCTCCTCGAGGCTCTTGGCCAGCCAGGCGCCGATCAGCTTCAGCACTCTTGGGCGGGGTAGCAGGAAGAGGCGCTCCTGCTCGCAGCGGTTGGTGACGAAGTATGCTTTGTCGGGGCTCCAGAATCTCATCGCGGTCCTCCCGGCTTGCGGCGCGCCGTCCCATCCGGCGCTGCTCACAACTGATATCGGCCGCTGGGCCCCGCCGGTTGCATTTTTTTGAAAACCCCAACGATTACAACTTGATCCGTTTAGGGGGTAAGGGCGGGTGTATTCAGGGCGGGTGTATTCAGAGGGTAAAGGCGGGTGAGCGATTTGCGTTTGTCGCCCCTCGTCAATATGGCACACTAAGCCCGCCATGCAGAGTGAACGTAAATCGCGTCCCTCAGCTCACACTTCCCGTACCGCGCGTGGTCGCATTCGCAGCATTGTGCGGCGCGTCGTAGTGGCCCTGTACAGCATGCTGCGCGAAAAGGATCCTCCTCACCGCATCGCGCTCGGCGCGGCGCTCGGCGCG
Organism: Polyangia bacterium; assembly: GCA_046484285.1. Classification (GTDB taxonomy): domain Bacteria; phylum Myxococcota_A; class Polyangia; order JAAYKL01; family JAAYKL01; genus CAZHCG01. The sequence goes on from JAWOBP010000003.1 coordinate 528, forward strand.
TTGGTCGGCATGATGCCGATCATGGGGATCCAGATGATCACGGTCGCTGCGCTCGCACTGCCGCTGCGCGCCAATCTGAAAGCCTCTCTGATCGGGGTCTGGATCTCCAACCCCGTCACATTCCTTCCCATGTACTACGGCAGCTACCGCTTCGGTCTGCTGATAGTGGACGGCAAGAAACGCAATCAGGAGATGTTCGCTCGCATCCTGGAGACGGCCGCCGACTGGGACTGGGGTGACGCCCTCAACAGCTTGTTCCGGCTCTTCGACCTTGGAACGGACGTGCTGGTCCCCCTCTGGCTGGGCAGTATAATTCTCGGAACCGCCCTCGCCGTTCCGACCTACGCGCTCACCTATCGCGCAGTCGTCAAGTATCGCGAGCGCGTCGCGAAGAGGAAGGCCCGAAAAAAACAGAGCGAAGACGCATCCCTACGACGCCGAACATAGCCTCGGCCATGATCCCGCCGCTCATCTTGGAGATCCCCTCTTCCCGATCGCGAAACACGATCGGCATCTCCTCCACCCGTAGACCGGCCAGCACCGCGCGGTGCTTCAACTCGATCTGAAACGCATATCCCGAAGAGCGGATCCCCTCGAGGCCGATCCGCTCCAACGCTTCACGATTGAACCCGTTGAACCCCCCGGTCAGGTCGCGAATGCCAACACCCAGCACGAGGCGCGCGTAGACGCTTCCCATCCAAGATATCAAGCGACGCGAGGCCGGCCAGTTCTCCACGCCACCTCCTCTGACCCGCCTGGATCCCACCACAACGTCCGCCTTTTCCAACCGCTCCATCATCTCGGGCAGGTACGCCGGATCGTGCGAAAAATCGGCATCGAACTCCACCACTCGCGAATAGTCGCGCTCCAGCGCCCAGTCAAAAGCGTCCAGATAAGCCCTGCCTAGTCCCTGCTTGGCCGCCCGGTGCAACACGTGGACCCGCTCATCGACCGCGGCCATCCCGTCGGCCAGATCCCCGGTCCCGTCGGGAGATCCATCGTCGACCACGAGCACGTGCGCCAGAGGCAGCTGCGCAATCACGGCCGGCACGATCCTTTCCAGATTGTCGCGCTCGTTGTAGGTGGGAATACAGATCAGGGTTCTTTCACCTCTGGGAGCTTCTGTCATTATCCTGCTCCTCCTCGCCATGCCTCCAGGTCCAGTAGAAATTCGCGAAGAAGTTCCAAACCGTGGCCGCCGCTATTCCGGCCAGCTGCGACGCGTACTTCCACCCACCCACATCCGGCGGTCTCAATATCGATCTCTCGACCCACTCTGCAATCCCTCCTCCGCCCTGCGCTACCAAACCACCATGCTCTGCGAGCCCCAGCGTCGCCACCAGCGAGTTGCCGACGACGAACACCAACCATTGTATCGCCGCTCCGGCGAAAGAAACCAGATGAAACCTCCACCAGCGCAGCAATACGCCGCTGGCGCCGCGCCGATCGCGAAAAGTCCAGCCCTCGTTGATCGCGAAGTTGGTGTTGATCGATACTTCAATCGCCAGCGCCGCGGCCATGTTCTGCTGCATCCCGAACAGGTCCGCCAGCAGCGCCAGACAACCGAGGTTGACCGCGACACCGCTCGCCCCAACGGCACAGAACTTGACGAAGCGCGGCGTCAGCAGCGGTTTCAGGCGAACCAGCATTGCAGTTCAACTCCCACTCGCGCCGGAAAGGGATCGAACGGCATCTCTACCTCTCGACGCTTGTCCCTGGTGCTTTTTCGCATTCGAAGCTACGATCATTTCGCCCGATGCGAAAGCTGCGAGGTCATAAATGAGCAAGAACAAGAAGAAAAAATCCGCTCTGTGGGTGGTCGTTTCGGTTCTTTCGCTGGCAGCGCTCGCCGCGTGCGGCGGATCCAACGATCTGCAGGCCGATGCCGGACCGGATGGGTCGGCGGACGGCGACGCCGATACCGACGGCGACGCCGATGCCGACAGCGATACGGATGCCTGCTCCAGCCCCGAAACCGTGCAACCGGACGCCGGGCTCGTGTGGCGTCGCTGCCTGGCCGGCACCTGCTGGGAGGAAGGCGAGCAACCCGGTTGCTCCGGCGAGCCGCTGGAGGTCACATGGGAGGAGGCCGCCGAGGCGTGTCCTGATCCCTACCACCTCCCGACCCGCGACGAACTGGCCGTGCTCCTCGACTGCGAGCAGTTCGAGCAGGGGATGAACGAATTGAGCTGCACGCCGTGCTTCGAGCTGGCGGTATGCGAAGAGGCGTTCCCCGGCGTGGAAGACCTGCCGGCAATCTCTCGAGAGCACCTCCACTGGTCTTCCACCGAGTACGACTCGGCCAATGCCTGGTACGCCGGATTCAAGACAGGATCGATGCAGCGGGAGGGCAAAGGTCACAAGTACACCGCCGCCTGCGTGCGAGACGAGTAGGGCGGGGCGAGGTATACTGGTTTCATGCAGCGGCCGGGACAAAAAAAAAACGAGAACCGCTCGGCTATCTGGATCGCCGCGCTGCTCTCACTGCTGGCCAACTATCTTCTGCTGACCCTGATCGGCGCGCTGATCGATCTCGATACACCCCAGCCGCAGAAACGCATCGAGATCTCTCTCGCCGAAGAGCCGAAGCCCGAGCCGAAGCCCGAGCCGAAACCCGAGCCGAAACCCGAACCCGAATCGAAACCGGAGCCGAAACCGGAAAAACAACGCCCCAGGCGGCCGCGGCCGGAACAGCTGCCGGCTCCCGAGCCTCGCGCCGGAGCGCCCGAAGCGACACGGCCCGCCGAGCCTGTTCCGCAGTCACCGGAGCCCGCGCCTCCGGTTCCCGAAGAGCTCGACCTGGAGATGGACTGGAACGACTTCGAAAAGGCCCTCGGCGAGGTTGCCGTGCGCGACCGGGAAGAGTGGCACCGCAAGACCCAAAAGAAACGACGCGGCACGCTGGGGTTCGGCACGCTGACCGGCCGGGTCCGCGAGGCGTTGAACAACCACAACAGCTGGGTCGCGGCCGGATCGCAGGAGAAGCTGGGCAAACGCCAGGTCCCGTTTCGTAACTACATCGAGCGCGTCCACGACAACATCCATCCCCTGTTCGCCAACAGCTTTCTCACGTCGCTCTCCAGCCTCGATCCGGCGCACCCGCTCAACGACTTCTCGCTGATGGCCAAGCTGGAGTTCGAGGTGCTGCGCAGCGGTCGTCTAAACTCGGTGCACGTGATCCGCTCTTCGGGAAACACCGTTTTCGACGCCGCCGCGGTCGACGCCGTGACTCGCGCAGCGCCCTACCCTCCGCCTCCGACGACGATCCTGTCGTGGAACGACCGCGTCTACTTCCGCTGGGGTTTTTATCGCAACCGTCGCAAGTGCGGGGTCTTCAACTCCGAGCCCTACATCCTGCGCGCGCCCACCGCGGCGCCCGAAGCGGTCGATCCGGACGAACTCATCGTGGACGACGGTTGAAGCCACCGTCGTTGTGCAAACCCGCGGCAAAAGAGCGCGGAAGCTGCAACGAAGGATCGTAGCGATTGATGAAGTGCAGGTTCTGGTAGTTGATCGTGAAGTGGGCCAACGCCGGCGCCGCCAGGTTTCCCGACAGCCAGAACAACCCGCCGAAGGCGAAGCCCATCACCACCGCCTGGAACGGCCACGGAATAAATTTCCTGCCCGGGCCGATGTGGAGCAATCCGAAGATCAGGCTGGACGGCACGATTCCGAGATGAGGCTGCATGGCGCCGCGAAACAGCATCTCCTCGCCGATCGCCGAAAAGACCGCGAAGGCAAAGATGTCCAGGTCGCGCAGCGGACCGAACAGGCCGCGAAACTCGATGTGGAGCGAGCGCGCCCAGCGAAAGCGGTAGACGGCGAAGCGCGTCAGCCAGGCCACGCCCAGACCGAACGCCACTCCGGCCGCGCCGCCCAGCAGCAGCCCCGCCGGCAGCGGCAACGGCTCCGACATCAGCGCCTCGGGGTGATGAAAGACGTTGGGATCGTCCCGCAGGATTCCCCAGATCACGGCCAGCGCCGCCAGCAGGCTGTAGACAAGGGCGGCGGTCTTGATCCGAATCGTCGTCACGCGCGGACCTTACCAAATTCTCCGCCCGCGAGACAAAGCGAGCTACTCCTTCTCGGCCGGCGGAAAAACACGTTGCAGTCGGTCGGGATCGGCGGCGTCGAGCAGCAGCAGCCCGTCCGCGTCGTTGCCCGCCAACAGGCGGCCGCCCGCGGCGACTCGGACGCGGTTGACCGGCTTGTCGACGACCAGCTCCGCCGTCCTGCGCGGATTGGCCGGGTCCGTCACGTCGACGCTGATCAGCCCGTCGTCTCCGCAGGCGACAAAGACCCGCTCTCCCCCTTGCGCGACGGCCACGTCCCTGGCCATGTCGTCGAGCTCCAGGCTCCCGCTCAAAACCGGCCTGCTCTCGGCTCCCAGCTCCACGACCGCGAGCCCGGCCGGCCCGTTCGCCACGTAGAGACGATTTCCGTCGCGCGCCAGCGCCCGGGCCTGACCTCCGGTCTCCAGGCTCCAGCGCGGCTCGCTCCGTTTACCCGCGCCGATCGGCAAGGCGAATACCCCAAAGCGCCCCGCGGCCGCGATCAACTCGTCGTCGGCGGGCAGCGCGTGGCGCACGTATCCCCCGGGACGCCGGACCGCGATCGCCTTCGGCGCGGACGGATCGCTCACGTCGAGCAGGGCCGCGCCCATCGCTCCGTCCGCGACCGCCAGGCGGGCTCCCGCCGTCTCCAGCCTCTGAGCGCTGCCCGGCGTGTCGACCAGCGCGATCGGCTCGGGCGCGGCCGGATCGGAGACGTCGATCACCGCGATTCCGGGGGGGCCCAGCGCCACGAAAACGCTCTCGCCGACGAGCGCGACGTCGTTTCCCGCGCCGGGCAGGTAGACCACCGCCCTCTCCAGCAACTCCGTTCCGCCCCCGCTCTCGTCCAGCTCCCCGATCACCAGCCCGGCGCTCGCGCCGCGGAAGATCAACGATCCCGACGCGCAGGCCGCGCCTCCCCGGCTCTTCGTCGCGGCCGCTGCCTCCCGGGAGCCGGGCCGCAGCTCCGGGGCCGGCAGCACCTCGATCTCCTCGAGCCTGGAGTCCCGCTCTACGGAGGCCTCCGGAGCGGTCGGCTCCGCCGAGGGAGCCGGGCTCGATCCGCAGCCGGCCGCCAACAACAGCGCCGTTTGCAACAACGTCGCGCGCCGCATTACTCCATCTCCTCGTTTGTGTAGTAGCGGATCATCCTCTCCAGCGCGGCCTCGTTGACCGGGCCGAAGGGCAAGAGGCCCTTGTGGAACATCTTGGAGTCCCGCGTGGGCCTGTACAGCCCGCGCGCCTTGTAGCCGGCGCCCTCGAACAGGCCCACCACGCCGTCGTACTCTGGAGTGTCCGGCGTGGGCACCGGCGTCTCGGGAGCGATCAGCTCGGCCCACTCGACGCTCTCGCGGTCGTCGGCCGCAGTGATGTTCGGCTCCCAGGGCTCCACGCCCTCGCGGTAGAATTGATCCTCGTCGTAGCCGGTCGAGGCCGAGAAGTACTCGTCCGCCAGGCCTCCGAAGCCGTGTCCGAACTCGTGGATCATCACGTACTCGGAGTACTCGGAGTCGGAGGTGAAGATCGAGTAGGAGTTGTAGATTCCCCCGCCGCCGTAGCGCGCCGAATTGACCATCACGTAGATCGCGTCGTACGGCGCCAGCGCGGCGACCTCGGCGAGCGTCTTCGCATCGGCCGTCGTCAGGTAGCGAGGCGAGCGGAACGTGTCGAAGCTGGTCTGCACCACTGTGTCGCGGAAGACTCCCTTGCGCGGCTCGTCCGGACCGGACTCGCGAGAAAAGGCGTGCACCAGCCGGATCGCGATCTCGTCGGCGTGGCGATCGAAGGGCGGCTCCCGAAAAAAGCGCTCGGTGAAACGCTCGGCGTCGGCGAGCATCTTGGCGGCCTCGCGCTCGGTGTAGCCGTCGGGCACGATCGCGATGTCCACCGCCGACGACGGCAAGCGCTCGCTTTCGTGCAGCAACGAGACCTCGAAATCGAAACGGCGATCGTCGCGCACATAGTAGGCGGTCGGATCGAGCTGAAAGTCGGCCAGCTTCCGCATCTCGCCGCTGTCGTCGTCCCGCACCTCGACCACCAGAATGATCGGTGCGCGCGGCATCGGCATCCGCAGCGGCTCGGGCATCGAGCGCCACAGCCCGTCCGCCGCCTCGGCGGTTGACAGCCACTCGCCGAACAGCGTGCAGTATCCGCGGCTGAAGATCTCGCGGCCGGTGGCTCGATCGTAGGCTCTAAGGCGGTACTTGCCGTAGCCGCTCGGATCGAGCAGGTGGCGCCGCGTTCCGGGCCAGAGCGGCTCGCTGACCAGCTCGAAGAGGCCGAAGACCTCCTCGCCCCGCGTGCCGCTGTGGATCAGCACGACCCGCAGCGCCTGCTCGGTGAACCACTGCTGGTATTCGAGTCCGGTTTGCTCCGGCTCACCGGCACGTCCGGTGATCGCGGCGGTCAGCGCAGCGACCGCCGCAGCTGAAAATGCCAAGCGTCGCATTTGGCCTCCGTTGTGGGCGCAATCAGCGCGGTCCGCTCAGAACTGGGCGATCAGGTCGACGAACAGGGTCCACAGCAGGGTCTGCTCGGCGCGAAAACGGTTTCCCGGGGCGTCCAGCTCGGGCCGGTGCCCGTAGTTGTAGACCGCGCAGGTTCCGTCGGAGCGCATCTGGTCGGCCGGGCACTGGTCGGTCTTGGTGATGAAATGCTCGGTCTCGTGCCCCAGGTTGCTGCCGACGCGCAGCTTGATGTACTTGGCCGGCTGCACGCTGACGAACAGCTGGCTGTAGAACGTGGCGTAGTTCTCCACGTCGGTGATGCCCTCCCAAGTGTCGATCGCGGCGGCCTCACCCGGGTCCTGTTGCCCGTTGCCATTGAAATCTACATAGCTCTGGGTTCGGAAGTAGGGCGAGGTGCCCAGCGCGTCGAACAGCGGCGTGTACTCTCGCCCTTCGGAGTGGTACATCGCACCGCCGCCGAGACCGATCACCAGCTTGCGGTGCATCTCGGGCACGTCCCAGGGAATGAACTCCAACCCGAAGTCGAGCCGGCCCACGACGGGCGGCATGTCGTTGATCTGCCCGGCCGCGTTGCCCGAGATCTGGTAGGCGGCGCCCTCCTGAGGCCAGCCGATCAGCGCCTCGAAACCGAAGAACGGATCGAGCCAGCCGTAGCGGCGCGAGAGCCGCGTGCCAGCCCTCAGCTCGTTGACGCCGCGGCTGATCCCGCCCTTGGTGTTGAAATCGATGTCGTGCGCGGTTCCGTCCTCGGCGGTATACGCGAGGTCGTCGCCGTTGCAGTTGTGAGCACCGTACTTGTCGCAGGCCGCCTCGAGCTGGTCTCCCACGGCGAAGCGCCCCTCGGCGAAAATGGTCCAGTTGGGCTTGGTGTCGTCGCGGCTCTGGTCGAGGATGCCCCACCACAACCCGACCTCGATGTGATCGACACCGCTGCGCTCCGGCGACTTGAAAGGCAGGGCGAACAGCTCGTCCGCTCCGGCGATGCCGTTGACGTCGGCCCACTGCATGTTCTGGCGCGCTCTCAGCTCGCGGGTGTCGTTGAGCACCAGCGGCACGCCGACGCGCAGGGAAATATCCTTGTAGAGCCCGATATCCAGTTCGAAATCCAGGATGTGGGACGTACGCTCGAACTCGAACATGTTGGTGTAGGCGTAGGCATCCCACTCGTGAGGGGTCCCCCGGAAATTCTCTCTTCGAATCAACCCCTGCTCGTACTCACGCTGGTACCCGACCCGCAAATTGAGATCGAACGGATCTCCGATCTCCGTGTCGAACGCATCGATTACGTCGGTGTACTCGTTGGCCGCTACCGGAGCCGCCAGGGCCGAGACCATCGAGATGCCAAACAGGACTTGCGCGATCCTTTTCATCGAATGCTCCCCGTCTCGCTCATCAAGCCGGATTCTACCGAAAGTCCGCTCGAAACCAAACCATTATCAACTCGCGCCCGCGCGGTCAAACCCAGCAATCCGCGCTTTCGGTAAATCTCGTCGTAGCGGGGGTCCGAAGAGCGGCGGGCAGACGCCCTGCTCCACGCTCACGATCCGGCTGGCCGCACGCAGCGTACGACTTCCGGCCCGAGAGTGTACCAGGTGTTCACCAGACCGCTGTCGAAGGCCACGCTCCACGCCTGGTCGGAGCCGGGCACATCCTGCGACGACGACCAGTAGGCGTTGAGATCGGCCCCGAACAGCGCGGTGCAGGTCTCGCTCTCGGAGCACGGGTCGCAGAAGCCGGCCTGCCCGTCGCCCACGTCCGAGTCGCAGCCGCCCAGCAGTCCGACGATCTCCTCCCGGCTCGGCAGATACCAGTCGTCGTGCCCGGCCAGCTCCAGGCTCTCGCAGTAGTCGCGCGCCTTTTGCCACTCGTGGCAGCAGCTGTTGGGGTGCTGCCAGCATAGCCCGCCGGCCTCGTCCAGCCTGCCTCCGGCGCAGTCGAGCGGGTCCGTGTCCGTGTCCGTGTCCACGTCCGTGTCGACGTCCGGGCCCCCGTCCGGCTGCTCGGGCTCGATCCTCTGGGCCAGCAGGTAGTTGCCGGACTGGAAGTAGACCTCGTCTCCCCAGACGCGGGCACTTTGGCCGGGAATGTGTGAAATCTGTCGCTCCTCGTCGGTCTGCAAGTCGTAGCCCCAGACCTTGAGGCAGTAGCCGGCGTACGGGTCGTTGGGGTCGGGGCAGTCGCGGTAGTCCTGCCAGACGATCCGGTCGCCGTTGATGTCCGGGTAGAACTGGATGCCGTTGCCCGAGGTGATCTGGCGCAGCTCGTCGGTCTCGATGTCGTAAAAGTAGATGTCGGCGTCGCTGTAGTCGCCGCCGTAGGAGCCGCCGGGGTTGTTGCGCAGGTCGGTCCACACGATCCGCGGCCCGTCGCCCCGCGAGTTGAACTGGGCGGAGGGGTGATCGGAAATGTTGAGCAGCTGCTCGCTTTCCACGTTGTAGGCGAAGACGTCGGCACCGCCGATGTACATCGCGGTGAAGGTGACCCACTCACCGGAGATGCTGGCGGCGATCACCCCGCCGAAGTCGGTGACCTGCTTCACCTCGCTCGCTTCGCGATCGTAGACGACCAGATCCTGCATGCCGGGGTTGTGATTGGTCCGGCTCATCTCGTATACGCAGTGCTGCGGGCTGCAATCCAGGCCGTAGACAGACCCGTTGCAGCTGTCCAGCAGCTCTGCCACCTTCTTTTCTCCATCGAAGAAAATATACCTTACTCCCCATTTAGGCTTGTTTACATTTTTCCAAACGTATGCGAAATCTATTTCGGAAGCTGTAGGTCGCATTACGAAGCTTCCATCTTCGAAATCATCTTTTTCTATAAAAGAAAATAGTTTTTTATTGAGATCTATCAGAGTAATGAAGGTGACACCATTGTCAGTATGGTACTCCTCTGCAATAACCTTGTCTTCCCATACATCGAACCTCAGCAGGTTTGCTGTGAAGGTCAGCATCCGGCAGCCCTGGCCGCAGTTCTTCCGGCCCTCGGGCAGGGACTGCCAATCCGGGTCGAAAGGCGTCTCCTCGTGGTAGTCCTCTCCCAGGCAGGTGTCGGTGTCCGCATCGCTGTCCGCGTCGGCGTCGCCGGTCGATGGCTCGGCGTCCGGGTGTCCGCTCTTGGAGCCGTTCTCGCTGCACGTGCAGCCGCCCAGGCAGATCAGGCACACCGCGACTGTCGCTATTGATTGAACAGTCTTCACGGCGCGGCCTCCAGCTCCACCATGCGCACCCCGAGCAGCCCGGCCTCGACCGCGACGCCGGCGCCCAGCTCGCGACCCCGCGCCCAGTGACGCACATCGTGGCCCAGCTCCAGCGAGGGGCTCGCCACGTCCTCGCGCATGTCCAGCAGCGGCCGCAGCGGCCCGGCGCCGTACACCACGCCGTCCGAGTAGCGGATCGCCCCGGGAGCCACCCCGGCGCACGAGTAGGAGACCAGCTCCGGCCACGCCTGGTCGGCCACATCAACCGTGAACAGACCCAAGGCGCCGCTGACGAACGCGACCTTGCCCGCCAGCAGCAGCCTTCCCGGCGGAGTGAAGCCCAGACCGATACCGAACCAAGGCTCGTGAGCGCGCAGATCTTCTATCTCCAGCGTTCCCGCCACCTCCGGGGGAGCCTCCATCCCCTCTCCGAAGCGGATCGTCTCCAGCCCGTCCTGGCTCAGCACCGACAGCGAGCCGCCGAACGAGTCCACCTCGTACACCGCGGAGCCGGATTGCTCGACGAACACCGCGACCGGGCTCTCCGGATCGCTCACGTCGAAAACGCTCAGCCCCGAGTCCGTGCCCACCACCAGACGATCCCCGAGCACCCCCACGTCGTTGCCCCGGTCGTCGAGCCAGACGCGCGCCAGGCGCGTCAGCTTCTCGCCGCGCACGGCGCGCAGCACGTCCACCCGCTGGCAGCCCAGCGCGAACGCTACGCCGCGCTCCAGCGCCGGCTCCACGGCGCGGACCGCGGGCATCGGGTACCAGCGGTGTCTCGTCACCGAGGCTCCCTCGGCGTTGCACACCAGCCCGCCGTCCTCCGCGCAGACCAGCTTGCCCACCGGCGCCCACCACTTCGACTGCGCGCGGCACAACCGACCGTAGCCGGGCTCGGGCACCTGGTCTCCGTCGCAGTCGCGAGAAGACTCCGCCAGGCCGAGCACCTCGTCCGAGCCGACCCAGCGGCCCGAGCTCAGCTCGTAGGCGTCCTCTCCGCTCGTCGCGCCGGTGTAGCCGCCGACCACCAGCGGCCGCCCGTCGCGGGTCATGGTCAGGGCCGCGGAACGCCCGCCGGGGCAACGCGGCCCGTCGCAGTCTCCGCGCACCTGGGTCCACTGCTCCGCCTCCGTGTCGAGCCTCCACAGATCGTCGTGCAACACATCCAGCTCGTCCTCGCCGACGAATAGCCACAGCGACCCGTCGCCGTCGGCCACCATCGCGGCGCCGCTGCGCGGTCCCGGACCTCCGGCCGGCGTGGCGAGCTGCTCGACGGTCCGGTCGCGGAGGTCGACAGACCACAGCTCCGAGGTGGGCGTCTCGTCCTCGTCCACGCCGCCGTAGAGCAGCAGCCGCTCGCCGGCGCGCGCCTGGGCCGCGCGCGACACGGCGAATCCGTCCGGGATCGAGAAGCCGTCCTCCTGCCACCAACCCGTCGCTCCGTCGAAGAGCCACACGTCGCCCAGCACGCCGCTCTCGTTTTCGCCGCCGATCAGCACCAGCGTCTCCAGCCGCGGCTCGAAGGCGAGCACCGCGTCGGCGCGCCCGGCCGGCGCCGGAGACCCGCCCGACGGCGAGACCCGCATCCAGTCGGCCACGAGATCGGCGCCGTCCGCAGATATCTCGGCGATGAAGAGGCGGTCGTCGTAGCTGCCGTCGGCCAGCGCTCCGCCGAAGACGACCGCGACCAGCGCGTCCTCGTCCACGATGCGGGATTTCTCTCCATCGAGTCGGGCCGAGGTGGCGGCGAACCGCTCGGCGTCGATCGGAATGTCCAGGCGGACTCGCCTGTCGTCGTCCGGCTCCTCTAGCGGGTAGACGTTCTCGACCGGCCTGACGCGGGACGCGTCGCCGCCGGCCATCACGATCGCCACGCCGGCCGAGGCGCTGATCCCGGGGCGCAATGCTTCCTCGTCGTACAGCACCTCCTGCCCGAAGCTGCCCGCCGACTCGAACGGGATCCAGCCCGGCAGCGGAAGGTCGCGCAGCGCCGGGGCGAGGCCGTCGCCGTCGCCGGAAAACGGCTGGTGGGGTCCGAGCTCCAATTCGTACGTCGGCGCGGAGAACTGGGTGGCCTCGAAATCGAAAGGAACCCAGCCCCCGGACCACGGCGCGCCGTTGGTGTCGGTGTTGGCGAGCGACACTCCGCGGTGGATGTCGTGCCCGCCCGACCACTCCTGGTCGTCTTCGCCGCCGTACCAGCCGTCGCGGGCCCACAGAAAACCGCTGGCGGTCTCCGGC
>JAWOBP010000043.1:0-24423 GCA_046484285.1 Polyangia bacterium
GGGAGCCCGGAAGGGATGAGCTGGCAGGATGCGCTCGCCTACTGCGAGGGTCTGACGTGGGGCGGCGAATCGGACTGGCGCCTGCCCAACTCCGAGGAGCTGCAGAGCATAGCGAGCTATCGCTGCGAGGCCCCGGCGATCGACAGCTCGGCGTTTCCGGGAACACCGGGCTGGCACTTCTGGTCGTCGTCCTCCTCGATGGAGCCCGCTGCCATCGCCTGGGATCTCTCGTTCGAGAGGGGAGAGGTAATGGACGACTACGGAAAGACGGTCGGCCTCCACGTTCGCTGCGTGCGAGACGGAATCTGATCCCGGCCCGGAACACCTCCTTTCGCAGCCACCGTCCTGGAGGTGTTCGAGGTCTCTCTTTGCTGGCGAGGCGCAGCCGGTTCAAATCCGATGCCGCGGGGTATCGCGATCGACCGCCCCCCGCCCGACCCCCGGCCCGAAACGATTTCCCCACAGCGCGGAGTGCTCTCTCCAACGCGGGAGTTTGACAACGAGCCCGCGTTTTGGGTATCTGTCGCCCATGTTCGAGAACATCAAAGAGCGCATCGAACCGCTCGAGGCCAAGGTCGACGGCCTGAGGAGGCATCTTTGACCTCGCGGGCAAAGTCGAACGCATAGAGGAGCTCAACGAGCGGGCCTCGGCGCAGGATTTCTGGCAGGACAACGAAACGGCGCAGGCGGTGCTCAAGGAGCGGGCCCGGCTGGAGTCCACGATCGAGATGTTCACCTCGGTGGAACGCGACCTGACCGATCTGTCCGAGCTGATCGAGCTGGCCGACGAGGAGGGTGACCCGGAACTGCTCGACGACCTGCTCCGGCAGGCCGGCGGCATCGAGAACCGGGTCGAAGACCTCGAGACCACGCGCCTGTTCTCCTCGCCCCACGACGCCTCCAACGCGTTCGTGCAGTTCTCTCCCGGTGCCGGAGGCGTCGACTCCGCCGACTGGGCCGAGATGCTGCTGAGGATGATCGCACGCTACTGCGAGAAGCGCGGCTTCGAGGTGCGCACGGTGGACATCCAGGAGAACGACGAGGCGGGCATCAAGAACGCCACCTTGCACGTGCTCGGAGACTACGCCTACGGCTACCTCAGATCGGAGCGCGGAATCCACCGTCTGGTGCGCATCTCGCCGTTCGATGCCGCTTCGCGACGACATACCTCGTTCGCCGCGATCGACATCGTGCCGGAGGTCGACGATGACATCGACGTCGAGGTCGCCGACGAGGACCTGCGCGTCGACACCTATCGCGCCGGCGGTCATGGCGGACAGCACGTCAACAAGACCGACTCCGCCGTGCGCCTCACCCACCTGCCGAGCGGAATCGTGGTCCAGTGCCAGAACGAGCGCTCGCAGCACAAGAACCGGGCCCAGGCGATGAAGGTGCTCAAGGCCAGGCTCTACGAAGCCGAGCTCGAAAAGCGGCGCAAGCAGATCGAACAACGCAACGCCCAGAAGAAGGAGATCGCCTGGGGAAGCCAGATCCGCTCCTACGTGCTGGCGCCCTACCAACTCGTCAAGGACGCCCGCACCGCTGTCGAGACCGGCAACGTGGACGCGGTGCTGGACGGAGATCTCGACCGCTTCGTCCGCGCCTACCTGCTGGCGATGGCCGAGGACTGAAAGCCGTGTCACTGCTCTCCATAGCTCTCTACGTCTCGGGGATGCTCGCCCTCGCCCTGCTGCTCAACATCGGCGGCTGGTGGGCCGCGGTGCGCGCGCTCGACGCCTTGGGCCGGAGGCTGCGCTTCCACCAGTTCGTCGCGGTACGCCACCTGCGCGGCCGCAAGAGCGGCTTTCTGACCGCGATCAGCATGCTCTCGATCCTGGGCGTCTCCTTCTCCTCGTGCACACTGACGACCGTGCTGTCGGTGATGGGCGGGTTCTCCGACGACCTCAAGGGCAAGATCCTGAACACCAACGCCCACGTCGTCGTGGACAACTACGGATCCGACCTGGGAACGAGCTCCGACGACGGCGCGAGCTGGAGAGACGTCCTCGCCTCGGTGCGCGGGGTCGAAGGCGTGCTGGCCGCGACGCCAGTGATCCAGGGCGAGGTGATGATGAACGCCCGCACCAACAACCACGGCATCCAGCTCAAGGGAATCGATCCCGAGTCGTTCGTCCGCGTCAGCCAGGTGCTCCACCAGCTCGACGAGGGCGAGGTGGAGTACATCGAGAACCCCGGCAAGCTGTTCGACAAGGTCCGCCGCCGCCGGGCCCGCTTCTACGGCAAAGGTGCGGACAGCGGTCCCGATCCGCCCGCGGACGCCGGCCCGGATCCGCCGCCCGACGCCGCAGCCGCGACGGACGGGGGCGCGCCAGACACCTCCGGCTTCATCCCGCCGCCGAGCAGCCCCCGCCAGCGGGTGCTGCCGTGCGTGATCGTGGGGCGCGAGCTGGCGCAGTCGCTGCGTCTCTACATGGGCGAGGAGGTCAACATCGTCTCGCCGCTGGGCGATATCGGACCGACCGGCCCGATTCCGCGCAGCCGTCCCTTCCGCGTGGGCGGCGTGTTCTTCTCGGGGATGTACGAGTTCGACAACCTCTACGTCTACACCTCGATCGAGGCCGCGCAGCGCTTCTTGAACAAGGGCGAGAGCATCTCCGAGATCCATCTCGCGGTCGAAGACCCCGACAGGGCCGGCGCGGTGGCCTCGCGGATCTCGGGCGCGCTCGGCGACGGCCTGCGGGTCAGAGCGTGGCAGGAGCTCAACGCCAGCCTCTTTTCCGCGCTGAAGCTGGAGAAGATCGTGATGTTCATCTTCCTCTCGCTGGCGATCCTGGTAGCGTCGTTCTGCATCATCGCCACACTCTCGATGCTGGTGATCGAGAAGGAGTCCGAGATATCGGTGCTGATGACTCTGGGCGCCTCCTCCAAGGGGGTGATGCGGATCTTCCGCTTCGAGGGACTGCTGATCGGGCTGGTCGGCACCATCTCGGGCCTGCTGGTCGGGCTGACGCTCTCGCTGAGCCTCGAGCACTTCGGCTTCGAGATCGATCCCGAAGTCTGGTACATAGACAAGCTGCCGGTCGAGGTCTCTTTCCTCGAGTTCATGTTCGTGGGACTGGCCGCGCTGGCGATCACGCAGATCGCGACGTTTTTCGCCACGCTCGTGGCCTCCAAGCCCCACCCGGTGGAAGGACTGAAAAATGGCTGAACGAGGCGAAATCCTGCTGGAAATCGAGAAGCTGCACAAAAATTTTCTGCATCGCGGCAAGCGGATCGAGGTGCTGACCGGGATCGATCTGCAGGTGAAGCAGGGCGAGATGTGCGCGATCGTCGGAGCCTCGGGCGCGGGCAAGTCGACCTTCCTGCACGTGGTCGGCACGCTCGACCGGCCGAGCTCGGGCACGATCCGCTACCAACGCGAAAACGTGACCCGCTTTTCTCCGGGTCGGCTTTCCGACTTCCGCAACCGCACGATCGGCTTCGTCTTCCAGTTCCACCACCTGCTGCCCGAGTTCAGCGCGCTGGAGAACACGATGATGCCCGGCCTGATCCGCCGCATGGACAGCGAGGAGATCGAAAACGCGGCGCGCCGCATTCTCGACGAGGTGGGGCTCACTCACCGGCTGACCCACAAGCCCGGGGAGCTCTCCGGCGGCGAGCAGCAACGCGTCGCGCTGGCGCGGGCGCTGGTGCTGCGGCCGGCTCTGCTGCTGGCCGACGAGCCGACCGGCAACCTGGACGCCGAGACGTCGGACGGAATCCACGACCTGTTCTTCGAGCTCAACGAGCACTACGGCACCACCATGCTGCTCGTGACCCACAACCCGTCGCTGGCCGTCCGCATGCCGCGCACGCTCAAGCTCGAAGAAGGCAGCGTGGTCGACGTGCCCCGCGAATCCGAAGTCACGCTCTGAGCAAAGCGCCTCGATTGACACCCGGACGGCGGCCGCTACCATCTGCGCATGAGCAAACAATCCGAGCAGAAAAGGGCGCAGGGCGAGCGACCGCGAATCGCCCTGATTACCAACCACGGTTACGCCGGGGTCGAAATTCCGGTCGGCGGCGCACCCGACACCGGCGGACAGAACTCCTACGTCAACTCGCTGGCCGCGGCGCTCGACGAGCTGGGCTACGACGTCACGATCTTCGCCCGCGGCGGATTTCCGTTCTTCGACTCGAGCCGCATCCGCCGGGGCACGGAGCAGCTCGGCGAGCACTCCCGCTACGTCTACGTGCCGGGCGGCGGCGGCGAGTTCATCCACAAGGAGGACATCGCCCCGGCGCTCGACGAGGAGACCGCCTGGCTGGAGCGCTACGTCGAAGAGCGCGCCGCCGAGGCCGGCCTCGATCCGTGGAGCTACTTCACCTGCGTCAACACCCACTACTGGGACGCGGCCGTGATGGGGGTCAAGCTCGTCGAGCGCTGGCGCGACCGGCGCGCCTTCGAGTTCCTGCGCGGCGCCGCCGGAGGCGTTCTGGCCTCGGGCCTGGAACGCTTCGCCGGAGACGAGATGCACCGGCTGGGCCTCTCGCGCGAGATCCACCTGCACCTGGGGTCCCTGGCGCTCGAGGCGAGCAACGGCGACGACCCTGGAGCGGCGCTCGAGCTGCTGGGCGTCGATCTCGAGCGGGGAGAGGCGGAAGATCTCGAATCGCCGCCCGGCGACGTGGCGCCGACCCACCGGGATCTGCTGCGCGCCTGGCGGTTGGGACGTGTCCTCTTCGAGCGGCTGGAGGTCGGCGGCGAGGGCTTGGCCGACCTGTTCGCCGGAGCCAACCGGCACGTCTGGACGCCGCACTCGATCGGGGTGATCAAGGAACGCAACTACTGGAACAAGGAGCCCGAGGTGGTGCGCTCGCTCAAATTCCGCGAGCGCGACTCCCACGAGCAGATGGTCTGCTCGCGCACGCCGCTGTTCTGCTCCACCTCGCCCGAGATCTGGAGGGCCCTGGTCTCCTGGCACGGCGTGGAGCCGGAGCGGATCTTCGACTTCCCCCCTTGCATCGACGGGCGCATCTTCCGGCCGCGCGACGACGACGAGCTGGGTGAAGCCTACGCCTACCTGGCCCACGAGTCGGGACTGCCCGAGGAGAAGCTGCGAAAGGGAAAGATCGTCTTCGAGACCAGCCGCATGGATCACACCAAGCGCAAGGACCTGCTGCTCGAGGCGTTCGCCGACGTGGCCGAGGAGATCGACGACGTCTACCTCTTCATCGGCGGCGGGCCGGATCACAGCCCGGTCTTCGGCGAGCTGGCCGAGCTGCGCGAAAAGCTGCCGGCGCTCGAGGGTCGCGGCTTTTTGCTGGGCTTCGTTCCCGAAGAGGTGCTCGAGCCGCTCTTCTCCCTGGCCGACGTGTTCGCCACCGCCTCGGAGATGGAGGGCTTCGGCATGTCCGCATCGCAGGCCGCCGCCGCCGGCACGGCGCTGATCTGCTCGGACCTGATCCCATTCGCCACGCAGTACGCTGCCGACGCCGCGCTGGTCTTTCCGGCGGGAGACCGAGAGCAGCTCGCCTCCGCGCTGAAGCGCCTGCTGCGAGACGACGAGGAGCGAAATCGCAAGGGGCGCGAGCTGCAAGAGATCGCCGCCAAGCTGGACTGGCGCGCCACCGCCGAGCGCTTCTTGGAGTGGTTCGAGCACAACCGCCCCGAGGCCGATCCGACATCCCGCCGGTGAGCCGGCGGCACCTCGAGGTGGCGCGTGTCAGTGCCCCTCGAGCAATACGCAATCCAATAGTTGTCAACGCCTGGATCCACCACGGTAAATGGTCTCCAACGGTGAGTTCGCTTCCGTTTCCAAAACGCTCCGCTCGTCCGCGGCTGACGCACCTCGGCGCGTTTCATCTCGATGTTTTTATCAACGTTGGGGTTGATGGTATGATCCGAGGAGG
The DNA here is from genome assembly GCA_046484285.1 of Polyangia bacterium. Classification (GTDB taxonomy): domain Bacteria; phylum Myxococcota_A; class Polyangia; order JAAYKL01; family JAAYKL01; genus CAZHCG01. Next base: position 5,854 of record JAWOBP010000043.1, read on the forward strand.
TTGCCCATGAGCATCGATCGAAACATCGCCGCCGAGTCCTGGGAACGCATGAAAGACCGTTTTCGCGGAGCCATGCTGGGCGTGGCGATCGGCGATGCGCTCGGTGCGCCGCTCGAAGGCAGCCCGATGCCCGCGGTGTCCAACCTCGGCCCTTGGATCGAAGAGCCGCCAAGACCCATGCGCTACACCGACGACACTCACATGACCCTGGCCACGGCGGCCTCGCTGGTGGAGCGCCGTGGGTTCGACGTCGAGCACATGGCTCAGGCTCTCGCCACCCAGTATGAACGAGAGCCGTGGCGCGGGTACGGCGCCGGGCCACCCCGGATCTTTCGGCTCATGCGCAAGGGCAGAAAATGGAAAGAAGCGTCCGCCGAGCTGTTTGGCGGCAAGGGCTCCTTCGGCAACGGCGCGGCGATGCGCATTGTCCCTATCGGCCTTTTGCATTGCGAAGCTCCGGAGCGGGTCGTCGAAATCGCCCGTGAAGCTGCGCGGATCACCCACTTCCATCCGCTCGGCGAGGATGGCGCGGTATTACAAGCGGCGGCAGTCGCCAAACTGGTGGCGTCGCCAGACACGAACCAAGCCGAGCTGCTCGAGGGACTGCGGCAGGACGTCCGAACCAATCGGTTCCAGGATCTGCTGGACAAGGTCGCTCTTCTCGATGAGGCGCGCGCCGAAACCGTCGTGCGCGAGCTGGGCAACGGCATCGAGGCGCATCACTCCGTGCCCACGGCGCTGCACTGCTTCCTTCGCCACCGAGACTCGTTCGCGGACGCGTTGCTCTACGCGCTCTCTCTGGGCGGCGACGCCGACACGATCGGCTCCATGACCGGCGCACTGACCGGCGCCGCTGTAGGCGCGTCCAGCATTCCACGCTCGTGGAGCGAAGGGGTAGAAGGACGGGATGAGCTCGTAGACCTCTCAGACCGGCTACTCGAGCTCGTCATCGCACCGCGATAATCAGCGCACCATGATCCAGGCGATCCGCTTTGATCCACCTGGGGACCAAGGGCTCGCGCAAGAACAAGTTCGACGCACCGATTTTGAACTAATCCACCCAGTGGGTCTGCCAGATCGCCGCCAGGTCCATCGAGACCGCCACCGAGACGTGGATCAGGAAGCCGGCCCAGATCGAACGGGTGCGCATCGCCAGCGTGCCCAGCACGATCCCGGCGATGATCGCGGCGAAGCACTCGGGCAGCGGCTTGCCGTAGTGGATCATCACGTACGGCACCATCATAGCCGGAATCGCGGCCGAACCCAGGGTTCGGGCCAGCGGCTGCAGCATGAAGCCGCGAAAGCACAGCTCCAGGGCGAAGAACTGCGCCACGTAGAAAACCTCCCAGATCGCGAAGTCGAGCAGCGAGCGGTGGGCTCCGGTGTAGAACGGGTAGTAGGTGGAGAAGTCGTCGGTGAAGGACACGATGACCACCGCGATCAGCACCGGGACGAACAGCACACCGTAGATCCAGAGGTGCCGCGCGAAGCCGTCGAAGGTGAGACCCAGCCCCGCCAGCCCGATCCGCGGGTGAATCGCCGCGGCCAGCAGCGGAATCACGCCGAAACCCAACACGCGCCACGAGGCCCAGTAGCCCAGGTGCCACAGCTCCAGGCGCCCGCCGCGGTCGAGCTGGGCGAAGAGCGTGCCTCCGTCCTCGGGCCGCATCCAGGCCACCAGTGAGTAGAGATCCGGGTGGCGGATCGGCGCTGTCGGATCGTCGACGAAGCGCACCAGCTCGAAGAAGGTCGTGGGCCCGCCGAAGTACTCTTGCAGCGTCAGCGAAATCGCGACCACGGTGAAGACGTAGACGGCCAGCAATGCGTCCGAGGTGCGCTGCCCGGCGTCGACCGAGGCGCGCTGAGCCGCCGCCTCGGCGTCCATGTCGCGCCAGGCGTCGAGAAAGAAGCGACGGGGATGCAGATCGCGAATGTTCAACTTCGACCTACGCTCCCGCAGCCGCCCGCCGCAAGCGGGCCACGGTGGACTCGCGCCCCAGCACCGCCATCATCTCGAACAGCCCGGGTCCCACCTTCTGGCCGGTCAGCGCCACGCGCGCCGGCTGCGCGACCTTGCCCAGCTTGATCCCGCGCTGCTCGCAGAATCGCCCAACCGCTCGCTCCAGGCTCTCCTCGTCCCAGCTCTCCACCTCATCGAGCGCATCCGCCATCCCCGCGAGCCGCTCGAGCGCCTCACCCTTCAGAAATTTCTTGGCCGCCTTGGGATCCATCTCCACCGCCTCGTCGGCCGCGAAATAGAAGCGGACCTTGTCGGCCATCTCGACCAAAGTGCGGGAACGCTGCCGCACGGTCTCGCAGGCGCCGGCCAGGCGGGGGTGACCGGCCTCGACCTCCACGCCGATCTCGCCGAGGAAGGGAAGCACGAGCTCGGCCAGCCGCTCGGGACTCTGCGCGATCAGGTGCTGCTGGTTGATCCACTCCATCTTCTCGAGGTTGAGCGACCCTTCCGAGCGGTTGACGTCGCCTAGATCGAACTCGGCCGCCAGCTCCTCGAGGGAGAAGATCTCGCGATCGCCGTGCGACCAGCCCAGCCGGGCGATGTAGTTGTCGACCGCCTCGGGCAGATAGCCCATCTCGCGGTAGCTCTCGATCCCTGCCGAGCGCAGCCGCTTGGAGAGCCCCAGGATCAGCGGCAGGTGCCCGAAGCGCGGGACCGGCAGCCCCAGCCCGCGGTAGATCTGGACCTGCTTGGGCGTGTTGGTCAAGTGGTCCTTGCCGCGTACCACGTGCGTGATCCCCATCTCGGCGTCGTCGACCACGACCGCGAAGTTGTAAAGCGGCGTGCCGTCCGCGCGGGCGATCACCAGATCCTCGATCTCGTCGTTGGGCGTGACCACGCGGCCCTGCACCAGGTCGTCGACGACGGTCTCGCCCTGCCCGGGCATGCGGAAGCGCCAGACGAACGGCTCGCCGGGTCGATCGGGCAGACCATCGCAGCGACCGTCGTAGATCGCGGGGCGTTTCTCGGCGATCGCCTTTTCCCGGATCGCCTTGCGGTCCTCGGCGGTGCAGTAGCACTTGTAGACGCGATCCTCGTCGATCAGCCTCTGCAGGGCCTCCCGGTGGCGCTCGCCGCGCTGCGACTGGAAGACCGGCTCGCCGTCCCACTCCAGCTTCAGCCATTCGAGCGCGTCGAGAATCGCCGCGGTCGACTCCTCGCTGGAGCGCTGCCGGTCGGTGTCCTCGATGCGCAGCACGAACTCGCCGCCGCAGTGGCGGGCGTAGAGCCAGTTGAACAGAGCCGTGCGGGCTCCGCCGAGGTGCAAGACCCCGGTCGGCGACGGCGCGAAGCGTAATCGTGTCTCGGTCATGCGGATCACCTCTCAACGCTGGAACGTCCCGGTGAGTAGCAGAAGTGGAAGGCGGTGTGAAGCTCGCGCCGGGTGCTCGTCCGGGCTACTCGGCTCTGTCCTTGATGTGGAACTCGACGCGGCGGTTGCGGGCGCGACCGTTGCGCGTGATGTTGGGCGCCACCGGACGATCCGGGCCGTATCCCTCGGCCTCGAGGCGCCGCGGCTCCACGCCCGACTCGGTCAGGTAGCGCCTCACCGAGTTGGCGCGTCTCTCCGAGAGATCGATGTTGTAGTCGCGCTTGCCCCGGTCGTCGGTGTGGCCCTGGATCTCCACCAGCTCGACCTCCGGGTGGTTGATCAGCGTGTCCACCACCTCGTCGAGAATGCCGAAGGAGCGCGGCTGGATCGTGTCCGAATCCGTCTCGAAGTGAATCTTGCGCTTGATCACGATCCGCTTGTTGCGCAGCACGACCAGGGATCTCTTGGGCTTTTCGCGCAGCTGCAGGTGAACCTCGGTGCGGGTGTCGGCCCGCGACTCGACGCGGACGCGCTTGCTGAGGTAGCCGTCGACATCGGCCGAGATCGTGTACTCGCCCTCTTCGGCCTCGACCTCGACCCTACCCTGGACGCCGGTCTTCTCCCGAAAGCTCTCCGGACCTTCGATCTTCAACGGCGCGCCGACCAGGGCCTTGTCCCCCTCGTCGACCACGTTGATGATGATCTGTCCCTTCTTGGGCTTGGCCTCGAGCGCGAACGACTCGTCGATCTCGCCGGTCTCGGGCAGCTCCACCGTGAAGGTGCCGGGGTGATAGCCCTCTGCCTCGATCGTCAGCGTGGCCGGACCCGCCTCGAGCCCGTAGGAGGTGAAGCGGCCGTCCTCGCCGGTCACCTGCGGGTTCAGCTCGCGCCCCTCGTAGATCACGGTGGCCTCGGCCACCGGCTCGTCCACCGAAGCCTTGTCGTGCACCAGCCCCAGGATCTCGGGCGGCGGCGGCGGAGGCTCCGGCGCGGGCGGAGGAGGCGGCGGAGGCTCCGGCGCGGGCGGAGGCTCGGGGAACGGGTCGTAGTTGTAGCTCGCCCCGAAGATGATCCGCCACGGGACCTCGGCGGCCAGCTCGTGCACCGTTGGCGCGTAGCCGGTCAGGCCGACGTCCACCCCGATGTCGATCGCCAGATCGTCGATGTGGGGAAGCACTCTCACGCCCAAGGCCAGTATCTGGCGGAAAGCCGACCCGCCCTCCTGCACCATGCAGCTGTCCGCGCTGCCGGGCGCGTCCTTGGGGCAGACGAAGTCCTGGCGGTTGACCGGAACCTCGAGCCGGTACTCGACCATCGGCGAGACGTACGGCAAAAGGGCGTCGACTCCCACTCCGAGGCGGAACTGGTCGTTGCGGTCGATGCCCAGCGCGTGGCGCTCCACCGGGCTGAGGCAGCCCTGGTAGTCAACGTTGCCGTCGCCGTCCCGGTCGGTGCCGCAGCCCCCGTTGTCCCGCTCGACCTTCTTGATCAGCTCGGCGGTGTTGTCGAAGAAATAGCCGGCCTGGAGGTGCATGCGCAAAGGCGCGTTGTCGTCGATCGCGGCGAAATCGAACGAGCCCAGCGCGTCGAGGCCGAAGCTGGTGCCCGACCAGTCCATCGCCACTTCGCCAACCGAGTTGAGCAGAAAGGCGCTGGCGTCCAGGCCGATCGTCACCCAGTCGGCCGGAGAGACCGAGCCCTTGAGACCCAGGTCCATGTCGCCCAGCGCCTGGAACAGCTCGGGAACCTCCTGGTCGTTGTAGTTGGCCGCGGCCTGGATTCCGTAGTGGATCTCCAGAAATTCGATCGGCGTGACGCGAATGTTGACGTCGCCCCACATCCCGGTGTTCTCGTCGCCGTAAATCAAGTAGTCCTTGTACTTGAACCAGCTTCCGTGCACGCCCACGCCGAAGGTTCCGGCCGGACCGGAACCCGCCTCCGGCATGTGCAAAAGGCCCGTCGAGCCGGTCAGATTGGAGTGATGGCGCGGGGCTCCCCACTCCCACGGCTTGCGCTCGTCCCGCTCGCCGGGCTCCTCGCCCGGCTCCTCCTCTCCTTCTTCCTCTTCCCAGTCGATCAGCCCTTCCTCGACATCTCCGCTCTCCTCCAGCGATCCGCCCGCGGCGAGCTCGTCGTCGTAGACCAGGTCTCCGGCCGCCTCGGCGTCGTCGTAGACCAGGTCTCCAGCCGCCTCGGCGTCGTCGTACTCCAGATCGTAATCGTCCTGCGGCGAGGCCTGGACGCCCCCTGCGCTCGCCAGCGACCACACGACCACCAGCGCCGCGGCCGCCATCCAGACTCGGAATGAACTGCTCATCTGCCAGCTCCTTCACACCTCGAGTATCGCGGAAAGCGCACCGAGTGTAACACAGCTTTCCGCAAGACTAACAACGAGTTTCTTTTCATCTTACTAGTTTCTATCCAAAGAGGAAAAATCCGGCCGGAAATTCAGAGCTGGAAATTGACCGTCACCTTGATGCTGTTCTTGATCACCACCGACCTGGTCTTCTTCTTGCCCCCGTTCGATTCGAAGCAGAACGTGTAGGTTCCGGGCGAGAGGTCGTAGACCTCGTACTTGCCGGCGGCCGTCTCGGAGCGGCCCACCACCTCTCCGTCCTTCTCGACCGTGACCTTGCCGTTGATCGTCACCCCGTGCTCGTCCTTTGTCGTGCCGGAGGCCTTCAGCTTGCTGCCGCTGCCGAGGTCCTCGACCGCGTCCAACTTCGCCGTCTGGAGCTCGACCGCCCCGCCCAGCGAGCGCACGACCTTGGTCCCTTTCTGCTCGGCCAACAGGATCAACTTGCTCTTCTTCAAGACAAGGCTGGTCGAGGAGGTGTGATCGTTTTTCACCGTGACCGATTTCGAGCCCGATTCCGCCCCTCCGGTGGTCTTGGCGCTGACCTTCCAGACCCCGGCCGCCAGGCCGGTCAGCGTGCACGAGCCGGCGGCGGTCGTACACGACTCGACCGCCTCGCCCTTGCGCGCCGTGACCTTGCCGTTGATCGTCACCCCCTTGTCGTCCTTGAGAGAGACCTCGAGCTTGCCCCCGGCCGCGACGGCCGGCCCCGAGGCCAGCAGAAGCGCGCCCACGGCGACGGCTGCCGAAATCGATCTCATCATGACACACCTCCGATCCCCGGATCGGTTCCCCACACTATGTGACACCCGAATCGATCTTCCTATTCACTCTCGTCCCGGCCGCTCTCTCGATCATTCTCGTCTTCGCGCGACTTTCCCTCTTCCCCTTCGGCGCCCTTCTGCTGTTCGAACAGCGAGCCCTCGCGCGCCTCGTCGTACAGCTTCCTCGCGCCGCGCACCGCCGCTTTCTGGATTCCGGAGATGAAGACGTACAGCGCCCGTTCCTCCATCTCGGCCGGGCGCCACGGAGTCTGCTCGTCGTACGGGTGGTGCACCGCGGCCTGCCCGATTCCGATCGCGCCCATCACTCCCACCGCGATGTCGTATCCCTTGTTGCGATAGCCGACCGCCAGCGTGGCCCCGTAGCGATTGACGTGGGAAAGCTGCGGCTCGTCTCCCGCCACGACCGGCGGCGCCGACGAGAAGTCGGTGAACAGCCCGTTCCTGATCGTCCAGGTGTCGGCGATTATCGCCTCCCAACCCGCGTTGGCGTTGAGCACGGCCCGCCGCTCGACCACGCGCACCACGCCCGGATCGAACCAGTAGGGGCTCGCCTCCTGGTTCTCCGGCGGGTTGTCTCCCGCCCGTCCCTCCGGCCAGCGGCGGCGCATGACCGGATCGTTGCGGATCCGGTGGTAGGAGACCGGCAGGTGGAGACTGAAATCCAGGTCGGCGGTAAAGACGCCGCCCCACATGTACGCCGCGCCGAGCCTGGCGGCCAACGGCTCGTAGGAGGCCACGTCTAGCTGGTAGTCGTCGGTGTAGTACTCGACGCGGTCGTCCGCGGTTCCGTCGACCGCTCCCATCCCGAACGTCTGGTCGAGGCGGCCCTCGGTGGCGTACAGCCACACGTCGGGAAGCAGGATCGTCGGCGCCGAGATCACCGCACCGAACCTCCAGTTCTCGTGCGGAGCCCACAGCACGCCCAGGCGAAACAGCAACGAGACCGAATCGACGGTCAAATCCGAATTCCAGAACTCGAGAAAGCCGCAGTCGGTGACCTGGCACTCGTCGGCGCCGATATCGCCGAATCGGGTCCGGGACAGCCCCCGCTGGTAGCGATCCGTCACCAGGAAAGCCGAGATTCCCAACCCGAGCTCCTCGCTGACCCGCAGCGCGTAGGAGCCCCCGGTCCAGACCTGGTTGTACGACTCGGTGAGGCGGTAGGTCTCGCGATCCCGCAGCTCCGAGCCCTGGGGCGCGCTCCACTTGGCCTTGAGGGTGAAGGCGTCCTGGCTGGGCACCAGGATCGCGACGCCCAGCGCGTGGCGCCTGGGCCCTCCTTCCTCGTGGAGCCGGCTGCCGAACTGCCGGACCAGGGCCAGCGTCGAGGGCAGCGTCAGGTCGTTGGTGTGCTCCAGGTTCTGCGCGTCGACCGACTGGCTCGTCGAGGAGGGAACGAAACCGTCCTTCACCTCGCGCTGGTCGAAGCTGTAGATGCTCTTGCTGGCCGAGACCATCGAGGAGGTGGCGAACACCATTCCGGCCGGGTTGTAGAGATTGGCCATCGGATCGTTGACCGCCGCGGTCTGGGCCCCGCCCATTCCCAGCGCGCGCTCCCCGATCACGTAGCGCTGGTAGTTGGTCGGATCGGCGGCGGCCCGAGCCGCGCACAGCGAGACCGCGATCAGGGCGATCGCACCGCCGCGCAGCAAGGCCGGAGAACCGACGAATCCAGATAGCGCCATCGAAACGCAGTCTACCACAACGCCGTCCAAACTCTTCTTTCGGTTTTCCCCCGGGTCGGCTTCGCGCTACACTCTTATCGAACAAGGGGGCCTGCATGCGCTGGACAATCGGATCGACGGCCACGGCTGTTCTGCTCGCCGCGCTGATCGGCTGCGGAGAGGGCGGCTCCGGTGGAATGGAGATCAGCGTGGACACCGACAGCGACAGCGACGCCGATACCGACACCGACAGCGACAGCGACGCCGATACCGACGCCGACACCGACAGCGACGCCGACACCGACGCCGACACCGACACCGACACTGACAGCGACGCCGACACGGATTCGGACACAGACACCGAGATGGGCTGCCTGGATGAAGACGGAGACTGGTGGTGCGCCGAGATCGACTGCGCCGACACCGACCCGGCGATCCACCCCCAGGCCCCGGAGGTCCCGGACAACGGTCTCGACGACGATTGCGACGGCGAGACCGACGAGACCACCTTCCTCGATCCGGCGCTTCCCGCCGAGGTGAGCGACGATTTCGACGGCGCGGTCGATCCCGGGCGCGCCCCGGCGATCGTCTACCCGCAAAGCGGCGTGCTGATCCCGCCCAACCTGTTCGATCTCGAGATCCAGTGGGACGGCGGAGCGGGCAACGACGTGTGGAAGGTGGAACTCGACGGAGTCTCGCAGGACGCGGTCGCCTACGTCTCGAATCCCTGGTTCACCCCGGCCGGAACGCTCTGGGACGCCATGCGCTGGGGCAACTCCAGCGAGTCGTTCACGATCACGGTCAGCGGAACGAGCCAGGCCGACAGCTCCTCAATGGGGGTCAGCGATCCGGTCACGGTGGAGATCGCCGAGGAGAACGTGACCGGCGGGCTCTACTACTGGGCGGCCTCCAGCACCGTGCAGTCGGACTACGGCGTCTTCCGCTACGACTTCGGCGCGGCCGGACAGCAGGCCGAGGAGGTCTACACCACCGCCCAGACCGACGGACGCTGCGTGGCCTGCCACGCCCTCAGCCACGACGGAACGCTGATGGCGCTCAACTACGACGGCGGCAACGGTCCGGCGGACATCATTTCGGTAGGCAGCCAGAGCTCGGTGCTTCCGGCCGAGAACGCCTACCACGCCAACTTCCACACCTACTCTCCGGACGACACCTACGTGCTGTCAGTCTACCAGGGCGTGTTCACCCTGCGCGACGGAGCGGACGGATCGGTCGTGGAGGTGCTTTCGGACACGCCGGTCACCTACCCGGACTGGTCGCTGGACGGCGAGCTGGTGGCGTTCACGCGCGTGACGCGGGAGTTCTACGGCGACTGGTATTTCCACGGCGGACAGATAGAGCTGATGGAGTACGGCGGCGTGGGCAACTGGGGAGCGCCAACCGTGCTCGTGCCGGCCGAGCCGGACGTCAACTTCTACTACCCGGCGATCAGCCCGGACGGCGAGTGGGTGGTGTTCAACGAGTCCAGCGAGCTGGGATCCTACTCCTCTCCGGGAGACAGCTACAGCGACGACGACGCGACGCTGTGGGTCGTCCCGATCGAGGGCGGAGAGCCGATCCCACTGGCCAACGTCAACCTGGCGGGCAACCTGCGCACCTCGTGGGCCAGGTGGTGCCCTCAGGAGCACCAGCTGGACGGAAAGAAGCTGCTGTGGCTGACCGTCTCCTCGATGCGGGACTACGGTCACGTGCTGGAGGGCGCCGACCTGCCCCAGATCTGGATGGCCGGCTTCGATCCGTCGCTGGCCGAGGCGCAGCAGGATCCGACCTGGCCGGCCTTCTACCTGCCGTTCCAGGACATCACGACCAACAACCACATCCCGCAGTGGACCGAGGTGGTCATTCCGCTGGAGTAGGAAGGAGGACCGGATGGCTCGCATCTTCATCCTCGCGGCTCTGACGGCGGTCGCGCTCGGCTGCGCCGAGGGCTCCGAGAGCAACGACCCGATCGGGGACGGAGACGCCGACGTCGATGCCGACGCGGACTCCGACGCGGATGCCGATGCCGACGGCGATGTCGACGCCGACGCGGACACCGACACCGAGACGGACAGCGGGACGGACACCGGCGAGATGGTCTGCGGCGACTCGGTTCTGATCGCCACGGTTCGCGACTTCTCCCAGGAGCACCCCGACTTCGAGAGCTACACCGGCGACGCGGCGACCACCGGGCTGGTGCTCGACGAGCTCGGCGAGGACGACAAGCCGGTCTTCGATCCCGAGGGTCCGGGGGGACAGATCACGAGCCTCGAAACGTTCGAGCAGTGGTACGAAACCATCGACGGCGTCAACCACGAGCTCGAGGCGGAGATTCCGCTGACCGACGACGGAGAGGGAACCTGGACCTACGACGACGACGCCTTTTTCCCGATCGGACCGGACGAGGGCTTCGGCGCGGAAAACGAGAATTTCCCGGAGCTGAACTACAACTTCACCACCGAAATACACACGGAGTTCGTCTACGGCGGAGGCGAGGTCTTCACCTTCACCGGCGACGACGACCTGTGGACCTTCATCGCCGGGCGGCTGGTGATCGACCTCGGCGGCCTGCATCCTCCGATCAGCGGCTCGGTCTCGCTCGACGAGGTGGCCGACGAGATCGGGCTGTCCGTGGGCGGAACGTACCCGATGGACATCTTCCACGCAGAGCGGCACACGGACCAGTCCAACTTTCGGATCGACACCACGATCGAATGTTTCGACCCGGTTGTCGAATGATTTGAATCACGCGGATGTGACTTGCGTTTGTATACTGACAGGTGGGATGGTGGTGTGAAATGAACGGACGTCTCTTCGGATCCATTCTCTGCTCCGCGGCCCTGCTGGCCGGAGCGCTGGCCGCGGCCGGGAGCGTCAGCTTCTCCGAGCAGGAGATGGCGACTCTCTCCGAGGGAAAGGTGGTACGCCAGGAGCTGCCCTCGTCGCGCGAGAACGGTTTCTACGGCGGATCCGGCTACATCGTGGTCGACGCCCCGCCCGAGCGCACCTGGGAGACGCTGGTCAACTGGAGCAAGTACCCCGAGGTGTTCCCCAACACGGTCTCCTGCCGGGAGATCAGCCGCAAGGACGACCGCTCGCTGGTCAAGATGAAGCTGGGGCACCGGGTGATATCGGTCACCTACCACCTGGAGATGCGCCTCGACGAGAAGAGCCGCACGCTGAGCTTCAACCAGGTCTCCTCGCACCCCAGCGACCTGGACGACATCCGCGGGTACTGGAGGCTGTTCCCGCAGAAGAACGGCCGCACGCTGATCGCCTACGTGGTTGCGTTCCAGGTTCCGATGGGAATCGTCAACCTGGTGGGAGAAGATTTCGAGAACTACGCGGTGCGAGGCATTCTCGGCGTCCCCAAGTACGTCAAGAAGTGGATAGAGAGCCACCCCGCCCAGCCGCAACAGACCGAGCCCGAGTAGAGCCCCATCCAAAAACCAAACAATATCAACTTGATCCGTTTACCCCCCAAGCGGATCAAAGTGGATCATCTTGACTTCTTTCGCTTCAGAGACTATGTTTCATCTGTCACGCAAATACGTGCAGCACTCACTCACGTGAGGTTTTCGATGGAAAAACGCAACGTCACGCTTTCCCTGCCGGTCCACGTGCTCAAAAAAGCCCGCCACCGGGCGATCGAAGAGGATACTTCGCTATCCGGATTGCTCGCCGGGTACGTCGAGCGCATCGTGGACGAAGCAGCCGAGCGGTCGCGCGCCACCGAGCGGATCCGCAGGCGCCTCGACCGCGGCCTGAATCTTGGAACCGAGGGCTCGATTGACTGGCGGCGGGAAGATCTGCATGAGCGTTGAGTTGGAGTTCGTCGACACGAACGTGCTGGTCTACGCTCACGATCACAGCGCGGGAGAAAAACGAGCCGCGGCAGCGGCGCTGATCGACAGGCTATTGGACGAGCGCGGCGGTTGTCTCAGCGTGCAGGTGCTCACCGAGCTGGCGGTGACGTTGACGCGCAAGCTGCCATACCCGCTCTCGCCGGAGGAAACCGCGGAAATCGTCGGTGACTTCGCCACATGGACCGTGTTCGCGCCCGGAGCCGGGGACGTGTTGGATGCGATCGCCCTGTCGCGGCGATACCAGATCTCGTTATGGGACGCGCTGATCCTCCACGCGGCCGGAAGCCTGGGTAGCCGGGTGCTATGGAGCGAGGACCTCTCGCACGGCCAACGCTACGGTGAGGTTGAGGTACGCAACCCGTTCGTTTGAAAATGCAGTGATCTCAACTTGATCCATTTACCCCCCACGCGGATCGGTCGTCTTACCCCCCACGCGGATCGGTCGTCATCCCCCACACGGATCGCCCCACGGATCGCACGGATCGAATCTCCAACCAGCATGACCTCCCCTGATCGATCGGTCGCCCCCGCGCCTCGATTCCGTACGCCTTGATTCCGGCCCTCGTGTCGGGATAGCTTCTAGCGGTTGCAACGCAAACACAATCGGGGAATCGCCATGCCGGACAGCCAAAACGTCAGCCCGCTGGTCGCGCGTCGTCAGCTCGGTTTCCTGGAAACGTTCGACAAGAAGCTCGAGGGTTTCCGCCGCGAGATGGAGCGCCTCGAGCGCGCCGCCGGCTCGGGCAAGTCGTACGGCGGCAGCTGGCCCACCGAAGGACTGGAGCGCATCGCGCGCAGCCTGGTTGGCGCCGGCGCGGTCTACGGTCTGCCGGCCGTGACCGACTGGGCCCGATCGTTTCTCGAGCGCCTCGACTCGCTGCGCTCCGGCGAGCAGGCGCCCTCGCGAGACGACTTCGCCTGGCTCGCCGAGCAGATCGGCGCGCTGTCCAGCCTGCGCGACGAGGCGCGCGACCGGGCCGAGAGCGTCGCCGATCCCGAGGCGGCCGAGCGCCGCCGCGCCGAGGAGCGGCAGCGCAGCCAGGAGCGCCGCACCAGCTCTCAGCCGCCGCCCTTCATCGCCCCGTCCACGACCACCGATCCCCCGCCTCCGTCCGAGGGCGAGAGCGCGCCCCGAACCAGCTCCTCCATCCCGCCGCGTCCGTCCGCGCCGCCCGAGCCCGCCGCGGCCCCGACCACGGCCACCGAGTTGGAGGAGCAACCCGAAATCCGGCCGATCGTGCACGTGGTGGCGGCGACCGCGGGTCTGCGCGGACAGATCGTCACGACCCTGCGCGAGGCCGGCTTCGAGCCGCTCGAGATCCCTTCCCCGGAGGCTTTCGATCGCGCCGTGGAGGAGACCCCCGACCTGATCGCGCTGGACGCCGACGATCCGGAGCCCGGCGGAAACGCGCTGGCCGACGCGCTGGCTCGCGATCCGCTCACCGACTTCGTGCCGGTGCTGCGCGTGACCGGAGCCTCCGATGCGCCCGCCGGCCGGGCGATTCCCAAGCCCGTGGACGGCGAGCGGCTGGTGGCCGAGGCCCGCCGCCTGGCCGGGCCCAACGCCCGGACCGCGCGGCTGGTGCTCGGTCTGCGCGACCCGAGCCTGGACGAGCTGGTCCGCTTCGTCTTCGACGAGATCCGCCGCGGAGTCCTCGACTCGGCGACCGGCGGGAGCGAGAAGGAGCGCTTCCGCGTGGCCGGAGAGGGCCGGCTGATGGCCGGGGTCTGGGGTCTGGTGGCGCAGCTTCGCCGCGCCGCGGCGCGCGGATCGTCGGGGCGGATCCGCTTCTCGCCGTTCGGCGAGGGGCTGCTGGGCGTGATGTCGCTCGCCGAGGGCGAGGAGGTGCTGGCCCCGGCCGCCTGCCCGGAGCCGGACGAAGAGGACCTGGCCGCCCTGTCCGGCCTGCGGGTCGTGGTCGCCGACGACGACGCCCAGATCCGAGTCGCCTTCGACCAGGTGTTGAGCGAAGCGGGCCTGCGCGTACGCACCGCGGCAGACGGCCTCGAGGCGTTGAGAATGATCCGCGAGGATCCGCCCGACCTGATCGTCTCCGACATCGTGATGCCCGGCCTGGACGGCTGGGAGCTGTGCAACCGGATTCGCAACGACTACGCGCTGCGCCACGTTCCGCTGATCGTGCTGTCCTGGAAGGAGGACTTTCTCGAGCGCCTGGGCGGCTCGGGCGTCGCGGCCGACGACCTGGTGATCGAGGAGGTCGACCGCCGCCAGATCCTGGGGCACGCGGCGCGCGTGCTGCGCCCGCGGATCCTGCTGGAGAGGCGGCTGGCCCTGGCCGGAGACGTGAGCGGACGGGTGGAGAATGTCGGAATTCGCACCCTGCTCGACGCCGCGCTGGCCGGGCGGCCGAGCTGCCGGATCACGCTGCGCGAAAGCTGGCGCCACTTCGAGGTGGAGATCCGCGACGGCGAGTTGGTGGCCGTCACCGCCGGCTGGAGAGACGGGTCGTTCGTGACCGGCCGGGCGGCCCTGGAGCGCCTGCTGGGCGCGGGCAGCGGCCGCTTTACGGTCGTCGACGCGACCGACACGCCGCAGCCCCAGTTCGAGACCGGAGACGAGGCGATCGTCAAGCACGCCTGCGAGCACCTCGACCGCCTGGTCATGCAGATTGCGGACGGCGCGCTTCTGGATATCGAGCGGGTCGAGCTGGACGACGAGACCCTCGAGCGCTACGCCGAGATCGCGCCGCCCAAGCTGCACCCCGCGCTGGATCGGCTGCGCGCCGGAGACACGCCGCGCGAGATCATCCTCTCGCGGACCGCCTCTCCCGACGCGCTGGAGACGCTGCTGCTCGACCTGGTGCGAATCGGGGCGGTCGGCGGCATCCAGGGCCCCGAGCCCGACCCGGACAGGAAGCCGATCTCCCGCGACTCCGAGCGCTGGCTTGCCCTGGGCCGGGGCGTCAGGCTCGATGAGGACGAGGAGGAGCGGGAGCCGCCCCGCCGCAGGGCGAGCAGCCCGGTGCCCCCCCGCCGCTCGACCCCGACGCCGCCGGTCGCGCGCGCCTCGGCCGCCGCGGACGAGCGCCTCGTCTCACGCGGCTGGCAGGTGCTGACTCTGATCGCGGCGATCGCGCTGGGCTTCTCGCTGTGGCTCAACTACCGGCTCTGGCCGCACGAGAGCGACTCCGGCGAAAGCGCCGCCGCCGAGCGGGAGCCGCGGGAGAGCGCGAGCGAGCCGCGTCCCGACATCCGGCGCCTTTTGGAAGAGCAGGAGCGCGAGCAACGCACCGCCCTCGCCGCCGAGGAAGAAGAACCCCGGCCCGAGGAGGAGATCGCCGAGCCGGCCGAGGAGAGCCCGGCCGCGATCGAGCAGGCCGAGGAAACCGGGCAGGTCGAGGAAGACCCGGCGCAACAGAAGAGCGCGAAGCGCGACGGCTACCGCCGGGGCGATCGGAGCCGCCGCACCGGGGCGACCGGGGGCGAGGATCGCGAGCGTCGGAAAAAGGGGCGCGCCGCCAAGGCCGCATCCGGCGGTGCCGAACCCGCGGAGAAAAACCCCTACGCGTCCGAGGAGAAGAAAAAGGAGCCCGCCAAGCAGGCGGGGGTGCTGGTGATCGGCGCGCCGCCCGGCGCCGAGGGGCCGATCCGCGTCGCGGTGGACGGCAGGCCCCGGGGACGCGCGCCGCTGACCCTCGAGCTCTCCGCCGGTCTGCACGAGGTTACTTTCAGCGCCGGGGGCAAGCGGACCCTTCGCATGGTCTCGATCAAGCCCGGCAAGACCAAGAACGTCACGGCCAAGGTGTCACCATGAATCGAAAATCGCTAATCCAGTCCGCCGCTCGGATCGTCGAACGCTCCCGCGAGGTGGTGGTCTTCACCGGAGCCGGGGTCTCGGCCGAAAGCGGGATCCCCACCTACCGCGGCGACGGCGGCATGTGGAAGGAGTACGACGCCTACAAGGTGGTCGAGATCAACGCCTTTCTCGAGGAGCCGACCTACTTCTGGAGCTTCTTCCGCGACGTGCGCTACCGCGCGCTGGTCGACTCCGAGCCCAACCGGGCCCACCTCGCGATCGCCGAGCTGCAGCGCCGGGGCAAGGCCAGCGCCGTGGTCACGCAGAACATCGACGGCCTGCACCGCCTGGCCGGCTCGAGCGACGTGATCGAGCTGCACGGCAACACGCGCCGGATCGACTGCCTGGACTGCGGGGTGGAGTACGACTTCGACGACATCCACCAGAAGGTGCAGCGCGAGCTGCCCCCGCGCTGCGACGAGTGCGGCGGGCTGCTCAAGCCGCGCGTGACCTTTTTCGGAGAGCCGCTGCCCGCCGGCGCGATGGAGACCGCGATCGCCGCGGCGGCGGCGTGCGACCTGATGCTGGTCGTCGGCTCGACACTGGAAGTCTTCCCCGCCGCCTCGGTTCCGCTGGTGGCCAAGCGCGGAGACGCGGCGATGATAATCGTCAACGTGGGCGCCACCGCGATGGACGAGATGGCGGACGTCAAGATCGACGCGCCCGCCGGCGAGGTGCTGCCCGAGATGCTGGGCGTGGAGGTCTGAATGGCGCCGGCCGATTCGAGCCAAGAGCGGCTCTGCGCCTGCGACTCCGGGCTCGCGCCGGAGGAGTGCTGCCTGCCGGTGATAAGGGGCGACCGCGCGCCGAGGACGGCCGAGGAGCTGATGCGGGCGCGCTACACGGCGTTCACGCTCGGCGAGCTGGCGTTCGTCGAGCGCAGCACCCACTTCAGGTCGAGAGCCGACTTCGACCGCCAGGCGACCCGCGACTGGATGCGCAGCAGCGACTGGCTGGGGTTGGAGATCCTGTCTGTGGAGGGCGGAGGAGAGGAAGAGGACGAGGCGGCGATCGAGTTCGTGGCGCGCTACGAGCAGCACGACGAGGAGGTGGTCCACCACGAGCGCGCGCGGTTCGCCAGGCACGAGGGGCGCTGGTACTTCGTGGACGGCAAGTGGATCGGCCCCGAGACGTTCGTCCGCGAGCGGCCCAAGGTGGGACGCAACGACCCCTGCCCCTGCGGCTCGGGCAAGAAGTACAAGAAATGCTGCGGCCGATAAGACCTCACCCGGCGTCCGGGCCGGCGTCGCTCTGCGGGCCGGTGTCGGTGTCGGTCCCGGTGTCGCTCTCCGAGCCGGTGTCGGTGTCGGTCCCGGCGTCCGAGCCGGCATCTTCGCTGGGCTTTTCGATGAAGCCGCACTCCGGGATCGACTCGGTCTCGTCGATGCCCGGGTTGAGCAGAGCGCAGTCGTAGGCCAGGATCGCCTCCACGCAGGCGTCGACCTGGTCGGAGGTCAGCGCGTCGCTGCCCGGCCCCTCCAGGTGACGGGTGCGGCAGAACTCCTCGTAGTAGCTCTCGCAGCTGGCCCGGTCGAACGTCGAATCGCAGCTCTTGCGCAGCTCGCAGCGCGCCTTCTCGATCCTGACACACGCGCGGTAGTTCTCGAGCGGATCCATGCAGCCCGAGACGACGAGCGAGAAGCAGACCAGCAATAGGACGCGCAAACCCATGCGCAAACCGTAGCCCCCTCGAGCCGAGCTGGTCAAGAAAGCGGCTGCAAGTCACCCATGTCGGGCGGCGGAAGAGCTACGGGATCACCGAACACACCGTATGCCGAATAAAGTACTCCCGGCAAATGAGACAACCTGCTATGGTGGAAGCAACGGTTGTTGAAACAGAGGAATAGAATGGCAAAGCGACGCAAGTTCACATCGGCATTCAAGGCCAAGGTGGCGGTGTATTTTATTAATTCGCCGATTATTCGCCGCTCTACTGGCAGGAGTAGCTGTAGATCCCGTTACCCGTGGCACTACTCCTCCGAGAAGTATTCGTACGCGCCCATGTCTGGAGCCGCGTCTCGATAAGCCCCGGTGATGTCCGTCACCAGATACATCAACGGGTTGGCCGCGTCGATGCAAAGGGAAACGACACCGTCGCTCGCTCATTGCACGCAACGGAATCCAAGATGAGTTGCCCAATTGTCGATTGCCCCATGAGTTCTGTTCCTACATTCCAAGTGACTCCCCGTGCCTAGCTTGTACCCCCCTCCCCTCGCTACTGCGTCAGAGCCTTGGTCACACTCGTCCTCCCACGCGCTCCCGTCAGCCGGAGCGTTTTCATAGTCGCTGTGATAACAGTCCTGGACCCATTCCCACACGTTCCCGGCCATGTCGCACAGCCCCTGGTCCGTGTTCCCGGCCGGCTTGCTGCACACGTCCCACGTGCGCTCCTCGCCGCAGCCAGGACCGATCTCAGACCCGGCGGGTCCCATCACCGCGTACTCGCAGGCCGGCTCGGCCTCGCCCCACGGGTACGTCCGGTCCTGCCCCAGCGAGCGGGCCGCGTACTCCCACTCCGCCTCGCTCGGCAGCCGGCCCCCGGCCCACTGGCAGAACTCCACCGCCTGGTACCAGTCGACGCCGTTTACCGGGTGGTCCGTCTTCGATGTATCTCCCCAAGTATAGTAACCCTCGAAGTCCGGGAAATCCGGAGGCTCGTAGGGGTCCGGCAGCGGCTCGCCGCACGCGCCGTCGGCCACGCAGGCCGCGTACTGCCCCATCGTCACCTCGCTTCTCAGCATCTCGAAAGA